>JBFWYV010000294.1:0-6033 GCA_050186055.1 Hyphomicrobiaceae bacterium | reverse complement strand
CCGCGTCGTAACTGTTCCGGGCCTCCGCGTGGAACAAGGTGTCGGCCGAATGCGGACCGGTCGCGGCGATCCCTTCTGCCGTGAGCTGACGGATCGCCGGGGCGATGATATCGCGATCCTCCGTGCCCATCGTCCCGTTCTCACCGGCATGCGGATTGAGCCCGGCCACCGCGATCCGAGGGCGCGCGATGCCGAAGCTGTCGACCAGCGCCTCGTGCATGATCCGCCCGGTCTCGACGATGCGCCCGACCGATATCGATCCGGGCACCGTCGCCAGAGCGACATGAATCGTCAGCGGAACGACACGGAGCTCGTCGCACGCCAGCATCATGACGGATCTGTAGTGCCGTCCCGGAAAGTGCAATTCAGCCAATTCGGCGAGGAACTCCGTGTGCCCCGGATGCTTGAACCCCGCGTCATAGAGCACGCTCTTGGCGATCGGATTGGTGACCAGCGCAATGGCGCGACCGCGCGCAACGTCAGCGGCCGCCAGCTCGATCGCCTGTATGACCGCCTTGCCGTTGCGGCTGTCGGGCCGACCCGGGATCTCGGAGCCGGCAAGCGGCACGGAGATCACCGGCAGCGCACGCGGGAACACGCCGGAAGCGTCACGCGGGTCCGTTACGGTTTCGACCGGCACGTCGAGCGCCAGCCTGGCGGCCCGCCGCCGCATCGTATCGGGATCGCCGTAGAGCACGAACGGCGGCAGCGTGTGCGCCGCCCTGCCGCGCCATGCCGTCAGCGCGATATCGGGACCGATCCCGGCCGGGTCCCCCGCCGAAACCGCCAGCACCGCGTCACGGCTGGGGCCGGAAGATTGCAGGTCACTCATGAGATCCTGCCGGCGAATTGGGCTCAGCGTTCCTCGATGTAGGCCTCGGCCCTCAGATCGCGCAGATATTTGCGCGAGATCCGGTCGAACTCCTGCTGACGCAGTTCGTTCGCCTTCTCTTTGCGCTGCGCCTCCGAGGCTTTTATCACGTTCTTGTTGCACACGGCCAGCAGCTCGATGCCGCCATCCGTGATGTTGGGCGGGATCATCTCGTTCTCTTTGGCGCTGGCGAGCAAAGTCCTGGTCGGCTCGCCGAAGCTGGCGATGGGGCGGGTGCCGAGCTTCTCGAACCGGGCTCCATCGACCTTCGAGGCGAGCGTTGCCGTGGTCCGGCAGTCGCGGAATTGCCGCTGGAGCCGTTCGGCCTCGGCCACATGCTGGGCCATCGCCCGCTGATCGAGCTTGGACGGCAGCGGGATCAGTACGCGCTGGACCTGCAACTCAATGCGATCCTCACCCGCCGAATCGCCTTGGAGCAGCCGGTCGATGTCCCGGTTGTTGGGATTGACCAGATAGCCGTATTTCTTGCGGACGACCTCGACCCAGGCCTGTTGCGTCGCGAACCTCGCGCGGAACGTCGCGAAGTCGATGCCCATCTTATTGAAGTGATCGGCGAACTGGGGCGCGGTCATCTTGTTCTGGCTGGCCATCTGCTTGATCATCGCATCGACCGCCGCCTTGTCGGAGGAGACGCCCTCGCGCTTGGCCGCCTGCCGCTTGATCGCCTCGTCGATCAGCTCCTCACGCGCCTTCTTGCGCGCAGCCGGGACAACGCTCGCCCGCGCGCTCTCGACGGCACGCTGCTGAAGCTGCTTCACGAACACCGCCTGCTTGGCCTTGATCATGGCGATGATCTGGTCACGCGTCTTCGAGCGCTGGTTGGCCTCGATCGTCGCCTGAACCAGCCTCTTCCATTCCTCGTTCACCGCCTTCGATTTGGCGAGCCGTTTGTAGTTTTCCTGGATCCGGCCCCCGAGGCCGCCGGATTGCATGCCGAGCAGCTTCGCCCGCTGCGTGATGTCGTACTCGGTGATCGCTTCCCCGTTGACGATCAATGCCAGTCGAGTGCCGCCGCCTTTGCCCGCGCCGGGAGCGGCAGATGTGCTTGGCGCAGCGCTCGCGGACTTGGTAGACCGCTTCGGCTTGGGCTTCGTCGTCTGCCGCTGCGTGGGCGCTTTTGCGCGAGGAGAGCTCGACGGCGGGGGAGCCGCTCGCGGCTGCCGGCCTCCGAGTGGAGGCGCCGCGCCGGTTGGCGGACGGGTGATCGTGGTCCCGGGAGGCGGGGCCGTCACGATCAGACCTGGCAGGTTCTGGACGTCCTGGGCATGGGCCGCTCCCGGCAACCCGGCTTGCAGCAGCAGTGCTGCCGTTGTGATGGAGACCACCGAGCATGATCGCAGGATCAGTCGCGGGCCTGGCGAGGAGACCATCGTCAAGTTCCCGTGGCTTTTGGCGGGCCGTGCCGCCTGTTTGTGAGTCGCACGTCTCATATTAGCCTGAGGCGCGTCCGGTCAGTCAGCTTATCCACAGCGAGCGTGGCCAAGGCAAGGCAGCTCAAAGGGGACTCCGCCGCAACGGACCGGCGATGCACCAGTATTTCAGGCTGGAGTTAATGGCCTGCGGGTAGAGCGAGGGAGGATGACCCGGCAACGCATCGCCCATGGTGCAGCGCTGCGTTTTCCGGTGCCGGAACCGGGGACGTGTTACTGCGGCGTCAACTGGTTCGCGCCAAGAACGTTATCCAGCGCCGTGGTCCGGTAGCGGAATTCGCCGAGGTGCTTCAGCTCGAAGCGGAACATCAGCGTGCGGTCCGGCGTGAGGTTCCGCGTCGGGTCGGTGATGCGGTCCTCCACGTAAGAAGCGGTCATCACGTAGCACTCATCCGCATACCGTAGCTGGATCACGTCCTGAAGCGTCTGGCTCTGATTGATCGAGTAACGGATCATCCCGTAGACGCTCCACCGGTCGGTGAGGCGCAGACCGAGCAGACCCTGAACCTCCTCCTGATCCTCGGCGGCGTTCAACAGGGAACTGGCCGATGTATAGGCGTAAGCAGCGCTTGCCAATACCGGTCCCCAGCTCGTCGTGACCTGCGCGTCTGCCCGACGCAAGGCGCGGGTTTCCTCGTCAAGTCGGGCCTGAGCAACCGCCCGCACCAGGCTCACCGGCGACAGGTACAGGCCGAACACATAGTCGGATGCGCTGCGCTGCAGGCCGCTCTCCGGCGACATCAGGTAGTTGCCGTCGGAATCGACCCCCGGATTGTTGAAGATGTTGTCGCCGCTCAGATGGTAGCTCTGTCCGGCCAGAACCCGCGCGGAGCCGCCGGCGAACGACTGGAAGGTGTACTGCAAGCCGTAGTTGGCGCGCACGCCGGTATCGATACGATCGTAGCCCGACGTCTTTTCCTCGAACAGGTTGACGTCGTCGAACATGACGCTGCGGGCGTCGATGTTCGGCAGATTACGCTGGTTGACGCTGCCTTGCCGCGCGATGATCTGGCCCACCGGCTCGATCACGTGACTGGCGGTGGAGGTGGTCGCGATGAATGGATAGGCGTAATTGACACCTGCCGTCGCCACGCCGCGGGCAACCGACTGCTGATCGATGACAAGCTGCGTCTCCGGGTCGACGCCGTTCTGCACGTCGAGAACGTCGCCGCGCAGAGCAAAGAACGGCGTGAATGTCTGGCCGAGCTGGTCGATCAGCTTGCGCCGCCAACTCACCGAAGCCGTGGCCCTGTTGACCTTCTGACCGATCGATCTCTGGACGCCGCCGCCATCGGTAAAGTTCAGGTCCTGCGCATAGCTGACCGCGTTGGCTTTGACCTTGAGTTCGCCGCCCGCCACCGGCTGACCGACCGTGTAGTCGTAATCCATCACGGGGGCGAGGCTCGGACTGGCCTGAGACGGGACGTACGGCGCGGTGACGCCGGGAGTGAGCGTATTCAGATCGTCGTTCAGATAGATCCCGCCGACATGATAGACCGATAGCCCGAGGTAGTTGCGATCGCTCATCCCGGCGACGAAACCGGTATTGACGCGGTCTTTCTGCAGCACGTTGTCGAGCCGGTAGAACTGCCGGAACGCCTTGTCGCTTTCTGCGATCACATCCCACCCGAAACTCCACCACGACGCCAACGAAAACCGGCCGTGGGTCTCCACGCTCCCGCGCCATTTGTTGCGGAGGTCTTCGTTGACATCCGTGCTGTTGTTCTGCTCGATGCCGGCGAGCTTCACATTGTAGACGCCGCTCACGTCATTGCCGAAGTTGACCTTGTGGCGCCAGTCGCCCTTCCAGAGCACGCCCTGCTTCGACATGTAGAGCGGATGGAACAGGAAGTCGTAGTTCGGTGCGAGCGCGAAATGGTACGGCACCTCGACCATCGTGCCGCGGGTCCCGTCGTGCGAGATCTCGGGGATGAGGAAGCCGGAGCGGTTCTTCACCGAGGGATCGGGATGCTGGAAATACGGCAAGTAGAACACCGGCATCCCGTACAATTCGAACTGGGCGTCCTGATAGGTGATCGTTGCCGCTTCCTTGTCGTGGATGATGCGCTGCGCAGCGATGCACCACAGCGGCGGCTTGCCGGGATCGTTCCGGCATGGTGTGAACTTGCCCTGTTCGAACGTTGTCACGTTGCCGTCGCGGCGAATGGCGCGACGGGCGACGATGCGGGTCTCGTCCTTACCGACGATGCTGAGCGATTGAACGAACGCCTCGGCGAAATCCGCCGTCGTTACGATCTTCTCGCTATAGACGATCGCGCCGTCCGGCTGCTTGAGGCGGACATTGCCGACCGCCGTCAGCGTGTTTGCATTCTGGTCGTAGATGACCTGGTCGGCCGACAGTTCGTTCTCGTTGTAGAAGATCTGCACGCTGCCGCGGGCGACGACGCGGTTGTGCCGCGTGTCGTATTCCAGCTCGTCGGCGTTGAGATACAGCGGCGTGGTCTGATCGCCCTTGCGGATAGGCCCGACGACGCCGTTCACCGCGCCGCTGCTACGGCCGAACGTCCTTGCGTCGGCACCGCTGCTGCCCGGAGCGACAAACCGCAGCGGTGCGGGTGAAGAGGTCTGGGCGACGGCAGCGGAGTGCAACCCTGGAACGAGGAGCATAGCCAGAAGGACGACTAGCCGCGCGCCGGCACGCGCAGCCGGCACCGGCCACGAGCGTCCCGCGAGGTCAACAACCCCGTCCAGCCAAATCCTCGGGCAGCGACGCATCACTCGCCCATTCTCCCGCGAACCACGCCTAATTTCCCCTCGATCAATCAGACACTTGCTCGGATACAACCGCCCTTGCACCCGGCTTCGCTGCAAACAGCCGACATCCGGCTGCCACCGGTACACAACGCCAATCCTGCTGGACGACCCCCATCATCCCCCTTCTCACGGTCCGGATCACCATACCGGTTCGCCCCCACGATCGGAATGACCTTTCCGACACAGTGCCCCCTAAATTAACCGGCGATCAATCGGTTGCCGCCGGCTGTCAGGCCGCGGGAGCCGCTCACCGGCTTCTCCGCAGCCCCTACCCGTCTTCCTGATAGAGAAGGACCGTCACGCACGTCAGCGTGGCTATGCAGACCGGCACCCATACGGCAACCGACGGCGACACCAGGCCGGCGATGCCGACCTGGCGCGATACCTCCGCCAGCAGCAGGAATGCGAACCCGCCGAGCATTCCGTAGACCACCATGGTCTGGATCTTGCCGGAGCGGAACGACCGCAGCGAAACCGTGGCTCCCATCAGCACCATGGCGATCAACAGCAGCGGACGCGACAGCAGCAACTCATACTGAATCCTGAACTGGTTGGCAGAAAGTCCAGCCTTTTCCGTCGCTTCTATAATGCCCGGGAGTTCCCAGAACGACATCGAGATTGCTGTCCCGAGCGCATCCTGGACGCGCTCCGGACTGAGGTAGGTGCTGACCTGATAGGTCGCGAAACGTTCCGCCGGCGTTCCCGTCCGCGTGACCAGCGCATCCTCGATCTCCCAGTAGCCGTCCTTGAGCTGGGCTGACTTGCCTTCGATGTGCTCGACGAAAGCACCGTTGCGGTCGTATTGCAGGATCATCACCCGGCCGAGCTTGAGACCCCGCGCCGTGACACTGGCCGAGGTCAGCACCGAGGATCCGTCCGCCCCCTCCTGCCGCAGCCAGGCGCCGCCGCTCGAACGCTGCAGGAACGACAGTTGCC
>JBFWYV010000293.1:0-6052 GCA_050186055.1 Hyphomicrobiaceae bacterium | reverse complement strand
CGGCGCCGAGATGTGCGGCCCGATGATGACGCCGGACATGACGACGCTGTTCGTTGCCGTGCAGCATCCCGGCGAAGCCAGAGGCAGCACCTTCGAGACGCCGGTAACCCGCTGGCCCGATTTCAAGGACGGCATGCCGCCGCGGCCCTCCGTGGTCGCGATTACGAAGCGTGGCGGCGGCAAGATCGGAAGCTGATGCCGCAGGCCGCCATCGGCCGCCGCCTCATTGTCCTCCCGCGCCTGGGTGTGTAATACGCCTTCAGTCGCTTGCGCTTTGCAGCGCGAAGCCGATCTGCGCGCGAGTGTGACGATGAGCGAAAACCGCAACCTGTACAGCCTTCTGGAAAGCCGCTTTCCGGCAGCAGCGGACCTGCCCGCATTCGTCGGTTCGGATGGCTCGATCACGACATACGGCGAGCTGGCCCAGTGGGTTTCCCGCTGTGCCAACGCCTTGTCGGCTTCCGGCGTGAAGCCCGGCGACCGCGTCACCGTTCAGGTCGAGAAGTCGCTCGCCAACGCCGTGCTCTATCTCGCCTGCATGAAGGCCGGCGCTGTGTTCAATCCGCTCAATTCCGGCTACACGGCGGCAGAACTCGACTACTTCCTTGGGGATGCCAGACCGGCCCTGCTGATCTGCCAGGCATCGACCCTCGATCAGCTTGCCCCGATTGCCCGGCGCCATGGCGCGGCATCGACGCTGCTGTTGGAACCGGACGGCTCCGGCTCGCTCAGCGCGCTTGTGGCGCGCCAGTCCGACCAGCATCGGACCGCCGTTTGCGAAACCGATACGCTCGCCTCGCTGATCTACACGTCGGGGACGACGGGCCGCTCCAAGGGAGCGATGATTACCCACGGCAACCTGGTCTCCAATACCGAGGCCCTTGTCAAGACGTGGCGCATCACCGGCGGTGACGTGCTCCTGCACGCCTTGCCGATCTTCCACGTCCACGGCCTCTTCGTCGCTCTCAACACCTGTCTCTCGCAAGGTGCTAAGATCCTCTGGCAGCCGCGCTTCGACCCGGACGCCGCAATGCGCCTGCTCCCGCAGGCAACGCTTATGATGGGAGTGCCGACGTTCTACACGCGCCTGCTGGCAGTGCCTGAATTCGGCAAAGACACCTGCGGCAGCATGCGGCTGTTCATCTCCGGCTCGGCCCCGCTTCTCGCCGAGACCCACGACGAGTTCCGCGCCCGCACCGGCCACGCCATCCTGGAACGCTACGGCATGACCGAGACCGGGATGATCTCGTCCAATCCCTACGATCCGGACGGGAGGATCGCCGGGACTGTCGGCTATGCGTTGCCGGGCATCAGCACACGGATCGCAGCCGAGGACGGCACGATACTCGGGAGCGGCGAGATCGGCGTCATCGAGGTCAAAGGCCCCAACGTATGCCGCGGATACTGGAACAATCCCGAAAAAACCAGGTCCGAGTTTCGCGATGACGGCTACTTCATCACCGGCGATGTCGGCACGATGGCAGCCGACGGACGCCTGACGATCGTGGGCCGTGCCAAGGACGTGATCATATCCGGCGGCCTGAACGTCTACCCCAAGGAGATCGAGGAGGAGATCAACGCCCTCCCCGGTGTCGGCGAGGCGGCCGTCGTGGGTATTCCGCATGCGGATTTCGGCGAGGGCGTCATTGCCGTTGTCGCCCGCGCCCCTGGCGGCACGCCGCCGGACGAGACCGCCATGCTGAGGCACCTCGAGGGGCGGCTGGCGAAATTCAAATGCCCCAAGCGCATCGTCTTCGTCGACGATCTGCCGCGCAACGCCATGGGCAAAGTCCAGAAGGCGGAGCTACGCGCCCGCTACGACGGGTTGTTCAAGGCATGACCGGCGCGCAGGCATCGCCTCACGCCGCGTCGGCGCGCCCGAGCCAGCCGCGGATGCGCATGTTGGTCCGCCCGCACGGGCTCTGACCGGGATAGACGGCCGACAGGTCGCCGGTCGCCAGCCGGATCATCGGATAGTCGCGGTTGAACGACGTCACTACGACCTCGCCGACCTCACCGTCCGCAACCGGCTCGCCGGTCCCTGGCTTCACGATCTCGAGGATCACGCCTTCGTCGACGACGAGACCGTCGCGCGCGTCGCTCTCGTAAGCCAGCAGTCCCGCGTCGGCGATCGCGTAGGCTTGAAACACGCCGATATCCCGGTCGCGATACTCCAGGCGAAGCGCCGGCGTCAGCGCGCCTCCGGAGAACAACGCCTTGCGGATCGTCGTGGCGGGACGGCCGCTCTCCTTCGCCCGGTCCAGCAGCGTCTTCAGATAATCGGGCACGCCGACATAGGCCGTCGGCTTGAGATGCGCGATGGCTTCGATCTGTTGCTCGATGATGCCGATCCCCGCCGGGATCACGGCACAGCCGAGAGACCTCAGTCCGGCATCCAGGATCCATCCGCCCGGCGTCAGGTGATAGGAGAACGTGTTGAGCACGATATCGCCGGGTCCGAAACCGGCGGCGTGAAGCGCACGCGACGACCGCCACCAGTCCTGAGCCCGGCCTTCCGGTTCGAAGATCGGCCCCGGTGACATGAAGATCCGCGAAATCGCATTGGCTTCGTTGGTGGCAAAGCCGCCGAAAGGCGGAGTCCGCGCCTGCAGATCGGCAAGCGAACCCTTACGCAGCAGCGGCAGTCCGGCCAGCGCCTTGCGGTCCGTCACCTTGGCCGGATCGACGACCTTGAGGTGCGCAGCCCAGCCCGGCGCCAGGTCCATCGCCCGTCGCAGCAGGTCCGGCAGCATATTGAACAGCGCCTGCTCGCGCGCCAGGGGATCCCTCGTCTCCAGATGATCGAAATGGCGTGCGTGCATTGACGGTCCAGGCAGGCGGGCTTGATGCCAGCCCGGTGATAGGCGCGTCGCGCAGGCGGGTCAATGCGGCGCTGGGGCCGCCCTTCGTAGCCGTGACGGCCGAGTGGAGACAGCATCGCCATACCTCGGACGAAGCCCAGGCAACCGCATTCCCGCCATTGTCGGCGAGGATAATGATCCTTCTCTCTTTGAGTCGGATGCGGCGCGGCAGAGACAAAGCGGCCGTACGTCGTGCTCGATAAGCAATTGGCGCAGCATGCGTACGCACCGGCAACGACTATACGATCGTCGACGCTGCGATAGAGGCTTGGATGTCGCGATACGAATGGCATATCGAGCATCCCGGGGACGATCCGATTGCAATCAGATGGTACCGCAAGATTGCCGAACGGCCGGCCGCGTAGCGCGGCTGTGACGTACCAGTCAAGCAGCCCGGCATCCCGCTGCCCTGATGGCGGCGAGACGTCATCGCCCAAATCCAGACGAACAAGGACCTCTCATGCAACAGGATCGCAAGTTCAGCGGCGTGATCGCGCCCGTGCTGACGCCGTTCGGCTCCGACGGCAACCCCGATCCGGAGCGCTTTCTCGATCATGCGCACTGGCTGCTGGAGGAAGGCTGCACGGCGCTGGCACCCTTCGGCACGACCAGCGAGGCGAACTCGCTCGGACTGGATGAACGGCTCGAGTTGCTGGAGACGCTGATCGACGGCGGCATCGATCCGGCAGTTCTGATGCCGGGCACCGGCATGTGCTCGGTCACCGATGCGGTGATCCTTACCGAGCACGCGGTCGATGCAGGATGCGGGGGCGTACTGATGCTGCCGCCCTTCTACTACAAGAACCCCAGCGAGGAGGGACTGTTTCGCTTCTTCGCCAGGGTCATCGAGGAAGTCGGCGAGGACCACCTGGGCATCTACCTCTATCATATCCCGCCGGTGGCGCAGGTCGGCTTCCCGCTGCCGTTGATCGGCCGCCTTCGCTCCGAATTCCCCGATGTCATCCGCGGCATGAAAGACTCGTCGGGCGACTGGTCCAACATGCAGGCGGTCATGAGCGCCTATCCGGAGCTCGAGTTCTTCCCAGGGTCCGAATTGCATCTGCTGCAAGGCCTGCGCGCAGGCGCCGCCGGCGTGATCTCGGCCACGGCCAACGTCAGTCCGGGGCCGATGCGCGACCTTTTAGACGGCTGGCAGGACCCCGATGCCGATGATCAGCAGAGAAAGATATCCGCGCTGCGCATGGCCGTGCAGGACTACCCTGTGGTGCCGTTGCTCAAGGCGCTCGTCGCCCACTACCGGGATGACCCCGGCTGGGCCGAGATGCGCCCACCGTTCGAAAATCTCGATGGTGCCATCGCGGCGAAAGCCATTGCAGAGCTTGCCGACAAGCACGGGCTCAAGCTCGAAATCGACGAGGCGGCATAGGCCGGAACCGCACCGAACCTCTCGCTGCTGCGGTAAAGCCGGTCGGCGTTTGCAGGCTATTCCAGCGCCCACGTCACCTGCACCTCTGCGGTGAGGGTCTGCTCGCCCGGCTCGACCGGCACGGCGGACGCCATCGCGGTCCGCGTATACGGCATGGGCCGGGGGCCGGCGGCGACGTCGCCTTCCGAGATCGCGAGCACCCGGCCGACGCTGGCGCCGGCAGCCTCCGCGTAAAGCTTCGCCCGCCGCATCGCGTTGGCAACGGCGCGGCGCCTTGCCTCGTCTCGAAGCGTCTCAGCCTTCGACACCCCGAAACGGATGCCGTGCATCTGGTTGGCACCCAAAGTCACGGCCTTGTCCAGAATCTCGCCCAGCCGCTTTATGTCGCGTACGGCGATCTCGACCTGATTGGTGACCTGATAGCCGGCAATGGCGGGAGGACGGCCTTCCTTTGCCGACTGATAGCGCGGCTGAACGCTGAGCTGGGAGGTCTGGATGTCCTTGGCGTCGATCCCGAGCGCCTTGATGCCATCGATCAACTGCTTCATGGCCTTCGTGTTGGCGTCCAGGGCCTCACGCGCGGTCTTGCCCTCGCTGACGACACCGGTTGCGATATGGGCTTCATCGGGGGCGGCGGTCACGCTGCCGGTGGCAGAAACCGAGATGCTGCGGAGAGGCTTATCGTCGGCGCGGGCGGGTTGGATCATGGCTATCAGTCCCAATGCAATCGCCAGGGCGGGAGCAAACAAGTTGGAAAGCATCATTCTGTGTCCTGTTGAATGGCTAAAGCAACTTTGGACCTTAAACGCGACTTCGAGATCGACCCAGGCGTGGGGCGCATTTAAGGTCCGACGCTTTAGTGCCGGCGTTGCCTCATCCGGCTTGGCCGCGCCAGAGTGAACGCAGCTCTTGCTCGGATATAACGCAAATGGGACGAGACTGGGCCGAGTAACCTTGGGGTGGCGACGGCTCCGCAACGGATTCGCTTTGGTTGCGAAATCTGATATAGAGCCTCGCCCCGGCAGACAACGGCCGGGCCCGTAGCTCAATGGTTAGAGCCGGCGGCTCATAACCGTCTGGTTGCAGGTTCGAGTCCTGCCGGGCCCACCATATCAATTTGCGCGCAGCCGCCACGCCAACCCTGCGCGCGATGGTTCGGGTTCGAGGGTTCTCCTCTCACCACCACCACTGCCGATTGTCAGGCGAACCTCCCTATTCGAATAGCGAGGGTCGCAGATCTTGCCTCACATGGATCAGCGCGCGGATCAGGATGTGGTCCGGTTCCTGGGTATAGAAGATGTAGTGCGATTGGAAGCGGAAGCGGCGATAACCGACGACGAGTTCGTCGGCGGTAACGCCGATGCCTGCAAAATCCGCCAGCAGGCCGAATGTCCGCTCGAGGCCAGCATAGTAGGCTTCGGCCTGATAGCGCCCGAACCTGGCTTCGGAAAAGGCGTAGATGCTCAACACATCGTCTTGAGCGCGAACGGTAAGGCGATATTCAGCCACGGGCTCGCGTGTCCGCCCTTCTGCGCGCCTCGGCAAGGATCTCACTCATTGTGGCTGCAGTGACGGTCGAGCAGTCCGGATGGGTGAGCGCAGCGCGCAGCAGCCGCAACTGCTCTTCCCGAGGCAACGCGTCCCACGCGCGAACGTCCTCCTCGCTGGGAGTTGCCGACGGGAGCACGCGATACAGAGTCTTAGGGTTCTCTGCCATGAGTCACCGTAGCTTGATCGGGCGCCGTGCGGAACCGGCTGGCGCCGGCCACAGACCGCACTGCTCCCAAGACATCCGCCGCGGGGG
>JBFWYV010000292.1:0-6108 GCA_050186055.1 Hyphomicrobiaceae bacterium | reverse complement strand
AGATGGCACGAGCGCGGCGCCTGGATCAGCGACCGATACGTTGCCGCTGCCGCAACGGGATGACCGTGCGCGCCGCGACCCACGACAGGCACGATCGTCGGGCAGCGGTGCTCCTCGTCAGGATCGAACCGCTGCAGGAAGGGACGGTCCGCGATCGCCATCTCGACGCTGCGCGAGAAGGCCGTCGCGATCCCGCTCCGCAGGCTGGGTGCAACGGCGAAATAGCGTTCGATCTCCGCCAGCGCGGCCTCCCAGCGGAGCCCGACGCCGAAATTGATGCGCTCGCCGAGGGCCGCACAGAACTGCCCACGCAGCGCTTCCGGCCATTCGGACCGTGTGCAATAGGCCGCGAGGCCCGGCGGCGGCGGCATCTGCTCGCAGGGCGTCAATCTGGCCATCAGCGTCGGCGGCACCAGGAGCGCGCCGCAATAGGGCGGGCCGCCGGCAAACTTCGATCCCGTGATCATGACCATGAAGCCTGCCGCCAGCTCGGCCCGGATGGTTTCAGGCTCGCACCGCAACTGGCAGGCATCGACCACGACGATCAGACGGTCGCCGGCTTCCGCGGCGAGCTGCCTCGCCGTCTTTTGCGTAAGTCCGCCCAGGCCGGTCTTCGACGTTTCCAGCAGATGCAGGAGCACTCCGCGGTCATCTCTCAGCGCGGCCTCGACCGCGGCTTCAGCTTCCTCGTCGATCGCCGAAGGTGGACGCACCCGGCCGTCGCCATCACGGACGTGAATGCCGGCGACGCGGATATCGTCCGCCTCCAGCCCTGCGAGCCGCATGCCCGGCGAGACGCCCTCGCCGCAGTTGGTCGTGGAAAGGAAGTGACTGCCCGAGGCCGCCCTCATCACGCCGCTGCCTGTCTCTGCCGGCGCCAGCACGATATTGGTCAACGGTCGCTGGAGCACCGCACGCGCAAGTGTCAGCGCGATCAGCTCCGTCTCTGTCCCCGACGCGGAAAGAACGACCTCGGTTCCAGGAATGCCGAACAGTGTGAGCAGGCGGGCGCGTACGCTGTCGAGCCAGTCGATCGGCGTCTGCGCCGCGATGATATCGGACACGAAGAGGCGGTCGAGAGCGTCTCCGGCCGCGGCATATCCGCGTTCGGAAACGGCGGATGCCGTGGAGGAGGACAACCAGATCTCGTCCGGCGCCGGTCCCGCCGGCGTGCCGTACGGCGTGCGGCATGTCGCCGGATCGATAGCGATACGGCTGTCACCGCCTGAATTGATCAGCAAGCGGAGAGTTGATTTGGACGCAGTTCGGCCGGCAGCGCCCGGCCCAATCGGCGATGGATCGTGATCGTACCCGGCCGGCTCCGCCTGCGAAGCCTGCGCTCGCCGCTCCGCCAGCGGTGTCATTCACGCCTCCTACCGGGGAACCCCATTGCAGGCCGGAGTATTGTTCAGAGGCGGTTAACAAAGACTATCGACTGCCGACCAATCCCGCGTTGCGGCCGCGCGCGCTTGTCACTCGGCTTTGACATTGCAGCGGTACTCGGCTGAGAGCTGCGACGGGAATCGCAATGGCGCCCGTTGTAGTCATGAGGCTGCCCCCATTTCGCGTGATAAATACGGCGTAGTTCTCGGTAAAATCGGAGTTCAGTCAGGAAGAATACTGACTGTCGATCGTTGACATTTTACGTATATTTACTTAGAAGATTGCAATAGCGATGGTTTGAGCGCAGGTTCTCGGGCGTTGCTTGAGCAATGAGGGTGAGAGCACCGGTGAAGACAATAAAGCAGGTGACGATCATCGCCGGGATCGCAGCGCTCGGGTGGGGGGCGTACGTGGCCGGTGATCGCCTGATCGGCTCAGGCGCCAACGGCAAAGTCGACACCGGCAAATCAGCGTCACCGCGGCTCAAGCTCGTCGACGTGGCCGCGCCGAAGCTGCGGGTGATGGACCGCAGCGTGGAGGCCGTCGGCACAAGCCGCGCTCATCAGTCGATCGAGGTCGTCTCGTTGGCGGCGGGGCGCGTGGTCGCAATCGAGTTTCAGGCCGGCCAGCAGGTCAAGAAGGGTGACATTCTCGTTCGCCTGGACAGTGACATAGAGCGTGCCGATGTGGAGCAGGCCGAGGCTGTGCTCAAGGAAGCCGAGTTGGCAATGGAGCGCGCGAAGACGCTGCAGGCCCGCAATGTCGGCAAGCGCAGCACCGTCGAGGAGATGGTCGTCAAGCTGGCAACGGCGCGTGCCACTCTCAATCGCGCCCATCGCAGGCTCGCCGATCGGACCGTTCGAGCCTCCTTCGACGGTATTGTTGGAATCCGCCGGATCGACATCGGGGCGCGTGTCGACAACAATACGGTGTTGACCACGCTCGACGACCTCGGTTCGATAGACATCGATTTCCTGGTCCCCGAGGACCATTTCGGACAGATCGCGCGCGGTCAGAAGATCATCGCGACGACTGCCGCATTTCCTGGCCGCAGCTTCGAGGGCGTGGTCACCGCCATCGACAGCCGCATCGATCAGGTCGGCCGCGCATTTCGTGTCCGTGCAACCGTGCCCAACCCGGACGGCACGCTCGCAGCCGGGCTGTTCATGCTGGTCAATATCGTGCTCAACGTCAGCGAACGGCTTACCGTGCCGGAAGAGGCGGTCGTGCCGGAGGCCGGCCGGACGCTGGTATTCGTCGTCCGCGACGGCAAGGCCTTCGAGCGGCAGGTTGCCGTCGGCAAGCGCGAGCGCGGCTTCGTCGAGATCCGCTCCGGCCTCGCCGCCGGTGAACCGGTGGTGATCAAAGGCTTCGCCGCATTGAGAGACGGCATGTCCGTCCGCGTGGCAGGGAGCCCGGGTAGTATCGCCAAAGGCGGCAAGCCGCTCAGGGCCGCAGGCTCGCCCGGCGAGAGCAGGCCCACAGCCATTGATGCCGAACAGCTGAAGTCCGGCCACGGCAACGGCTCGGGTGAGAGCGACGAGGGACCGCCGGGCAATAGCCGTGCAGGGGGGAGCGGCGTGCAATGAACCTCTGCGAGATCAGCATCCGCCGACCGGTGTTGGCTGCGGTCATGAGCCTGCTGATCATCGTATTCGGTCTGGCGGCGCTGCAGCGCCTGCCGATCCGTGAATTGCCGAACATCGACGCTGCGGTGGTCAGCGTCACGACGATCTACACCGGTGCCTCGCCCGAGGTCGTCGATACCGACATCACCGAGATCATCGACAGCGCGGTCGCCGGCATCAGCGGCGTCAAGACCATTACCTCGCAATCGCGCCGGGGCCGCAGCCAGACCACGATCGAGTTCGAGCTGGGGCGCAATATCGACATCGCGGCCAATGACGTGCGCGATGCCATCGGCCGGGTGAGGGCTGATTTGCCCGAGGATGTCGAGGAGCCCCAGGTCGTCAAGAACGATTCTGATGCCGATCCTGTAATACGCCTGGCCGTCACCAGCCAGCGCATGTCGGAATCGGAGATAACGGATTATGTCGAGCGTTACCTCGTCGATCGCTTCACGACGCTCGATGGCGTATCCAGCGTCGAGGTTTACGGTGAGCGTCGCCCGGCCATCCGCATCTGGCTCGATCGACGTGCGATTGCCGCCCGCAATCTGACGGTCGCCGATGTCGAGGATGCCCTGCGCCGCAACAA
The DNA here is from genome assembly GCA_050186055.1 of Hyphomicrobiaceae bacterium. GTDB lineage: Bacteria > Pseudomonadota > Alphaproteobacteria > Rhizobiales > Hyphomicrobiaceae > CAMDPA01. The sequence continues at coordinate 2,508 of JBFWYV010000292.1, read as the reverse complement.
CCTCGAGCTGCCCGCTGGAGAAATCAAGTCCAGTACGCGGCAGTTCACGGTGCGCGTCGACTCCCGCATGTCGACCGCCGAGCAGTTCCGCAACATCGTCGTCAAGTCCAGTGGTGACTATCCCATCCGCCTTGCCGATCTTGCCCGCGTGAGCAAGGGCGTCGAGGACGACAATACGACGGTGCGCAATAATGGCGCCAAGGCGGTCGGGCTCGCGATCGCGCGCCAGTCTCAGGCCAACACGATCGCCATCTCCAAGGCGGTGCGCGCCGAGGTGGAGAAGATCAAGCCCAATCTCCCCGCCGACATGGATATCAGCGTCGGTTCGGATGACGCGATCTTCATCGAGGCTTCGATACACGAGGTCGTTTCAGCCCTTTTGATATCGCTCGTGCTGGTCGTCCTGGTGATGCTGCTGTTTCTGCGTTCGTTTGGCGCGACGCTGATCCCCGCCATCACCATACCGATCTCGCTGATCGGAGCGATGTTTCTCGTGTGGGCGCTCGGTTTTTCGATCAATGTCCTCACGCTGCTGGCGCTGCTGCTCGCCATCGGGCTGGTCGTCGACGACGCCATCGTGATGCTGGAGAATATCGAGCGGCGGATCTCGCTCGGCGAGTCGCCGCTGAAGGCCAGCGCGCTTGGCTCGCGCCAGGTGACATTCGCGATCCTGGCGACGTCGGTGACCCTGATCGCGGTGTTCGTGCCGATCTCGTTCCTGGGTGGGACAGCCGGTCGCCTGTTCACCGAGTTCGGATTCGTGATGGCGAGTGCGGTGGTGATTTCCACTTTCGTCGCTCTCAGTGCCTGTCCGGCGCTGGCCTCGAAGATCCTGCGCCCCAAGAAGGGCGATGCTCCCACCGAGTCCGAATCGGAAGCAGCCGAGGGCGCCAACGTGGGACGGGTCGGTCGGCTTTATCGCAGATCGATTGTCCTTGCGCTCGAGTATCCGCTCGTCGTGATCGCGATTGCGTCGGCATTCTCGCTTGGCGCCGTGATCGTCTATGGCTCCCTGCCTCGCGAGCTGACGCCGAGCGAGGACCGCGGCGTGCTGATGATCCCGCTTACCGCACCTCAGGGAAGCACCATCGCGTACACGGATGGAGAGGTCAGGAAGCTTGAGGGCAAGATACAGCAGATAGCGAAAGAAGCCGGCATCGAGACGGTTTTCAGCTTCACCGGCAGCCGCAATCGCCCTTATCGCTCGTTCGTCGTCCTCAAGCTCGAACCCTGGGACCAGCGTGATACCACTCATACCGACGTGATCGCGCGGCTGAGGCCGATTTCGGCCAGCATCACCGGAGCGCGCGGCTATCCCGTCAGTCCGTCCGGGCTGGGATTGCGCGGTTCGAGCACGCCGCTCCGGGTCGTTGTCGCCGGTCCGGACTTCTCGGAAGTCAAGCGCTGGGCGCGCACGTTGCTGGAGCGGGCCGAGAAGATCGAAGGGCTGCGCAATCCCGAGATCGACTACGAGGAAAGCCAGACACAGTTGAATCTGCGGATCAACCGGGCAAAGGCGGATGACCTTGGGATCGGCGTCTCGACGATCGCCAATACGCTGCAGACATTCCTGGCATCGCGCGAGGTGACCAAGTACCTGGATCGCGGCCGCGAATACAAGGTCATCCTGCAAGCCGGCGACAACGATCGCCAATCGCCCCAGGATGTTTCGAACCTGTTCCTGCGTGCCGACGACAACAAAACGCTCGTGCCCCTGGGCTCGTTGGTCGAACTGAGCGAAGGCACTGCCGCGCCTGAGTTGCGGCGCTACAACCGCATGCCGGCAATAACGCTGAGTGCGGCGCTTGACGCGGACTATCCGCTCGGCAAGGCAATCGAGGACATCCGCCGGGTCGCGGCCGAGACGCTGCCGCCCCAGGCGACGATTTCGTTCGCCGGCCAGTCGCAGGAATACCTTGAGACGTCTAGCGGGGTCGCAGTCACATTCGGGCTCGCCATTTTGATCGTGTTTCTGGTGCTCGCGGCGCAGTTCGAGAGCTTCGTGCACCCGTTCATCATTATGCTGTCGGTCCCGCTGGCGCTTGCCGGCGCGATCTACACGCTGGCGCTGACCGGCGAGTCGATCAACATCTACAGTCAGATCGGCATCATCCTGCTGATTGGGCTGATGGCCAAGAACGGCATTTTGATCGTCGAGTTCGCCAACCAGCTTCGCGACGAGGGCATGAGCATCCGCAACGCCGTGATCGAAGCCTCGGTGCTCAGGCTGCGTCCGATCGTGATGACGGTCGTCGCTACGGTTCTCGGCGCCGTTCCGCTGGTGATCGCAACGGGCGCCGGCGCGGAGAGCCGCGCCGCTATCGGCCTTGTCGTGGTTGGCGGCCTCTCGTTCGCGGCGATACTGACGCTGTTCCTGACGCCGGTGCTCTATGATTTGATGGCGCGGCTGACTAGGCCGCGCGGCGCGATCGAAAGGCAACTTGAGGCCGAGCTTCGCGGTCAGGCTGCCACGCATGCCAAATCGCCCGCTGAATGATCTTCTGCTGA
>JBFWYV010000291.1:0-6142 GCA_050186055.1 Hyphomicrobiaceae bacterium | reverse complement strand
GCTCCAGCATCAGCCGGATCTCGGGATATTCGTCGCGCAGATAAATGAAGACCTCGTCCGCCTCCACCACGAAGGCCGCGATCAGCATGCCCTCGAGGAAGCGGTGCGGGTCGGTTTCGAGATAGAACCGGTCTTTGAACGTGCCCGGCCAGATTCGCGGCGGACAGGCGACCGTAGCGATCCTGGATCAGATGCAGGTGCTCGACCTCTTCTCGTGCCGCGTCGTCGGCTGGTCGATGAGCGCGAGCATGACCGCCGGGTTGGTCACCGACGCGCTGATGATGGCGGTCTGGCGCCGGGGCCGGCCGCGTGAGCTGCTGCATCACTCCGACCGCGGCAGCCAGTACACGAGCGCGCACTGCCAGCGGCTGATGGCCGAGTACGGCATCCAGTGCAGCCTATCGCGCTCGGGCAACGTCTGGGACAATGCGGCGATGGAGAGCTTCTTTTCGACGCTCAAGACCGAGCGGACGGCGGGCAAGGTCTACCGGACGAGGGATGCTGCCACGTGCAGATGTGTTCGACGACATCGAGCGGTTCTACAATCCTCGTCGCCGGCACTCGACGCTCGGATACCTGAGCCCGATTGCCTTCGAGGAACGACAGCGATAGCTTAACTCAATGTCCACGGAACCGGGGGCAGCTCAAGAACATCAATCCCAGCTTAGCACCCCACCATTCTGGTAGTCGATGACGCGGGTCTACGATTCAGAATGGCGCAAATCCTCAGGAACCAACGTTCCATCCACGACAATTGGGTTTCCGTCGAGAAATAGACTGCAACCCTTCATTGGAAAATCGAGGTGGTACGGCGTATCGTTATCGCCACCCAGTTCGGTGTTCGGCCCGGTCGAGAAGAGAACATTGCCGGCGAACGAGCGGCCATCCGCACCTGTCGTTGGTGTCCCCGCTGGGCTCGTCATCAGAAAGTCCCAGCGTGCCTTTTCATCCATACCCCAACCGATGTGCGAGATAGCATAGGCACGCCGGTCACTACTTTGGGCAAGGTAGTTCCGCACGAATTCTGCATCCAAACCATCGCCATCAACAGAGTCGATATAACCACGACTTATCGTCAGCCGGATCGGCATCGAGACGTAGCGTTTGAACGGAAGGATCATATCGCCGACGTCGATCACGACTGTTCCATTCACTCCGGTCTCGCTGGCGCCCGTATACAGAAAACCGCCAGGCAGGTTATCCCAGCGGCCGGGTTGATCCGTGTAGCCATACTGACCAATGGCAGGATATTGGCCGAGTTGATAGCGCACATCAGTCCCCGAGCGAGAGGTGATTCTCATCTCTTTGGCATTTGCGAGACGTTTCACACCTGCTTCGACCCGCTGACGAAGCGCCGGGCTGGGCAGCATGCGCGCAATAACGGATATCGGCTCACGCGACATCAAGATTCGTGTCCCGGATTGCTGGATCATGCGCTGTTCAGGTGACCAAAGGAGACCGACAAGGTCGATCACCATGTCGACTGCCTTCATCGCATCGATCGCGGGCGTATTTCCCGACAGAGGGGTCAACTTGGTCGAAGCACCGTGGGCTATGCTACGCGGAGCAAGGTTCAATTGAAACGCCTGTACTCCAACGCGCGCCAATGCAGATAGATACAGATCGGCCATCTCCTGGCGGTCTGATCCGGAGGTCAGAACGATAATGCGCTCTTCGCGCCTCACACGGCATAGCTCCAACACGGAGCCCAACAAGCCGATTTCGTCAATTGCTTCCATCGCGTTCCCCTTTTTTGTGCGCGGGCTCGCCGGAAATATCCAGGCCGAGTACGGAAAAAACGGCAGAGACAAACGCCTCAAGGTTGTCCCAGGGCATCATGTGCCCGACACCCGAGATCAAGCGGCTCCGCGCATTCGGGATCAGAGCAACGATCTCGTCCGCGTCTTCGCGTGTAATTGTGCCGCCCTGCTCCGCATAGATGAGATCCACCGGCACCTTGATGGACGGCATGTCGGCGTGGATGTCTTCCTCGTGCATGCTGCGGTAGCTGCCCACCACCGCTTCGTCGGAACAGCTCGGAAGCCATTCGGCGCGAACGCGGCACTGTGCGTCGGTCCAGCCCGGCGGCGACGGCAACATCTCGCCGCGTCGTGCAGCGGCCAGATTGGCGAGATAGAATTTTAAAGGGATCGGATAGGGACGACGCCCAGGACCGGAAATCGGCGGATCCGCAAGCACAACGTGCGTGGCAACACCGGGAAAACGCGCTGCTGTGCGGATAGCAATGCGCGCTCCCATTGAATGCCCGACGAGAATGACCGGTCCGATGCCTAGCGCCCGTACGAGATGGTCGACGTCGGCAGCATAATCGTCGAGATCATACGTTAGGCTCGGACCCCGATCGGAGAGCCCGCGTCCACGATTGTCGAGTGTGTAGACCCGGGCACGCTCAGCAAGCCTTTCTGAAGCGAATGCCCATGAAATAGCGGGGCTCGTGATACCCGGTAGCAACAGAATGTTGGGGCCGCTGGTGCCATGCATCAGGAAGTGAAGACTGACGCCGGCCGCATCTACGAAAAACCGGCTCTGACGTCCGGCTGCCGCGATTGACGTCATCTGGCCATCTCCCTGGTGCCTGGCGCCCAAGGAATTGCGATCCACTGCGCTAACGCGAGTGTCTGGTAGAGCGTAATTCCGAACACGGCCAGCAACACCACCGCAGAGAACATCAATGTGACTTCCAGGTTGGCCGCGGAGGTAAAGATAAGGTAGCCGAGCCCCTGTGTGGAAGCGACGAACTCCCCGACAACTGCTCCGATGACGGCCAGTACGATCGAAATTCGCATGCCGGTGAAGATCTGCGGCAGCGCAGCCGGCAATTTGATCTTAAGCAGCAATCGGACCGGTCCGACACCGAGGCCGCGCACGAGATCAATGAATTCGATATTCACCTGCTTCAGGCCTGAAATCGTGCTTACGACAATCGGAAAGAACGAGATGATGAAGACCACGGCAAGCCGCGCGACATCGGTTGGCCCAAACCAGATGATGAGAATTGGCGCGAGCGCAATCGTGGGAACAGATTGCGACGCAACCAGAAGAGGCAGCAGCGCACGCTCAACGAACCTCGATTGGGCTATGGCGATGCCAAGAAGGACGCCGCACGTCGTCGCAATCGCGAATCCCAACAGGATTTCCCTCAGTGTAACGAGACCATGCTTGATAAGCACACCGGATCTTTCGACCATGAGTTGTGCAATCGCGAGGGGGGTCGGCAAGACGTAATTGGGAATCGGGATCAGGCGGCAGCACGTTTCCCACAGTAATAGAATCGCACATAGCGCCAGAGCCGACCAGCTCAACTCGACGATCTTGCCCATGGTGGCCTCTTGGTCAGAACTTAGTTCTTTGTAAAGCGATTGGTCCAGAGAACCTCTTCTCCCATCGGCTTCTTCTGGATGCCGGCGTCAATCTGGAGTTGCTGTGTCTTTTTCCAGTGATCAGCGACCATGTTGCCCCAACCAAGCTTTTTGTTCTCATCCGTCACGATGAAGGGCACGGCGAGTTCAAATTGCTGCTTCAGGACAACGGGAGAGGTTTCAGTGTTCTGCGCGGTCGCGCCGATTGCCTCGTCGATGTGCTCAAGAGAGTAACGGAGCGCCTTCAGGCTAACGTCGACAAAAGCATCGACCGCTTTTGGATTTTCCTTCAGGAAATTTGTGTTGGCGATCAGCCCGTTCGAGTACGCGATAATTCCGTGATCGACGAAGCGCATGACGACGACCTCCCGGTTCTTCATGCGGTTCCGAACTGTATTGAACTCTGTGATGTAGAATCCCGTGATAGAGTCGACTTGTCCGCTCAGCAGGCTCGGAACCGTGGCGCCGTAGTTGTATGAGATTAGCTTGACCTTGCTGGCGTCAACCCCGTTTGCTCGATAGAACGCGGGAAGTACATATGCCGCAATACCCGTCGGGATGCCGCCGAGACTTTTTCCTTCGAGGTCCTTTGGCTTGCGGACGGGCTTTTCGCCAAAGCTGACGATACATGCCAGGCTATCTCTGACGATTGCAGCGACAGCAATCAGCGGCATGCCGGATTCCACGGCCCTGCCGAGACCCACATAGTCGGCGAACGCCATGTCGGTTGTTCTGGCAGCAAGATTCTGTATCGTACCTGCCGAACCTTTGCCCGGGGTGATCGAGACGTCGAGACCCGCCTCCTTGTACCACCCTTTAGCCTTCGCTAGATAGAATGGCGCGTGGTAGCCCGTGACACTATAATCCAGCATGAATTTCAGTTTGGTGTCTGCGTGAGCCAACTGTGTGAAAAACGGCGCGAAAGCCACGCCAGCAGCGATCATACCTATCCTTACTTTCATGACACTCTCCCGTTTTGCACCGAAGCGTACCCATTGCCGCTTCATCTTTTGGTGATCTGGCTATCCGTTCGCCTTTCGCACAAAAAATTCGTTGTTTCTGACCTCGACGTCGTACACGGATATCGCGTAGCCCCGGCAATTCACCCCGGTGCCGTTCGACAACTTGAATGTGTAGGCGTGGAAGGCACAGCGGATCATCGATCCGTTGCCAACGACATTGGCGGTGGTCAGTGTGCCTCGCTGATGGGGGCATTCACGTTGTACGCCACGCCAGCCCTCGCCGACTTTAAATAGTAATATGGGCTCGCCATCGACGCTCGCCGCGACGGGACCTTGATCTCCGTCAGGCACCGCCGCAGCGAGCTTTTTCCACCCGGTTTCAGTGCCATCGTTCATCTCTGGAGACGACATCACTACGCTACGGCTTTGAATGTGGAGCTGACATTCTCGATGCGTTGGAGCACAAAGCTTCGCTCCAGCCTCAGCAGAAAGAGGCCGATCTGAACCGTAAACGGCTCCTCGATGAAGCAGTCGTAAACCGCACCCAAGGCGTCGCGCAGCGAAATCGATCGTCCAGCCATGGCATCGTGGAAAGCGTCTTGAAGCTGTGTGGCCATCTGCAGATCGATTTCCGCCGGAAGGGACGGTTGCCATTCCATTTCTGCCAGAGACGCAGCGAGCGCGTGTAGAAATTCCAATTGTTCCGATGAAAGCTGTGCGGCCTGGGCCGGAACGTGATCTTCGCACACGATCGGGAACCAATTGCGCTCGTTAAGCGCGCGTTCGAAGTCGCACTCGAAGCGACGGCCGTCTTTGAACACCATTTGTGGTACGAAACGGCGACTGGTGGTTCGGCTGCTTTGAAAAGCATCGAGCAGGTCGAAGCTTCCTTCCTCGACCCGAAAGACCGTTATGTCCGCAGGCATCCCGCGACGCAGGCTGCCGGCTCGATCGGCGAGGCGCAGGGAACGCGCAGGCGCCATCGTAATGCAGCGGATGACATCCGATATCGACATGCCCAGATGAAGGAAGAAACCGAGGACGTGGGCCAGCGAATAAACGGGTCCGCCAATATTGAACTGCTGGAGATCGGAACTGATGATGTCGGGCTTCAGCCCCTGCTCAAAGCCCTTTTCCGCGATCTCCCAAGCGAAATTATAGCCGCCAAAGCCGATGTCGAAGATTACTCCTCGTGCCTGCGCATCCCGCACGATGTCCAGCACTTGGCCGTTTGCATCGAGGATATTGCCGATGTTTCCATTGTAAATGTGAGTAATGATATCTCCCGATTGGGCAATGCGAAACGCGTCGTAGGTTGGAACCAAGCCGTCTTCGGGCGTCAATTCGCCTACGTGGAGATACATGGGAACCCCAAGCATCTCAGCCACGCCTTTCGCGAGATGAAGCGGAGCCGGTCCCCCTTTCTCGAATGCACCGACCTTCAAATAACGGATCAGGCCCGGATGCTTGTCGGCAAAATCGAGCCATGCGGTGATCGGAACGTGGCTGTAGCTGCGGAGGTCGCCCTCGACATAGTTCAGGCCGATGATTCCCATCGGTCTCAGATACGGGCCAACGTAAAGCGACGTGCTCGTCCGGCCGGCGAGCATCGCGTCGAACTCGTCAAGGCAGCCAATACCCGGACCGCCGGCTTCGACGTAGCTCGTGACGCCCTGATAGAGACCGATGCTGTCCGGATCTGCAAACCCCAGTGTGCCGTAAACGTGCACGTGGATGTCGATCCAGCCTGGCGTTACATAGGCGCCTTCAGGTTCGATTAGCTCGTCGGATGCAATTGCG
>JBFWYV010000290.1:0-6172 GCA_050186055.1 Hyphomicrobiaceae bacterium | reverse complement strand
CCGACATCCGCTCCCACTGGTCGTCGCGAAGGATCAGGCGATCCAGAATTCCCATGGCTGCCTCCAAAAGACAGCCTTGAATCTGATTTGCTCAGCTTTGGGAATCCCAAGAGTCCACACGACCTAGAGTGCTTCCGGAAAAGTGGGAACCGGTTTTTCCGATAAGAAGCACGACAAAACAACGATCTGGGGCCTTTCTGGGATTCAACCAAAACCAGAAAGGCCCTAGTGAGATTCGAGAGGCAGTCCCGACGCTCTATCGGCCGTTTCCGCTCCACTTGGCGAAGAACGACAGAAGCCCGGGGCTTTGCGGAGCCTTGAACTCGGCCATGGCGGTTGCGACCTCCGCGTAGAGCGTTGGGAGCCATTGGGGCTGGCCGGGTCTGGACAAGGGCAGCCCGTTTCGCCGGAAATCGCTCGGGGTGATGATGAGCCTGATGTTCGGCAGCCCCGTCTGTGCAGCCAGGACGAACAGTTCCTCGGCCACTTCGTCGCCCATCGCCAGACAGCCTGCGGACGAATTCCTGCCGTGAATCATGATGTCGCCGCCGAGATCCTTGCGGCCGTCTTTTGCCGCCATCGAACGATCGAAGGAATTGGGATAGTTCACCCGCAGCGACACATGATAGGCGCTGTTGGGGTTGAGATATGAAATCCGGTACACGCCTTCGGGCACCTGCTTGTCGCCGCGATAGAGTTTCGGTCCGGCATCGCCGCTGGCGGCAAGGACGCGATATCGATGGACGTGTTTCCACGGGCCTCCGACCGATCGGGCATGCAACTCCAGGGCCTTCTCGTCCTTGATGGCAACGAGGGCGACCTCGGCGGGCGGCCAAGTCACCTTCGCGGCTTCGAACTTCCTCGCCAGCCGTTCGCTCGCCGCCGGGGAGATTTCAGCCAGACGAGACTGCAGCGTATACGTCTTCGGTTTGGCTTCGGGCTTCTTATCAAGCTTCTGCGCCTGCCAGGGCAGTCTGATGGAAGGCAAGAGCGTGAAAGGCCGGGCGGGCTGCGGCGACTGCGCCTCAATGCGTACCTCTGTCGACCAGGTGGGCGAATCACTTGCATCAGCGGCAATGCCTGCCGGCAACGCCGGAGCCGCGGCGGGAGGATCCGGATGTATCAGCGTGCCCGGTGGTACGAAGGCCAAACGATCGGTGCGCAGCGTTGGGTTCTGAATGGCGGCTCGGTCCGGACGGCGATCGCTTGCGGATGGTGAAACGAACTCGGTGGTGCGAACCAGCGAATACATCGCTGCGCTAACGGCCAGTGCAACGGCAGAGTTGTAAGCCAGTAGCGTAAACCGATCGCTGGATCGCATTTCTTTCCCGTGAGCAAGTGTCACGGCACCATGACTGATTCGCAGGCTGCGGGTGTGGCGTTTTGCTGACGCCTTTGGCCCCGTTTCGAGACATGCCGTTGGTCAAGGACTGTTCGGCGGGAAAGCGATTCGCTGTCGGGCGGGACGGCTTTCGGGGCGGTCTTCGGTGAAACTCTGTTGTGTTGTTCAGTGTCCCCGGGTCTTACGCAGGGGTTGGCGAATCCAGCGTGGCCGGTGGAGCTGGCCGCTGACAGCCGCTTGCTCCGTTGCGGTTTCCTTCCTAGGGTAACAACCGTTCGGGGCCGTCAGGCCGGCGCCGGACTGCGGTTTCAGACCCGGCCTGGGTATGGACCGGGAAAACAACGAACCAGGGAGTGAAGCCCATGAAAGCCAATGGGGGACTTGTTGCCGCCCTTACTGCGGTGGCGACGTTGGCATCGGTTTCGATGCCCGCAACTGCCGAAGACATCTATGCAGGCAAGAAGGTGTCCCTTGTCGTCGGTGCTGCACCTGGCGGCGGCTATGACATCTATTCCCGCATTCTCGCCAAGTACATGCCGAAGTACCTGCCGGGCGCGCCGCTCGTCATTGTACAGAACATGCCGGGCGCGGGCGGCATGAAAGCCGCCGAATACATCTACTCCCTTGCGCCAAAGGATGGCACGACGTTCGGCATGGTGTTCCCGGGGGCGCTCGTAGAGCCGCTGTTCGACAACACCAAGAAGTACCGCTTCGTGCCGACAGAATTCGACTTCATCGGTTCCGCCGATTCCGGTGTCAGGTTGTGCGTGACCTATCACACCTCGAAGATCAAAACCTTCGAGGATGCGCAGAAAATGCCCTCTTCGTTCGGCGGCAGCGGGCCGGGCAGCTCGACCACCGACTACGCATCATTCTTGAATGCGCTGGCCGGTGCGAAGATGAAGGTCGTCAACGGCTATAAGGGGTCGCGCACGACCCTCATAGCAATGGAGCGGGGCGAGCTTGACGGAATCTGCGGTCTCGACTCCGGTTCATTCAAGGCGATGAAGCCTGACTGGTTCAATAACCCCAAGCAGTCCCAGATGATCATCCAAACCAGTCTCTATCCGGACAAGGCGCTTGAGAAGCTTGGCGTGCCATCGCTGTGGAAGTACGTGAGCGGAGAGAAGCGCAAGGTTGCCGAGTTGATCGTGGCGCAGCAGGAGTTTCACAGGCCTTATATTGCTCCTCCGGGGACGTCGGCTCCGCATGTTGCGGCACTGCGGAAGGCCTTCGATGCGGCGATGAAGGACAAGGGCCTGCTGGCCGAAGCAGAAAAGGCCAAGCTGAGCATCGAGCCGAAAAATGCCGCGACGGTCGAGAAGCTGATCAAGGGCATGTATGCTTCGCCGCCTGATCTCGTCGCAAAAGCGCGCAAGGCACTCAGAGGTTAGCGAATATCCGGTCTCAATCCGGATTGAGACCTACAGCAGGCCGCGTCTCCCAGTTCAAGGAGCCGCGACCTGCTATTGCCCCACCGTGCTATGGTTCGAATGCGTTTGTTCCAGGCGTCGCTTTCATTGAGACAGTCCGATCTGCACGAATGAATCGATGGCGAGCCCCATCAGCGTCGTCAGGCCGACAAACAAACTGGCAACGGCAAGCCCGGTTATCACGAAGGACAGACTGGGCAGATTGTGCCTGCGTGTCTCTCCATCGGACCCGACTGCCCCTTCGTCGAACAACTCGGAAACGAACCGGTCAGCATGGCGGACAACGCGATACAACATATTCAACCTACTCGTGGGGCGCTCGTTTGGGGCGCGCTCGTGGGGGCGGCACTCTGGTTTTCGCCAAAGCGATCCGGCAAAATGTGAAGCCGAAGGCGGCATTCGGCCACGGCGCCTACCCGATTATAGTTGACTTAGATCGTCAAGTTTATGACCAATGCTTTGGATTCGTTCAAATTCAAACCACGGTTCCGCGGCCGGTGATCTCGTGGCCAGACATGCGCCGGCCAATCTGAGACGTGGAGGCAGAGCGAGGCATGAGACTCCGGTCCTGTTCCAGATTTCTTCCAGCAGTCGCATTGATGCTTGTTTTCCGCGGGAAGCTCTCCGCGCCCTGGCACATGCCAGGTTCCATTCGATTGCTGTGATGACGGGGAAGAAAGCGCAGCAATGACCATCGGCAGACCTTACTGGATCGCGGCGTTCGTGGTTTCGATCGTCATGCATCTGGCGGTTGTCGTCTGGCTTTACTACGATCGGGTTGGGGTGGCCGAGCGTCCGTCTGGCGGACCGGCGTCGATCGAAGGCAGCCTGACCGGCATAACTGGCGCGGTCACGGACGCTTCGGATGTCACGGCCGTGGAGTTGATCGAGGTCGAACTCGCGCCGCCTGAACCGAGGAATGAAACACCTGAGGACGTGACACCGGCTGCAACTGCCGTCCAACAAACGGTTGTCGAGCAGCCAGCGATCCCGGATGTCCGGTCGGATGCAGCGCCTGAACTGCCTGCGCGCCCGGAGGAGAGCGTCAAGCCGGTCGAGCCTGTCGAAGACGCGGCCGAAAAGAGTGTGAAGAGGCCTTCGGAAGCGAAGGTGCGGGCCAAACAGAAAGCCGAAGACGAGAAAACCGAGCACGAGAAAGAGCCGAAGAACAAAGAAACCCGCAAGGCCAAGCCAAAAAGCAAACGATCGTCACAGGCGTCGCGCGCGGGCAACAATCAGCAGGGGGCGGCAGGTTCCAGCCGTGGCGGGCGTGGAGGCCATCAGGCGGCGAGCGGCGCCGCCATTAACCGCTATGCGGCCGGCGTCAGGGCGCGCATCCTGTCCAACCGCCCAGGTTCGTTGGGCCGCGGACGCGTCGTCGTGTCGTTCGGACTGTCGTCGTCCGGCAGCCTGCGTTATGCCAGCGTCGCACGCAGCAGCGGCTCGTCGCGCCTCGATCAAGCCGCACTTGCTGCCGTCAGGCGCTCATCGCCGTTTCCGTCGCCTCCGAGCGGCGCCAGCAGCAGGCAGCTCCAATTCAGCATTTCGTTTACATTTCAATGAGACGTGCGAAGCGTCTCGAACCGAGCGACCTGCTCTGCAACGAGTTCTCTGTGCTCGTCCCGACGGACAAAAATCTTGAACATCGCTTCGCCCGCTTCATTGAAGAATTGAAGCGACAGGGAACGCCGCCCCATGAATGGCCGGTCGACAAAGGCGATGTGGCGACAGTTGGCTGCCTTGATGTGGCCGCTGATCGGGCTGTCTCCGTGGATATTGAAATATCCACGCGCCATCGAGCCCGGCGGGATCGAGCCCTTGCATTCGAGCACGATGTCGGATGTGTGCACGATGAAGAGCACTTCGCCCCAGGCTGTCAGTGACTGCATGACGGCTTCGAACCTCTCGCCGGGCAGGATCGTCCGGCATTCGTCCGGCAAGGAACGGACGACATCGAAGGTGCTGACGCCGTTGTCCGCAGCAATGTGCTCGAGGATACCATCAGGGTTGGCAGCCAAGGCGGCTGCCAACTTATCGGTTGTGCCGGGGCTGGTCATGGTCTTCCCGTCGCTCAAGCTATTCGGCAGCGAGGGTCCTGGTGCCATCGGCGGCGACTTCCTGCAAGACATGAAAGCCCTCGAACTCTGGATGGCCGAGATATGTCGGACGGACAGTCGTCGATCCAGCGTTGGCGTGAGCCTTGCGGAACTGCTCCGATTTGGTCCAGTTCTGGAAGTCGTCGTGAGAGCGCCACACGGTGTGCGAGGCGTAAAGAACGTGGTCCTCCCGTTCCGGTCCTTTGAGCAGATGGAATGAGACGAAGCCCGGCAGTTGATCGAGATAGGTCTCGCGCGACAGCCAGATCTGCTCAAAGTCCTCCTCGGAGCCCTTTGCAACCTTGAACCTGTTCATTGCGATAAACATCTATCTCATCCCCTTTTTTCATGCACTCGGGTGATCGTCCACTCGGGTGATCGTCCACTCGGGTGATCGTCAGCCGCCCAATCGGACCGTCATGCCAAGGCGGGCTCTCAACCCTGGGCTGTTGTACTGATCCAAGTGCTGACGATAGTTCTTGTCAAACACATTGTCGATGTTGAGGTTCATCACCGCATTCTCGTTGAACTGATACTGGCCGAAGAGGTCCAGGAGCGCGTAGCCGTCCGAATGCTCGTGCACCGCCAGCCCGCTCGAGCTGAAGGTCTCCGCGAAGCGATCCTGCGCGGCGACGAGCTTGACCCGGGCGCCGGCAATCAGCTTTTCGTCGAAGGCCCGGAAGCCGCCGGTCAGTGTGACCTGATCGGCAGGCGCATTGTAAAGGCCGGCACCTGTGTCCTCGTTGATACCACGAATGCGGTGGGCTGCCAGTCCGAAGAACCACTGCCGTGCGTCATACGCAGCCTCGATCTCGACGCCCTCGAGCTTTGCCTTGTTGATATTCTGATACTGAATCCTGTCGTCGGAGAAGATCGGTGGTCCGAATGCTCCTTCAATAAAGACCGTGTCTATATAGTCTTCGATCTTGTTGCGGAAAGCGACGAACTTGGCTCGGAAACTGTCGCCGCGCATGATTACGCCGTCGAGCTTTACGTTGAGACCGGCCTCGAGGTTGTGAGCAACCTCCGGCCTCAAGTCCGGGTTCGGAAGCAGGCTGAAATTGGCCGGCGGGACGTGAACGCCGCTGATCAGCGTTTCGGTGACGGCGGGGGCGCGATAGCCCTCGGCGTAGGTTGTGAAAAAGGTGAAGCCCGGCAGGGGCGTGTAACCGATGGTGGCTTTCGGTGAAACGCGTTCGCCGGAGTTTTGCGTGGTGTTGCTTTCGAGCTGTTAGCTGTCGTAGCGCATTGCGCCGATCACATCGACGGTGTCGAACATCTTCAGGTGCGCGTGGATGTAG
>JBFWYV010000289.1:0-6189 GCA_050186055.1 Hyphomicrobiaceae bacterium | reverse complement strand
GCGGGCCGGCTACATTACCGGCGAAGTGCTGCATGTCACGGGTGGGAGGTACTGAAGCACGCACCGACATTTCAGCGATGGCTGTTTCGAGCCCTGCTGGCGCTTCAGATCAGCCCCTGGTACGAGCCGCCGTCCAGCTGCAGGTTCTGACCCGAGATGAACCCGGCCTGCGCGCTGCACAGGAAGGCACAGGCATCGCCGAATTCACCGGGCAAGCCGAAACGCTTGGCGGCGATCGTATTCGCGATGCGGCGGCGAGCTTCCTCAAACTCGATACCCTGGTCCTTCATCATGCGTTCGGCCATGAACTTCTGCCGCGGCGTGTCGATGCGCTCAGGCAGCAGATTGTTGATGGTCACGTTGTCCGCTGCGGCTTCCACCGACACCGACTTGGAAAAAGCGGTGAGCCCAGTGCGCGCGGCCGTCGAAAGCGCCATCGGCGGCCGCGGACTCTTGACCATGGCCGACGTGATATTCACGATGCGGCCAAACTTGCGCAGGCGCATGCCGGGCAGGAACGCCCTGATCAACAGCACCGGCGCCAGCATGTTGGATTCGAGCGCAGCGATCCACGCAGCGTGATCCCAGTCGGACAGCTTGCCAGGCGGCGGACCAGCGTTGTTGTTGACGAGGATGTCGGCCTCGGGGCAGGCATCGAACAGGGCTTGCCGGCCCGTCTCCTTCGTGATGTCCGCCGTCACGGCGTGCGGCCGCACACCCGTTTCCGCCGTGACGCGCAAGGCCGCAGCCTCCAAGCGGTCGGCGTCGCGGCCGTTGATCCACACGACCGCACCTTCGCGCGTCAGCGAAACGGCGCAGGCCAAGCCCAGGCCCTGCGACGAAGCACAGACGACTGCGCGGCGACCTCTCAATCCAAGGTCCATCTACCTGCCTCTCCTAGTCAAATGCTGGCCTGCCAGGCGTCAAAGCCGTTTCGACAGCGCTCGCGAGTGCCACCACCTTGCCCCACGTTCCTCATCGATCAACGTGCAGGTGAGTCGCGAGACGTCGGTGTTGACAGGTACTCGAAATATACACGAAAATGAGTTTCGTACTTGTAGTGAGACGAACCAGAAGGAAATTTCATGTACTCAAGCGATCCCCACGGTGGCGCCCGAGAGACGCACCTGCCCGCCGATTTCCTCTGGCCAGGCAACAAGCGCCTCGGCGTGTTCTTCCGCGTTGCCTTTGAATGGTGGAGCGACGGCAAATGGCCAGCCATCGGGCCGATGGGCAACCCGCTGGCCGGGGGTGTCGTGGACACGAACGCACTCAGTTTTGCGGAATACGGTCACCGGCGGGGCATCCAGCGCGTGCTGCGGGCGTATGAACGCCATGGGGTGCGGGGCACCTTCCTCGTGAGCGGGCTCGTCGCTCACCAGCACGCGAGCATCGTGCGCGATATCGCGCAGGCGGGCCACGAGATCGTCGCCCACTCCTGGGCAATGGACTACGTTCCCGCCCTGATGAAGGAAGAGGACGAGATCGACAACATCCGCCGCACCACGAACGCGATCTTCGAGGCCACCGGGGAGCGCCCGGTGGGCTGGGGCAGCCCGCGTGGCACTCCCAGCCGCCTCACTCCTCGCCTGCTGGCAATGGAGGGCTACGTGTGGCACGGCGACACGCTCAACGACGACCTTCCGTACAAGGTCGACTTCGGCGACTGCTCCATCATCGCCTTCCCCAGCGCGATGGAGATCAACGATCTCCCGGTGTACCTCCGGCATGGCCAGTCGCCGCGTCAGTTCGTCGAACTGTTCGAAGACTGGCTGGACTACTGCAGGAACGTCGAGCCAGGTGCCGCCTGCATCTACCCGACGATCCACTCGCACGTGTTCTGCCGCCCGCTGGGGATGAGTGCGTACGAGAAACTGCTTGCGATGGCTAAGGGGGCCGACGACCTCTGGCTGGGAACTCGCAACGAGGCCATCGCGCACATCCGCAAGCTTGGCCTGTTCTAGGAGCGTGCATGGCAAGGAGAAAGCCGATGATTGGCGTAATTGGAGCCACGGGCATAGTGGGCAGCTTGCTGATCAGGAGACTGAGCGATAAGGGACTGCCAACCCGCGCGCTGGTCCACCGGCCCGAGATGGCCAAGAAGGTGGACCTACCGTATGTCGAGACCCGGATGGGTAACTTCAAGAACGACGATGACATGAGGCAGTTCCTCAGGAACGTCGATCAGGTCTTCCTGCTGACGCCCATCGCCGACGACATGATCGAAGTCCAGCAGCATCTCGTGGATCTTGCGCGCGAGGTTGGCGTCGCAGGCATCACGAAGCTATCGGTTTGGACTGCAGCGGCCGATGCGTCCTTGTGGTTCAGCCGCGCGCATCACGCCATCGAGAATCATCTGAGGGATAGCGGCGTGCCACACACGATCCTGCAACCGCGGACGTTCATGCAAACCATGGGAGCAGCATTCTGCGACGAGGTGCGGACGCACAGCAGTATTTCTTCAATCGTCGAACCGGACGTCGGTATCTACATGGTCGACCTCCGCGATGTGGTGGACGTGGCCGCGGAAATCCTCGCGCGTGGTGAACACAAAGGGGAGACGGTGGTGATTCACGGGCCGCAGCAACTGACCTATCCGGAATGTGCCAGGTTGCTATCGACGCGGCTGGGACGCGAGATCAAATACAACTTGATCAGCGAACAAGAGGTCATCGAAAACTTTTCCAGGGTCGGGAAACGACAACGCGCTGAAATCTTGATCACGGTCTGGCGAAACTACAACTCGAGGAATTCAGACCCCGAGATCCTTAGCACCGCGATAGCGGACTGGACGGGCCACCAACCGCGGTGCTACGACGACTATCTCGACGAGAGTATCGACCTCTTCCGATGAGGCCGAACGGTGTCGCCGGCTCAGCCCGTCTACACCCATGCTCGTCACCGCTGTGATGCGGCGCTCAATTCCGCGTTGACCTTTGATTGAAGCTGGCCTGCGGCCTGGAGCTCCTGATCCGTTGTGGGAGACGGCCAGATCGTCCCTTACCGAGCTCCCCCGACTTTCACTCGCATGGCCTGTTGCCACATGCAACCCAGGAGACAAACATGCCGTCGACTCTTCGCCTCCTCACCCACACCGTATTCGCGTTGGCCACCGCCATCGCTGCGTCGACTGCCAACGCACAGGCGGCGTATCCCAATCAGCCGATCAAGCTCATCGTAGGCTTTCCGCCCGGCGGCTCGGCCGACATCCTGGCCAGGGCCATGGCCGAAAAGCTGTGGGCCAGCCTGGGGCATCCCGTGGTCATCGAGAACCGGCCGGGTGCGAGTGGCACCATCGCCGCCGCTGCGGTGGCCAAGGCACCGGCGGATGGTCATCATCTTCTCTTCGCGTCGAGCGCCCATGCGGGAAGCGGTGCGCTCTATCCAAAACTGAGTTACGACCCGATCAAGGACTTCGCGCCGGTTGCGAAGGTCGGGGCCACCCCGATAGTGATCGTCGCGCCCGCCACCGGCCCCTTCCACCGTCTGTCGGAGGTGCTCGACCAGGCGCGCAAGTCACCCGGCAAGTTGAACTACGCAGCCGGGGCCGCCGGCGCAACCACCACCAGCCTCGCGGCGGAATTCCTCAAGAGCGAGGCCAAGATCGAGATGCAGATGATTCCGTACAA
The DNA here is from genome assembly GCA_050186055.1 of Hyphomicrobiaceae bacterium. Taxonomy (GTDB): domain Bacteria; phylum Pseudomonadota; class Alphaproteobacteria; order Rhizobiales; family Hyphomicrobiaceae; genus CAMDPA01. Next base: position 2,560 of record JBFWYV010000289.1, on the reverse strand, counting down.
GGGAAACGCCCCCGCATTGAACGCGCTGCTGGCTGGCGAGGTGGACTTCGGCTTCGACATCCCCGCGAGCGCCATGCCGCACATTCAGGGCGGCAAATTGCGCCTGCTGGCGGTCACCAGCAAGGTGCGTTCGACGATCTTTCCGGCCGTGCCCACCGTCGCCGAGCTGGCGGTGCCGAACTTCGATGTCATGGGCTGGTTCGGCGTGCTGGCGCCTGCCGGAACGCCCGCGCCGGTGATCGACCGCTTGAACAAGGAACTGAACGCCGCGCTCGACAAGGCCGACGTGAAGCAGCGCCTGGCGAGCCTGGCTGTCGAACCCGGTGGCGGCGATCCCGCTGCCTTCGGCGCGCTGCTGGAGAGTGATGCCAAGCGCTATGGCGACGCCATCCGGCGTCTGGGCATCAAAGTCGAATAGATGAGTATCCGCGCGACGTGCTCGTGATCATCCGCCAGCAAGGAGACCTACGTATGCCAATCTCACAAAACTCCACCCCACAAGCTTGGATCCGGCGTGGCCTCCTGTGCGCGGCTTTGATGCCAATGGCCATCCTCGGCCCGGGCGAAGGTGCGAATGCGCAAGAGACGTTTCCATCCAAGAACATATCCCTCCTCGTTGCCTATCCCCCCGGAGGCGGCGCGGACCGGCTGGCACGCTTGCTGGCACAAGGCTTGAGCGAGCGGTTGGGCCGGCAAGTCGTAGTCGAGAACAAACCGGGAGGTTCGGGCGCCGTCGTCTTCGGCGAGCTCAGGCAGCGTAATGCCGATAGCCACACGCTGGCCATTGCCACCGAAGCGGGAGTGACGGTAATGCCCCTCACGACGAAAGGACTCGGCTATGACGCCCTGAAGGATTTCGTTCTCCTGTCGCAGGTGACCGAGGTTCCTCTGCTCATCGCCGCACCGCCCGGGGGAACGATCGGCGATGCCAGCGCGCTATTCAAGGCCGGGCACGATCGCCCTGGCGCGGTCAACATGGGCATCATCAGCCTCGCGAACCAGATTGCGTTTCAGGAGCTGAAGGCGATTTCGAGTGTCGACTTCAACCTGGTGACTTACCGCGGCGAGGCGGATGTAGCCATCGCGTTGATGGGGAACCAGCTGGACGCGGGGTTGCTGACTCTGGCCGGTGCCAGACCTCTCGTCCAGGCTGGAAAGCTCGTGCCGCTAGCGGTAACCGGGCGCAGCCGGTTGCCGAGTATGCCCGACGTGCCTCGGGTTTCGGAATTCGCCCCCGGATTGGATCTCAGGGCCTGGATCGGAGTTTTCGTGCGGGCCGGCGCGCCTCCGACACATCTGGAGCGGCTGGAGAAGGAACTCGCCACCGTAGTTCGGACCTATGGACCACTGATCGAGTTTTTCCGCTCCAATGACTATCCAGTGATCGGGATTGGAAGCTCTGAAGCAACAGCGGTATGGCGCGCGGACTACGATTCGACGGCGAGGTCCTTGAACAAATTGGGTATCAAGCCGCAATAGTCCTTTCGGGCCGGATATCAACGTCGTCCGAACCGTGCAACGGGCGGCGGTCGACCTTGCCTCCTGCACGACTGAATTTGCAGGAAGCAACCGGCGAGATCTGACGGCTAGATGGAAGAAGCGTCGCGCTCTTCCGGAATGGGCGATGCTTTCGGTGCCAGAGCGCTCTCGACCTTCTGAGCCATTTGAGCAAGCCTCGGCCCCAATTCCTCGTACAGGAGGTTCGAAGGCAGAAGGTAGGCTGGCCCCCCGAGGTTCAGCGCGTAGATGGTTCCGCTCATGGAGTTGCGAACCGGAGCCCCTACGCCGTGAATATCCTTTCTCCAATCACCGGCGCTGACACAGAACCCGAACCGTTCCACTTCCTTGACTGCCTGCAGTACCGCCCGCTCCAAGCCAGCCCATTCATCGCCATACCGCGGGCGAAGCCGTCTGAGGAGCGCTTCACGCTCGTCTTCGTTGATGCCGGACAGATATGCGCGCCCCATCGCTGACGTGATGATGGGAATGCGAGACCCGGCAAAAAGTCTGAGCCCCACCAACGCCTCACCTTCGTAGGTATCGGTGTAGACCATAAGGTCGCCCTCACGGGTCCCGAGCCCTACATTGAAATCCGCCTGCCGGGCCAATTCCTGCATCAAGGGCTTGGCCTGTTGCCGCACATCCAACGAAGTCAACGCCACCTGCCCTAGCGCCAATGCACTTGGGCCCAGCCCGTAGACTCGAAAGCGCGGTTTGAAGCTGAGATATCCGCAGCGCGCCAGGGTATAGGCCAAGCGCGATACCGTGGGCTTGGTCATCTGCGTGCGTTCCGCCAGTTCCGCATTCCCTAAAGCGCTTTCTCCGGACCGAAAAGCGTTGAGCAGGCGAAGGGCTCGTATCACTGAAGCGACCAGCTGGGTGTCGTCTCCGTCCATCCATTCTTGCGGCCCCGAGCCGCTGTCCGTCAACGCCTGATCGGCTTGGAGGCGTTGACGAGGGGCGCGGGCCGGGCGCGAGATGCCCTTACTGGTCCGCGGCTTGCGATTGCTTCGTGAATCCATTCCAAGAGTGTAAGCCAATGGGCAGCCGTTCGTGCCCT
>JBFWYV010000288.1:0-6195 GCA_050186055.1 Hyphomicrobiaceae bacterium | reverse complement strand
ACCGGGCCTAGCGGACCAAGCATCAGCAGCAGGTAGAATCCGATCACCGTCGGCGGCAGCACCAGCGGCATCGAAACGACGGTCGCGACTACCTCCTTCCAGCGTGCGCGAGAGCGCGCCAGCCACCACGCGATAGGCGTGCCGACAATGAGCAGGAAGATTGTCGTGATGGCCGCCAACTCGAGGGTCAGTCGAATCGGCGACCAAAGCGCTGAGAGATCGAGCATCACCCGTGCCGGGGAACTACTTGCCGAAGCCGTAGCCGTACTTCTCCGCGATGCTGCGCGCTTCCGGCCCCTTCAGGAAGGCGAGAAAAGCCTTGGCCGCCTCATTTTTCTCACCTCGCTTCAGGAGGACGGCATCCTGAGCGATCGTGGTGTGGAGCTTTTCGGGCACAACCCAGCGCGACCCCTTATCGTGCCGGGCAATCTGAGAGAGAGCCACGAAACCAACTTCGGCGTTGCCGGTGTCCACGAATTGATAAGTCTGCGCGATATTGTTGCCCTGCACGATTTTCGATGACAAGGAGTCGTAGACGCCGATAGCTTTCATCGTCTGCACGGCTGCGGCGCCATAAGGCGCAGTCACCGGATTGGCAATCGCGATCTTGTTGAACTTGCCCGACTTGAGGGTGGCTTCGCCATTGACCCGCCCTTTGTCCTTGCTGAAAAGCGCAAGCTTGCCTGTTGCGTAGGTGAATACGGTGCCGGGGACACCCAGGCCCTCCGCCGCCGCCTTCTTCGGACGGGCTTGATCGGCTGCCAGGAAAACCTCGAACGGCGCGTTCTGAGTGATCTGAGTATAGAGCTGGCCGGTCGAGCCGAAACTGAACACGACCTTGTGGTTGGTGGCCTTCTCGAAGGCCTGGCCGATCTCTTTCACAGCCGCCGTGAAATTGGCGGCGACCGCAACCTTGGTTTCCGCTGCCTGTGCTGGAATGCTTGCCAACGTTGCCAATGCCGCGGCTGCCGCGATGCCACCAAGGCCCATCGCGCTTGTCAGAAGTCTCCGTCTCATCCCGAGCCTCGCTATATTCATATCGATATCTTGTTGAATACGACACGAACAGGCCGCTGGGCAAGCGTTATGTTCTCCGGAATAGTCCGAGGTCGGTCAGACCTTCGTCCCGGCCGTCGCCTTGCGTTTAAGGCCACGCTTCATGCCGGTCAGCAGCTTGCCGAAGGTGGTGGCATTGTGGGCTTCGATCGACCGATAGTTCTCGATTACGGCATGACCGAACGACGTGAGACGCGCATGTCCCCCGCCGGCGCCACCGTGCTGGGTTTCCAGCACCGGCGTCTCAAACATCGTATTCATGGCGTCGGCGAGCAGCCAGGCGCGGCGGTAGGACATGTTCATCTCTTTCGCGGCGCGGCTGATGGAGCCATGCTCGTCGATGAGTTCGAGCAGACGGATCTTGCCGTGTCCGATGTTGCTGCCGTCGTCAAAATCGATACGGATCGTAATTCTGGTCATGGAGCGCGCCCGTGTCGCTGGTGTCCCGTTTCTGAAGTTCGCCACACCTCGATCCTGACGTCCAGAGCGAACTTCAGAACCGGAAAGGAAGCGCGGCCGTGGCAGTGGGGACGAGAGTTCGGCTATCCGACGGATCATCCGCGCCGGCGCGCCACAGCCACGGTGCGCCGGAACACGGCGGCCATCCATGTGGCTCGCCGTTGGCACTGAACAGCATGATTGAGCCGCATGACATAGTGGATTTCCCGGTCATCACATCGCCTCCGTCCTGCGTGGCAGGGTTGGATAGCACAGTTCGCGCACCGGCCAACAGTTAGGGAATGGCACGCGCTGCAGAGTTGCAGGGACGACGGCAAGGGCAACCAGTCCGACCGTGTTGCGCAGGTGGCTGCAAGGCAGAACAAATCACTTCCATTCCGGGCCGGCGCGCCCGATCCCGATTGCATTCGGCGCGGATCTGCGATTAGCCTCACGCGTTGCCGACGGCGCCGGCAGCAATAGAGCGCCCAACCATCTGAACGCGGTAGGCTTTCCCTGCTGCACATAGCGAGCATCGATCGTACAATGCGAGCCGGAGAGGCCGTTGATCCAGAGCTGAGCCCATGAGACCTTGTACCCAGTGCGGTCGCTGCTGCACCAACCCGGACTTCATGGAAAGCCTCGGCATCACCGATGAGGACATGGACAGGTGGCGGCAGGAAGGACGCGAAGACATCCTGGCCAAGGTCAACCATCAGATGGGCTGGCTGAAACCGGGTCCATGTCCATTCGCCCTGGAGATCGGGGATGACAGGTATACGTGCGCCATCTACGCGACGCGGCCCGAAACCTGCCGGGAGTACCCGATCGCGGTGATCCACATGAAATTCGTCGATTGCGAGATGCTCGAGCCCGGCGATACGGACGCCGATGTCTCTCGCTTCATGGGCCGGGCCGTGCCGGACAAATGAACGCCGTCGGCAGGCTCCGCACCGGTCTTGATCCCTCCGCCGCCGGATTTGCAACGGGCGGCTGTCGACCCGACGTGCCCGCGTCAAGGCCGGGAGCGGTCGGCCTGCGATCCCGTCACGGCTATTCCGCCGTTGGTCAAATGCCGCCGAGCGGCGGGGTCCCGATTGTAGTGTGATCCTCCAGGCCGGCGACGCCCTCCGTCTCTTCGATCAGTATGCGGAGAGCGCTTTTTTGACTGTCCGACCTCACCATTCCCCAAGTCTCGACCTGACCATCCTTGACGGTAATATTGAGATAGCTCGTGTCCAGCCACGACTGTTTGCGCAGCGCGGCGAACAGCGCCTTCTGGATGCTGCCATCATCCAGTTTCTGCGTGGCCTTGGTCACCTGCATCCGGCTGAGCGCGCGAACCAGATCGCCCCTGGTGATGAGACCGACCAGCTTGCCGTTCCTGACAACCGGGACACGCTTGATGCCGTGATTGTCCAGCACATCCGCGACCTGCTGGAGATCTGTATCATCCGTCACCGAGACAACCGGCCGGGTCATCACGTCGTGCGCCCTGAGCCCGTGGGATTTCGAGTACGCGCGCGCAAGACCATCGTCATCGGCGAACATGCGCAGCCAGAACTTCGGCTTCCGCTCCGTGCCCAGTTCACGCCGGTAAAGCAGATCGCTCTGGCTCACGATACCCAGCATCTGCCCGTCGTCGGCCAGCACGGGGACGCCGCTGATATGCCGCTCGCTCATCAGCTTCGCAATGTCGACGACGGACGTCGTCGCGGACACGGTGACGACGTCCCCGGTCATGATCTCGTGCGCCTTCATCGGTGCCTACTCCTGGACAGGTGAGGCTAAAGCAACGGACTTGAAATTCACCTCAGTTCGAGGCTGGGCGGGGAGTGAATTTCAAGTCCAAAGTTGCTTTAGAACGCCAAAACTCTAAAGCGTCTTTGGACCTTAAATGCGACTTCGAAATCGACCCAGGCGTGGGTCGCATTTAAGGTCCGACGCTTTAGAATCCATCGCGCCGCCGAAGATTTGTTTGACCCCGGTCAAACCTGCGATGGAGGCGCTATCCCAAGAGGCAGAGAAAACGATCAGTCTGCGGAACTGGCACACAAGCCCGCGCAACCGGCCGGATCGCGCGCCGCATCCAGTATTCGCGCCCACACCGCCGCAGCCGGCTAATATAGCTTGACGACAAGCTGTGACTGTTGCTCGGCGGTCAGCGGCTTGGTGATGCGCTTGTATTTGAGCGCGAGGTCAACCGCCTTGCCGAGGTTGGCGACTTCCAGCGCGACATTTTCCGGCTTGTAGAATTTTACCGCGGCTCTCGCGTTCTCCAGCGAGATCTTGTTACGCTCGGCGAAGTATTTGGTCGCTTCCTCCTTCCCTTCGCCATACTGCCATTCGAGCGCCCGCTTATATGCCTGCATGAACTTCTTCGCCGTCTCGCGGTTCTTCGCCAACCAGTCCGCATTGACGACATTGACCCGGATCGTCACGTCCGCCAGCGACTTGACGATATCGCCCGTAAACAGGATCCGCGCCTTGCCGCTCTCGACGAGGTCGAGTGCGAATGGCGGCACCGACCAGGCGGCATCCATCTGGCCGGACATCAGTTGTGTGCGGCTGGCAGCCGGGCCGCCGACCGAGACCAGCTTCGGCGTCAGTTTGGTCTGGTCCAGCAGCGATAGCAGAGTCATATGCGTGCCCGATCCGGGGCGGGAGTACGGGATCTTGGCGCCGTTGATGTCGTTCACGGTCTTCAGCTTGCTGTCGGCGCGCACGAACCAGAAGATATCGGGTGTACCGATGATCTCGGACGAGACGATGCGCATGGGGGCCCCTTTTGCATAGGCTGCAATGGCCGCAAGGATGCCCATGCTCATGCCGAACTGGTTGCTGCCGGTGAGAACGGCCTGAGCCGTCTCCGCTCCGCCGGCCGTACGGATGTATTCGACGTCGAGGCCAAGCTCCTTGAAGTAGCCCTTCCGATCGGCGAACACCGTGGTCATGGTATCCCAAAGACCCAGCTGCCCGATCGCCACCTTGACTTTCTCGGCTGCCGACGCCGGCGCAATGGTCAGCGTGATGGCCAATGCCGTCCCTGTCAGACGACGCACAATCCGTTCAATCACGTGTTCTCTCCCATTATTAGAGGCCGGCCTTCTTCAGAGCGGAGCCGGTCCCGGTTTTCCATCTGCTCTGCTTCAGGTTACGTTTCGCGCCTGTTCCAGATAGCTTCGGTCTATTGCAGGTCCCGGATCGGAGGCTGCGGCTCCGCCAAGCATTCCCCCGCGCGCCATCAGCCGCGCGACGGTCGCAATCCCCGCGTCGCTGATCGTCATATCTTCCGGCATGATGCCCCGTCCCGTGAAATCCTCCCAGGCACGCAGCCCATAAGCATGCGAGATATTCATTTCACGCGCCGCAATTTCAGCGCAGCCGTCGCTGTGATCGAACACCCAGCGTGTCGCCCGCGACAACGCCGCCAGGAACGAGACCGCAACTTCACGGTTCTGTCCGGCCCAGGCTCCATCGGTGTTGATGGTCGTAAACTGATAGTCGGGGATGTAATCTGTGGTCGCCGCCAGGTTCGAGAAGCCGGCATCCTCCGCCATGTACGACAACGGGATCGACTGCAATCCCGCATCGATACTGCCCTCCTGGAGAAGTTTCCAGCGGGTTGGCGCGCCGCCGACAATCGCAAGCTCATAGTCGCCCGGATAGGCGAGGCCATGCCGCGCCAGCATATCCTGGATGACGAACGTCGTGCCCTCGTCAGGCGACAGGCAGCCGATCCGCGCGCCCTTCAGATCCTCGATGCGCTTGAACCGCGACTGCGTGATCAGGAAATGCGAGAGTTTGGACGTGTTTCCGGCAATGATCCGCAGCGCGCCGTTCTGTTCCCGGTCCTGCAGTACGCCGTCCGGCGGGCCCAGCGAGAACTTGATGTCGCCGCTGCGCATGCCCGCGGTTACCGCCGTGCCGGAATCCAGGATCGCCGCGTCGATATCGAGGCCGACGTCCGAGAAAAAGCCACGGTCGATTGCCGCCCACACGGGCACATTGAAGAACGTCCGAGAAATCAGCCCGACGCGGAGCCTCATCGCGTTCCCACCCTGCTTGCCGCTTTGATGTCGATCGATCTCAGTCGCTGCTCGCGCGGCATGTCGCGATCTTGGTACGCTTCCGCGCGGGACACAACCCCTTCCGGTGTGGCCTCTGGTGCAGGCCCCTCACGGCTCCGGACAGGTAACGGCCGGTCGCCAGCGCGGCAGCAAGCCTGGCGCTGACCAAATAATCACAATGAAATCAGGAGTTTCTGGCGGAGACGAGAGGATTCGAACCTCCGGTACCCATTACTGAGTACAACGGTTTAGCAAACCGCCGCCTTAAGCCACTCGGCCACGTCTCCAGATAGCGGACAGGCTATAGGGGGGGCCGATCCAAATTGCAAGCCGCGCTCCCGCCACTCAACATCCCTCTCCGATGCGCCTCCCGCCTGGCTTGAATAAGCAGGCTGAGGTCCGAGTTGTGCCGCGTACTGTCCAAATATTCGACGCAAACTCGTGCTTTTTTAATATGTTCTTCGCAAGTGTTCAGTAAATAAGCGTGCTCAATTTCCAAGATTCCGGCGCGAATCGCCAAGGAGGAATGTGATGGACTTACAAATCGTGAGCGGACTGGGAGTATTCGGGCTGGTACTCCTCGTATTCGCCGCCGCCATCGCATGGTCGTGCGTGAAGATCAGATCGGAAG
>JBFWYV010000287.1:0-6272 GCA_050186055.1 Hyphomicrobiaceae bacterium | reverse complement strand
GGGGTCGGTGCGATCAGGTTGATGTTGCCGCCGCGGTCGACCAGCTCGTTTTTCAACGATGCAAGATCCATCTTGGCGCCGTGATCGATGGAGACCGCACCTGCAACGATCCGCTCCGTGACCAGGGCTCCGACCAGGACCGCGCCGCGGGAGTTGTAGACTTTTAGGATGTCGCCGGTCTTGATGCCGCGCGCATCCGCATCGGCCGGATTGATCCAGCACGGCTCGTACATGTACCCGTCCGGCCCGCGCACCTTCTGCATCTCCTGGATCCACGGGATATCGTCGCCCTGCACGTGGAACCGGAAGCGCGCGTGGTTCGACATCACGATCAGCGGATAGTCTTGCGCCTTTGGCTGATCAGGGCTTTCGGGGTGCGAGACCCACTTCGCAACCGGCGGCCGCTCTTTGTTGTCCGGATCGTATTGCGAGATCAGCGAGCCGACGAATTCGATCTTGCCGGACGGCGTTTCGAGACCGGCGCCTTTCTCCCAGTACCAGGACATGCCGCCGCCGCGCTCGGAGAAGCCGATCTCTTTCTTGATGTCGACCCACTCTTCCCAGGTCGGACAATCGTAGATGATCGATTTCCGCTTCTTGAACGCGTCCCACGAGATGCCGTGCTTGGTGAAGGCGATGGTCCCTTCATAGGCCTTGCGCAGCCAGTCGTCGGCCGGAGGAAAGACATCCTCCAGTCCGAGCTTCAGTCCGATCTGGCGATGGATCTCGAAGTCGCTGAGCGAGTCGCCGACCGGATCGATCGCCGTCTCCTGATAGAACATGCCGAGGATGTCGCTTCGCTGCACGATGATCAGGTCGTCGTGCTCATAGCTCGTCTGCGCCGGCAGGATGAGATCGGAGAAGCCGAGGTCGTTCTCCAGCCAGGGATGCACGCCGACCACGAACTCGATGCGGGGGTTGCGCAGCGCCTCGAGCCAGTTCCAGCCGTGTCCCCAGCTTCCCGGCTGGCTGCCGTTCTCGTTCCACACCATGCGGATGCCGGGATGATCCGGTGTGGGAGGAAACCTGTAGGATGTGAACTGGTCCTCGGTCTTTGCCAGCGCCGCGGTCGTGCTCTTCCATTCGACAAGCTTGTTCTGGATCGCCTCGGTCGCCAGCGTACGCGGCACGAACACGGGCGACGTCGGCCCCTTGCCGATCGCGTATTCGATCATAGGATTGAGCGCCAGGCCCTTGTGGTCGACTTCGGGGTAGCGCGGGACCTGCGCCAGGTCCTTCTTGTAGAACGAGGGCGCGCCGATCCGCAGGAACTGGCGCCCGGGCTTGCCGATGCCCTGCATGGCCAGCACGTAGGCTTCCATCCGGGTCGCAAGATGCGAGAGCGTGCCTCGCACTTTCGGTCCGCCGAAATAGACCGACAGCGTCGTGTTCTTCGCCGCCCATTCGCGCGCCAGCGCCTTGATCGTATGGGCCGGCACGCCGGTCGTCGACTCGCCCCATGCGGCGGTCTTGGCGACGCCGTCGTCCTCGCCCATCACGTGACGCTTGAACTCGTCGAAGCCGATCGTGTGCGTCGCGACGTAGGCCTTGTCGTAGCGTCCCTCCACGATCCACGTATGTGCCACGGCGAGATACAACGCGGCATCCGTGTTCGGGCGCAGCGGGATCCATTTGTCGGCATGCACGGCCGCCGCATAGTTCAGGTCGGGCGAGATCGCGATGATCTTGATCCCGGCCTTCTTGAGCCACTTCGGCATTTCCAGCGCGATGCCGCCCGACATGCCGAGCCCGGTGGCTTCCGGATCGCAGCCTGACATGATGACCACTTCGGCGTTTTCCAGAACGTCATCCCACACGGCATCCTGGAACGGCTCGCCGAGGCTGGCATTGAAGCCCCACACGTGCTTGGCGCCCCAGTAGTAGCCCTCCCAGCTATCCGGATTGCGCACCTGTTGCGTCCACCAGCCCCAGCCGAGCTTCTTGTGGATCATGTCGAACAGGTAATGCCCCCAGAAGTGCAGCGACTGCAGATAGCCGCTTTGCCCATGGCCGTCGGCCTGGACCAGCACCGGCTCCATCGAGCCATAGGTCTTGTGGATGCGCTTCAGCTCGCTGACGACGATGTCTGTCGCCTGGTCCCAGCTTATCCGCTTGTAGGAGCTCTTGCCGCGCAGTTGCGCATTGGGTTTCTCCGGGCTCCAGTCCTCGCGCAGCAGCGGATACCTGACCCGGTTGGACGAGTGCACCCGGTGCTTGTGGGCGATGGCCAGCGGCATCTGCACTTCCTTGCGCGGCCGCGTATAGCTGCCGCGCGACGTCGTCCTGATCTCGTAAAGGCGCGTCTCTTCCGGGATATGGAACGGGAGTGAGCGCACGATGTCCTGGCCCTCGATGTGGGTTTCCAGGGGGAAGTTGGAGCGCGCAAGCCCGCTTGCTGGGTGGGAGACGTAGACGACTTTGCTTTTGCGATCGGTCATGCTGCGCGTCCTTCGCCAACGCGGGATCGCAGCGCGCCTTCGGTCTGCTCTCCCGCCCATTTCAGGTCGACGAAGGCGGATCGCCGTGACGTGGCCCGCCACCAGCGAGCCGGTCGCGAAATCCTCTTGCCCTCATCCGCCGAGAACGTCGCATCGTTGCAACGCGTTGGCAAGGTGGATGCCTCCAGCCCGCCGTGCGTAACAATGACATCCTGCCGGAGCGGGACTGAAAGCCGGTTTCAGTTGCTGCGGACAGCGTCGCCCCAACGGGCGGCTCATCCGCCGGCCGCGGCGATGTGGTCGTTGAGGATCTGATCGAGCTCCGATTTCGGCTTGCGTCCGAAGCCGCAATAGGCGCCGACGCCGAAGTCCGGCAGGAACTTGCGCGCAGCCGCGACGCGCTCGCCATAGCGCTCCATGTTATGGATCATGCCCAGATAGACGCGCGCGCCTTCCGGGCGAAGTCTTGCCAGGGGTTCGAAGAAAGCGTCGTCGGACCGGTCGAGCACCGGAATGTGCAGCCAATCGACGCGTCGGCCAGACTCGGCAGCGAACGCGTTGGCCAGGTCCACCGCCCCCGCGAGGTCCGCCGGCTCGAAGCGGGGCCAGCCGCCGAGCGTGCCGAAGCACAGGTGGTAGCCGAGCTGCGCGCCCTCCGGTATCAGCGGATTGAGCCGGCGCATGTGCTCGACGTTGCGCGCGATGCGTGTCTCGTTCGGGAGTTGGCGGACCGCCCCGTACACGTCCTGCAGGTCTGTAGAGCAGTCCCATTGGATGGCGAGGTCCTTCGCGGGAATGCGGTCGACGATCGTTTCCAGCTCGGCAGCGAGAGCGGCCTCGTAGCCCGCCATGACCTTTGCGCGGTCGCCCAGGTCATCGAAGATGCGCGGTGGAATCGCGCTGTTCACGGACGGCATGGAGACCTGAAACCGCAGGTCGGCTGGGAATTTGCCGGCGCTGCGCAGCGTGCGGAACACATAGTAGGAGTTGATGGCATCGCGGGCGAAGCCGAGCCGCCAGCCCGGATCGCCGAACCGGATCTGATCGACGCCGTCGCGGACCTTGAACCTCCAGCTGTCGTGTGTGCCGCGCGGGACCATGCGCTCGACCCCGTTCTCGAGCGCGGGCTGCTGGATGACCTCGATGTCGGGATGCAGCGCGAGAACCCAGAAATGGACGCGGCTGATCCAGTGCGAGCGCGGGCCGACCTCGCCGTCTGGCATCGCGTTGAGATGGGGACCAAGCCGCGTGCCGAACGTCTCGAAGACCTCCTCCACCGTGTCGTAGGGGATGCTTCCGACCAGCAGCAGGTTCTTGTCCATGTTTCCTCTCCCGACAGACGATCGCCACCATCGTCCTGTTATTCAGCCTGAACCTGCCATCCGACCTGGCGCGCCGGCAAGACTGTGGTGGCCTGCCATGCCTTTCAGAGGGCGTCGACAGTGAGTAGTATCACTTCCGAAACCGTGTTCCACAGGCATCCAGACAGGTTCAGATAATGAGCATTGGGAAGAACAAGCGCCAGATGCACTTCGGGTTGTTCTGGCTTGGTACCGGCAATCATTCTGCCGGCTGGCGCTATGAAGGCGCTGCAGCGAGCAATTGCGACTGGTCGATCGTCTCGGCCGGTGCGCGCATCGCCGAGCGCGGCAAGTTCGACCTGTTCTTCATCTCGGACGCGCCCGTCGCCGACATCGGAGACCATCCCTCGTTCGTCACCCGCTTCGAGCCGACGACTCTGATCGCCGCATTGGGTGCGGTGACCACGCATTTGGGCCTCGGCGCCACGATGTCGACCAGCTTCAACGAGCCGTACAATGTGGCCCGCATCTTCGCGTCGCTGCAGCATCTGACGGGCGGCCGCGCGGCCTGGAACATCGTCACGACATCGAACGACAAGGCGGCGCTGAATTTCAGCCGCGACAAGGTCCACGAGCACGACAAGCGCTATGAGATCGCCAACGAGTTCGTCGACGTCGTGCGCGGGCTGTGGGGCACCTGGGACCGGGCGGCCGTGGTCAGGAACAGGGAGACCGGGCAATTCATCGATCCCTCCAAGGTCCGCAGGCTCGATCATGATGGCGAATACTACAGGGTGAGAGGGCCGCTGAACGTCGAGCGCTGCCCGCAGGGCGACCCGTTGATCATTCAGGCCGGGGGATCGGCGGCTGGCCAGGAGCTGTCGGCCCGCACGGCCGACGTCGTGTTCTCGGTCGTGAATGGCGATCCCGACGCCGCCAAAGCGGCATACGACAGCCTCAAGGCCAGGGTCGTGAAGCATGGACGCTCGCCTGACGACGTCGCGATCCTGCCGGGTGTCATGCCCATCATCGGGGCCACCGATGCGGAGGCCAAGGCCCAGCTCGATCGCCTGCAGGGCTGGCTCTCTCCGACCAACGCCCTGACGCTGGTCTCGGCACGCCTCGGCCACGACATCTCCGGCTATCCGCTCGACGGTCCGGTGCCCGATCTGCCGATGACCAATGCGGGTCAGGCGTTCTCCAGGACCCTGTTCGAGTTGGCTCGCCGTGAGGGGATGACGCTTCGCGATCTCTACAACATCACGGCGGCAGCACGTGGCCACTGGGTCATTTACGGCACGCCGAAGCGGATAGCCGACATCCTCGAGGAGTGGTTCGTCTCCGGGCGCGCGGACGGTTTCGTCATCATGCCGGCCTACTTCCCCGGCGCGTTTGACGACTTCGTCGATCTGGTCGTGCCGGAGCTGCAGCGCCGCGGCCTCTACCGGACGGAATACGCGGGCACGACGTTGCGCGATCACTTCAAGCCGGTGGGCTGACGGTCCGGCTGGCTGTGGCGCTGCAGCGTGCGCGGTCTCACACGCCGAGCTGTTTTGCCATCCAGTCGGCGGTCTGCGGCCGGTAGAGGTAGGGCCGGTTGTGCGCGACGTGGTTGGCGTCGGGAATCACCAGCAGTTCGCACGGACCTTTGATCTCCGCCCTGAGCTTCTCGTAGTCTTCTGCCGGCGTCAGGCGGTCGAGCCCCGCCGCGACCAGATAGATCGGCGTCTCGATCTTGCTGGCAACGCCCCGCAGACACAGCTTGTCGGCCTTCGGTTTGGCCTCTGCCGCCGTCCTGGAATGGCTGCGCACCACGAATGCATCACGCGTCAGGTCGGGCAGCTTGTCCCACAAGGCGCCCCAGTCATAGGGTCCGCACACCGCGATCGCCGCTTTGATGCGCTTTTCGAACGCCACTGTCCGCGGCGCGTAATAGCCGCCGAGGCTGATGCCCCACAGCCCGATCCGATCGCCGTCAAGGTCGGCGCGCTGCGCTTTCAACCAGTCGATCACCGGCCCCACGACGCCTTCGTAGTCGTAGCGGATCGGCATGTCGTACTCGGCCTCGCCCTGGCCCGGCCCGTCGAACGCGAGCACCGCCATGCCACGCTCCAGGAATGTGATCTCGAACGTATCGAGCTCCTCCTTCGTCGAGTCGAGGCCCATCATCATCAGGACGACCGGTGGCTTCTCGATGCCCGGCGGCTTGCGCAGCACGGCGGCAAGCTGGTGGCCTTCATACGGTATCATCACGCGTTCGCCCGGATAGCGCTGATGCGGCAGCGCCAGCGTATGGCAGTCCACGGCCTTCATGTGCGCGGCGCGCATCTGCTTCAGATCCTGCACGAACAGGTACTTCGCGAAGTGATAGGTGACGGCGGCGCGCCCCAGATGCTCGCCCGCGCTCGTGAATTCGCCGGCCTCCAGCGCCGCCCGGCCCAGATCCTCGTGGATCTTCGCCCGCATCGACCAGGCCTCGCACCACTGGTCCCAATGGGTCAGCGTCTTCATCACGTCCTCGAAGTCGCTGGGG
>JBFWYV010000286.1:0-6296 GCA_050186055.1 Hyphomicrobiaceae bacterium | reverse complement strand
GCGATCCAAGGTCGCGTCCATAAAGCCTCTCCGGCTGCTCCGTCAGTCGCTCATAGATGAGCCTTCCGATGATCTGCCCGTCCTCCAGCACGAACGGCACCTTGTGCGAACGCACCTCAAGCACCGCACGCGAGCCTTGACCTCCGGCAGCGTCATGCCCGAACCCCGGATCGAAGAACCCTGCATAATGAACGCGGAACTCGCCGACGAGCGGATTGAACGGCACCATCTCCGCGGCATGTGTCGGCGGGACGTGCACGGCCTCCTTGGAGGCGAGAATGTAGAACTCGTCCGGATCGAGCACGAGCCGCCGCGTTGAATGCGCCTGGATCGGCTCCCAGTAGTCCAGCACCGCGCAAGCGCCCACCGCGTCGACGTCGACAAGGCCGGTATGGCGCTTGGCGCGATAGCCGATCATGCCGGATGGATCGCCGGACAGATCGACCGACAACGCAATGCCGTCGGCTATGTCGGCGCCGTCGGATGCCGGTGAGCCGGTCACCAGGCGCTCGCGCCGATGCAGGTCACGCAGCGCCGCATCATCCCGCTCCACCTCACCGCAGCGAAACCGCAGTTGCGACAGCCGGCTCCCGGCGCGGACCAGGATCGGGAAGGTCTGCGGGCAGATCTCGGCGTAGAGCGGGCCTGTGTAGCCCCGCGGAATCTGATCGAAGGCGCCGACTCCGTCGGCGATGACGCGGGTGAAGACATCGAGCCTGCCCGTCGAGCTCTTGGGGTTGGCGGCTGCCGACAAGTGCTCCGGCAGCACAAGGCTCTCCTGCAGCGGCACCACATAGACGCAACCGGTCTCCAGCACCGCACCCTGCTCCAGCCCGATCTGGTGCAGGGAGAGAACCTCGAGCCGCTCTGCGACCGTGGCATTGGGGCCGGCAAGAAAGCTGGCCCTGACCCGGTAGGCGACGGCGCCAAGACGCAGATCCAGGCTCGCGGGCTGGATCTGCGTGCTGAGCGGCGGCTCTGCCAGTCGGATGGCGCCGGTGTCGATCAGCTCTCGAATCGACTGTGCGGGAAGTATCCCGGACTGGAGACTGGCCCGGCCCCTGGAACCCGCAACCCGCCTTGTAGTCGCGCTGGCCATGTCACTTGCCTCCATGCATCCGTTCGGGCTCGTCTAGCTGGTTCGCGTTGCCTGGCCAAGCCGGACCGGACGACTATCCCCGAACTTGTCGCGGCCACCGGCGTGCTCGGTTCGCATGGCGGAACGTTAATCTGTTCGCCTCTACTGCTACGCTGGTGCTGCTTCATGCCTTGTCGGCGTGCGTTTCCATCGATCAGCCGACCGGGCCGGCTGCATAACCAACGCAACGGCGGCCGGGCTGCGCTACAGCCGCCCTGAACCAAAGCCGTGCTTGACGGATATGGCAGCGCTTGGCTCTGTTGGCGTTGTCACAATGGCCGGTCAGGGCCACCAACATCCAGGGTGCTCGATGAGCGACAATGCCTTGCGCGATCTGGCGGCCACCATTCGGGCGCGCCGGACGGAGTCGGCAGAGAAATCCTACACGAGGCAGCTTCTCGATGCCGGCCCGCCCAAATGCGCTCGGAAGTTCGGCGAGGAGGCGGTCGAGGTCATCGTTGCAGCCCTGGGGGAAGACGCTGCGGCGCTGACCAACGAGGCGGCCGACCTTATATTTCATTTGCTCGTGCTGCTGGAGAGCCGCCAGGTCCCGGTCGACGACGTGCTGGCTGTGCTTGAACGCCGCAAGGGTACGTCAGGACTCGCGGAAAAGGCGTCGCGGCCGCAGTCGTGAGCATCCATTCGCACAAGGACGCGTAGATGCGTGATGAGATCCGAGCCCACGAGGCCGCGCCGCCTGCGGTGACCGAGCCCGAGAGCGTTGCAAATGGGCTTGCAGGGATGACCGAGGGCTCCAGGGCGGGACTCGCGTTCTCGCCGTACCGGGTCTTCACGCGCGCCGAGTGGGCGCGCCTGCGCGAAGACACGCCGATGACGCTGGTGCCGCGCGAACTCGTACAGTTGTCGGGTGTCATCGAAGACCTGTCGATGGGCGAGGTGGAGCAGATCTATCTTCCGCTGTCGCGTCTGCTCAATCTCTACGTCGCAGCGACGATGGAGCTTTATTCGGCGACCGACCGCTTCCTCGGGCACCGCGATACCAAGGTCCCGTTCATCGTCGGCATTGCCGGATCCGTCGCAGTTGGCAAGAGCACGACCGCGCGTGTGCTGAGAGAATTGCTGGCCCGCTGGCCCGATCATCCCCGCGTGGACCTCATCACGACCGACGGCTTCCTCCTTCCCAACGCCGACCTGGAGCGCCGCGGGCTTATGAACCGCAAGGGTTTCCCGGAGAGCTTCGACACCACACTGCTGCTGAACTTCCTGGCGGCCGTGAAATCGGGAGCGGAGGTTGTCGAGGCCCCGGTCTACTCGCATTTTCACTACGACATCCTGCCGAGCCAGAAAATCCATATCGAGCAGCCCGACATCCTCATTGTCGAAGGTCTCAATGTCCTGCAGCCTGCCGTCCCCCCGCGCAGCGGCGACGGCATTCCTTTCGTCTCCGATTTTTTCGATTTCTCGATTTATCTCGATGCCGATACCGCCATGCTCGAGCAATGGTATCTGAAGCGGTTCATGCGCCTGCGCGCCACGGCTTTTCGCGATCCGGCTGCCTATTTCCACCGTTATGCGCAATTGACCGCCGATGCAGCCCAGGAACGCGCTCTCGAAATATGGCGCGCGATCAACCTGAAAAACCTGGAGGAGAATATTCTTCCGACGCGCCAGCGTGCGCGGCTGATATTGCGTAAGGACGAAACGCATCGCATTGAAAGCGTCTGGCTGCGTAAATTGTAATTGTTTCGCGCTTTTCCTTATGAACGACAAAGGGGCGGCCGCTACGACGCGCGGCCGCCAGTTGCGCTCTCGGGCGAGAACGCTCTCGGGGTAAACGGTATGTCGAAGTGGGTGAATCCGGTGTGATGCTGTGGGCAGGACAGCGCATCCTTGGGCGCAGCCACCAGCAATCGAACAGCCGGGCCGATTATTTCGCTGCCATGCTCTCGTAGCTAACGGCGCACATGCGTTTGTGTTTGTCGCGAAGCCTGCGGATGGTCGACGGGTCGGTAATGCCGAGCGCGCGAATTGCGGTCGTCGGCGGTGTTTTCGGGTCGATCATGATCAATCGGCCCATTTCCCGCAACCAGATGCGATCATCGATTCCGGAGCCCATTGGTCGACCCCGTCGTGTCTTGGGGGCGCTCATCGCCTAGCCCTCTATTCCGAAAGCAGATGGCTCCCTTATGCCCCTGTTCGCAGGCAATGCGAAGACAAAAAATGCAGATCCATCGCTATTTTATTGGAGTTGCACGGTAAATTGTTGCGTCAATGCGCCATTTATGTATTCCGCCCAAGGAGCAATGGGCGCCGATGGAATACCGTTCAACGCCCGATTTTACCGGCGTTTATCCGACCATTTGCGCCTTTCTGCGTGTGCTGAAAGCGTCGAAATGCGGAGCGATCTCGCTGCAGAAAAGATGCATTTGCTCCCTGACGAACGAATCCTGCCGGTTTCCGAAATTGAAATACAGGATGACCTCGTCGACGCCGAGCGCTTCGACCCTCTTCAGGCTTTCCACTATTCTGGCAGGGGAGCCGAACAGGAGGGATTTGTCGTCGAAATCCTCTTTCTTGGGATCGTTCAGGTGCTCTCCGATTTTCTTGAAATATTCGAGGCCGGCAGGAAGCTCGCCGCGGCCGCCCTGGCTCATGGTCTTGCGCAGTCCGGCCATCGAGATGTAGTTCACCATGCGTTCGAGCGCATCATTCTCGGCAGCGGGTCCTTCTCCGATATGGATGAAATAACTGCATTTCACTTTGCGGTGCGGTTTTCCCTTTTCGTCGCAGATTGATCGATAGGCGTTTATGGCATTGCCGAGGCTGCCGAAAAGAATGGTTGCGGCAAAAGGCGCGAGCAGGAGATTCCAGTCGAAATCGGCGGCCAGGCCCATCGAGAATTTCGAGAACGAACCCATATAGGGCCGGAATTCGCTTTGCAGCGGCTTGGGATGGACCTCGATGTTTTCGATATTATAAAACCTGCCGTTGAAGGAGAAAGACCCCGGTTCCTGCCAGCAGCGGATCAGCAGCTCCAGTCCTTCCTGGAATTGCTCGGCCGAGAGCTGGAAATCGGCGCCGAACGGCGTGAACTCGTGTGCGTCATAGCCGCGCCCTGTCGCGAAATCGACGCGCCCGCCGGAAAGCTGGTCCAGCGTTGCCCACTCCTCCGCGACATGGATGGGATGGTGGATCGGCAGCACGACGACGGCCGGCGCGAGGCGGATGGTCTTGGTCGCCGCCGCCACGTTCGCAAGCAGAACCGATGGGACCGACACGCAGCCGCGCCTGTTGAAGTGGTGTTCCCCGATCCACGCCGAATTGAGGCCCAGCTTTTCCGCTTCCACCGCCTGGTCGCGGATCTCGATCAGGAATTGCTCGGGCGACCGCGGATTGTTCGGGTAACGGTTGTCGCTCAGCGTGAAATAACCGAAGTCCATGAACGTAAGTCCCCTCCTGCGCGTGCACTACTGTTGTCGTGGCATCCCAACTTAGCATCGTGCCTGCAGGCGTAAAGCTCGGGCCCGCTCGAGCCCGTGGCCTTCCGACGTGCGCGGGCGTCTTGGTGCCTGACGTCAGTTGCCTGCCAGGAGACGCAGCACCTGGTCGTGCAGGCGCTTGTCTCCGCTCGCCACGATGCGTCCGCCGCGAGAAGCCGGCTCGCCCCGCCATGTCGTGATGATACCGCCGGCCTGCTCCACGATCGGAACCAATGCGGTGACGTCGAACGGCTTCAGGCCGGCCTCGACGATCACATCGACATGCCCGGCCGCCAGCAGGCAATAGCTGTAGCAGTCGCCGCCGTAGCGGCATGTCCGTACGGCCTGCTTCACGGCGAGAAACCCGTCCTGCTCGGCGCCCTGCTCGAACAGGCCGGGATCTGTCGTCATCATCATCGCATCGGCGATTGCGGGGCAGGGGCGCGCGGCGAGGCGAACGGCGCCGCAACCCGGGCCGCGGAACCAGCTCGCCCCGTCGGCGGCCCAGAAGCGCTCGCGCGTGTAGGGCTGGTCCATGATCCCGAGCAGGGGGTGGCCGGCGTCCGTAAGGCCGATCAGCGTTCCCCAGACCGGCATCCCCAGGACGAACGAGCGCGTGCCGTCGATAGGATCCACGACCCAGCGAAAACGGGCTGAAAGATTGTCGTCCCCGAACTCCTCGCCCTCGAAGCCATGATCGGGATAGCTGGCATGCACCAGCTCCCGCACCGCGCGTTCGGCGGTGCGGTCGGCCTCCGTCACCGGATCGTATCCGCCGGTTCCGTCCTTGTTGTCGACCGCGAGTTTCTGCCGGAAGTGAGGGAGGATGGCTCTCCCTGCGGCATCCGCCAGCCGGTGCGCAAAATCCAGATACTCGGTCGGCGAGGCTGACGTGCTCGTCACGCGCTGGCTCCAGTCGGGATCATCATTGGCGGTTGGTCTAATACCGCGTTGGGCTGCGAGCCAGCACGATCAGGCCGTGTCAACCGTGCAACTATTGCACATATGTCACAAATTAACCGTGTTTGGCTCTGGATACCCGCAAGAGGCTTGTCGTCGGCCTCGAATACGCACATATCCGCATTGTGATGCTGTGAGCTTCCTTAGCCGGCATCATATGCCCGTATGGGCGTTTCCTCCCTAGACTTGGGCCGTCGCTGACGGCCCATTTTTCTTTTCGACGGCCGCTCGACGGCGTTCCGCGGCCGCATGCCGCAAGCTCGAACCCGCAGTTTCCCGATAAATGCATATCAGAGCACGCCAGCCCTGCAAATTTTGGGCTTGCATTTTGTGCGCCGCCCAATTAATTGTTGCGTTGCGACATCGATGAGCTTCGCTCGTCTGTCGCAGCCCTCCTTGGGCGTTTCCTCCCTAGACTTGGGCCGTTCGGCAACCCCGGACGGCCCCTTTTCTTTGTTATGGCGACTCTCTCGGATGGAGCACTCGCTCACATTCGGGCGAAACCTTCAACTGACAATTCGCACCCGCTCACAGTGCGACGGTTTGGCATACCGAATGCCTGAATGATTTCTGCTGCGCTGCAACACCAAACAGTTGCTTGGCAGTTGCATGCCAGGCATTTCCGACCGCTGAAGTCAGCAATCTCGGCACACAAACTCCGGTTAGGCGGCGAGCCGTCTTTGGCGCGGCATGCCCGAGCGTATCGTCATCTAAGCGTCGGACTTGAAATTCACCTCAGTTCGAGGCTAGGCGGGGAG
>JBFWYV010000285.1:0-6343 GCA_050186055.1 Hyphomicrobiaceae bacterium | reverse complement strand
CTCTTCCTCATTGGGGAGCCCCTGATTGAGAAAGGGGCCGGGCCTATCAAGGCGCCGGCCCCGTGCTGACCGCTATACAGTCGCGTGCTTCTTGCCGGGGACGGCCTTGCAGAGCTCGTCCGCCGCGTCCTTATAGGCCTGGTCGCGCGGCAGCACGACCGCGATCGAGCGGACGCGCTGATGCTCGGGATCGCGTCCCGGCGGGAGCTGCCCCTTCTCGACCAGCGCTTTTGCCGCCCGCATGATCTTGTGCCGGCACATGATGATGCCGTTGTCGGTCGACACCAGGTTTTCCTTCGTGCGATCGACGATGGGCCCCATGCTTTCCTGCAGCGACTGGTCCTGCATGGCAATGCCTTCCACGCCCGAATACGTGCGGCCGGCCTTCTGCGCTTCCCGATCGACCAGATAGTCGTTGTCCTTGTTCGCCAGTGCACGGAATGTCCCCGGCACGTACTTCACGAACGTGCCCTTGCCGTCCTTGGCGGCCTGCAGCTCGTAGTCGTGCAACTCCCGCGTGGGATGGTAGAGATAGCTCCACGCCCAGCAATTCTCGTCGTCGATCGGCACCCAGAAGTGCCCATGCAGCGGATGGTCGGCGCGCGGCGGCACCATCGTGAACGAGGGCATCACCCACTGCGTGATCCGCCAGTAATATTGGTCGTTCTCCGCATTGCGGCGTGCACCGACATAGAGACCGCCGGGATGCTCGACCACCTCGAACACCGGCTTCATGTCGCTCATGTTGTAGCTGTTGGCCCGGTCGGCGCCTTTGAACAGCGGATCGACCTTGAGATCGCCGCGATGCAGGAACGAGACATGGCTTGAATCGATGCCGCCTTCCAGCGCCTGCAGCCAGTTGCACTCCGACAGGCGCCTGTTCGAAAACCGCTGCTTCTCCGGCAGTTCTGAGAACTCCCACGCCGGCAGCGGCGGCTTCTGATCGGCCGGCCCCATATAGGTCCAGACGATGCCGCCCTTCTCCACGCACGGATAGGACTTGAGTTTCACCTTCTTGCAGAACCCGCTCTCCTCCGGCTCGGACGGGACTTCGGTGCAATTGCCCTCGAAGTCGTACTTCCAGCCATGGTAGGGGCAGCGGATCCCGCTCTCTTCGTTGCGGCCGAACCAGAGCGACACGCCGCGATGCGCGCAGAACTCGTCGATCAGCCCGATATTGCCGTTTGAATCGCGGAACGCCAGCAGCCGCTCGCCAAGGATCTTCACGCGCACCGGCGGACAGTCCTTCTCCGGCAGCTCCCATGAATTGAGGATCGGCTGCCAGTAGCAGCGGAACAGTTTGCCCATCGGCGTATCCGGGCCCGTCTGGGTGACGAGATCGTTCTGCTCTTTCCTCAGCATCGGATCCTCTCCTCGGTCTGCTGGTGTCGGTTCAACGGCGATCTAGCGGTGAGGGTTCAACACTTGTATCGCAGCGTTTCAGTCATTTCCCGCCCGCAATATGCTCCCCGCGAACTGAGGACGTTTGCGCGTCCCCGTCAAGCGCTCGTCGGCATGATGTTGCAGTTGGACAATAGTTCTGCTATGCGGAACATCGTTCCGTTTTCAAGCGACATTATACATGCTACCATGTCCCGTCAACGAGGAGACCCGCCGCGATGGCTGAACGCATTGCTCTGTGCAAGACCGACGACGTTGCCCCGGGCACCGCGCTCAAGGTGGAAACCGATGACTTGTCGCTCGCCGTATTCAACCTCGACGGTCAGTTCTACGTCATGGATGACACCTGCTCGCATGGCCCCGGCTCGTTGTCCGAGGGCTACATCGAGGGCGAGGAGATCGAGTGCGATTTCCACAACGGCCGCTTCAACATCAAGACCGGTGAGGTGACAGCACCGCCCTGCATGATTCCGCAGAAGATCTATCCGGTAACGGTCGAGGACGGCACCGTCTTCATCGACAGGCAGGATTGACCGCCTGCGCGCCGCGGACCGCGCAAAGGAAACAGCCGCAGATGCGGCAAACGCCGGGAGCTGATCCATGCCACGGATCGAGCCCATTCCCATCATTCTCCTGACCGGCTTCCTCGGTGCCGGCAAGACTACCCTGCTGTCGCGCTGGCTGCAGGCGCCCGAGTTCGAAGGCGCGATGGTGATCGTCAACGAGCTGGGCGAGGTCGGCATCGACCACCGCCTGCTGACGACCTCCACCGACGTCCCCCTCCTGCTCGACAACGGTTGCGCCTGCTGTGCCGCCCAGGAAGACCTGATCGGAACGTTGGAGCGGCTGTTCTGGGACCGCCTTCACAAGCGCATTTCCCGCTTCAACTGGGTCCTGATCGAAACCACCGGCGTCGCCGATCCCCTGCCGGTGATCGCAGCCATCCGCCGCCACACCCTGCTCGGCGAGCGTTACAGAGTCGCAGGCATCGTGACCGCCCTCGATGCCAAAGCCGGCCTCGCCCGTCTCCCCGACTTTCCCGAATGTCGCAACCAGCTTTCGGCAGCCGCTGTCGTGATCGTCACCAAAACCGACATTGCCGGCGCTGACGACCTGGAGAACGTCCGCACCAGGCTGCCCGGACTGGCGCCGCACGCGCGGGTGCTGACCAGTGCGAATGGCGCGCTGGCAGCCGGCGACCTGCTCGCAGCGCTCGAAGGCGGGATTTCGGACCGCCATCACGGCGAGCCCCATCACCATCACCACGACGACCACACTCACACCGACGAGCTGCTGCAGCGAGGTGTCCATGCCGGCGGCGTGACCAGCGCCTTCCTTCCGGTCCCGAAGCCGGTCTCGTGGCCGGCGCTGATCTCGGCGCTCGATACCTTGACGCAAGCGCATGCCGCGGCGCTGCTGCGCTTGAAGGGCATCGTCCGGCTCGAAGGAGCACCCGGTTATCACAGCGTCCAGGCGACGCCAGGCCAGGGGATCTCCCGCCAGGAGATACCGGTCGAAGAGAACGAAGAGCCTCCACGTCTCGGGTTCACGGTCATCGCAGCCTATGAGCCTGCAGCGGGCTTGTGCAGCTCGCTCGGCGCGCTGATTGCGATCCGCACCGCCCGCAGTCCTGGCGCCAGCGAGGGAGCGTGATCAGCCATGCCGAATGATGTGCGCGCGCGGTCGGGCCCGGATGGCGCACCGACCCGGGCCGAGGAAGATACCTCACTGTCAACCCGCTCCGACGGTCGGCGCGCCCGCCGACTGTCATCGGTCGCCACCGCCATTCAGCTCATGAAATGCTTCTCCGCCGACGAGGTCGAGCTTGGCGTCAGTGAGTTGTCCCGCAAGCTCGGCGTCGCCAAGAGCACCGTTCACCGGCTGGCCCAGACCCTGCTGGCCGACGGGCTGCTCGAGCAGAACCGGGAAAACGAGAAATATCGTCTTGGCATCGCGCTGTTCGGGCTCGGCGCGCTCGTCCGCCGCCGCATGAACCTTTCGAGCGAGGCCCGGCAGGATCTGTTTGCCCTGCGCAACTTCACCGGCGAGACGGTGCAGCTCGCCATCCTGGACGATGCCGACATCATGTTCGTCTACAATCTGGAAAGCACGCAGGCGATCCGCGTCAACTCTGACATCGGCGTGAGGAAACCGGCATTCTGCACTGCGAATGGCCGCGCCATACTCGCCTTCCAGCCTGAACAGAGAGTCTCGGAGATCGTCGCCGCCGGCCTGACAAAACGCGCACCGAAAACAGACACCGACCCGGCCCATCTCGCAAAGGTGCTCGCTGAGGTGCGCCAGCGCGGCTATGCGACGGAGGACGAGGAGAGCGAGGCCGGCATGCGCGCCCTCGCCGCGCCCATTCGCGGGGCCGGCGGCGGCGTCGTCGGCTCGGTCGGCGTCGCCGCGCCCGTGCAGAGGCTGACCAAGGAGCAGATGGCCAGGACCGCGCCCCAGGTGATCGCCACCGCCGAAGCCATCGCAGTGAGACTAGGCAATCAATTCCGTGGCGAATACTGACCAGTCGACGAACCAGCCCGGCGTCGGACTGCGGCTCCAGGCGTTGCAAATCCGGCACGAACCCCATAGCTTGCCCTCGGCTCGATGAGCCCCTGTCCGACCTTCACTTTCAAGCTGTCAAGGCCCGTATGCCGAAGATCAAGGTTGCCAAGCCCGAGCTCGAGTTCGACTGCCCTGCCGATGATACGGTGCTGCGCGCCGCGCTCCGCTCGGGATTGGGATTCCCTTACGAATGCAACGTCGGGTCCTGCGGCAACTGCCTGTTCGAGATCGTCGAAGGCGAGGTCATCCACGAGCGCGCCGACGCTCCCGCCTGGAACGAGCGCCACAAGAGCCGCAACCGCTATCTCGGCTGCCAGGCGCGCCCTCAGGGCGATCTCGCGATCAAGGTCAACCTGCGTGACCATTACGCGCCGAAGAACAAGCCGGTCCGCACCAGGGCGCGCTTGATCGAGACCGAGGACATCACCCACGACATTCGGGAGTTCCGCTTGGAGCTCGCCGTTCCGGCCTCGTTTCTGCCCGGCCAGTATGCGCTGCTTTACGTTCCCGGTGTCGAAGGCGCCCGCGCCTACTCGATGTCCAATGTCGACAGCGAAGGGGGCCGCCGCTGGGAGTTCCAAATCAAGAAAGTCCCCGGCGGTGCCTGCACGGAGCAGTTGTTTTCCTCCATCAAGACGGGCGACGAGATCGGCTTCGATGGTCCATTCGGCATGGCCTACCTGCGTGAGGATGCACCGCGCGACGTGCTCTGCATCGCCGGCGGGTCGGGCCTCTCGCCGATGATCTCGATCGCGCGTGGCTTCGCCGGAGCGCCAGCCTTGTCAGGCCATCAGTTGCACTTCGTCTACGGCGGACGCCGCGTACGCGATATTTGCGGCGAGCCGATCCTGCGTACCCTGACGGGATTCGGCGAGCGCATCCACTATCACCCCGTCATCTCCGAGCCGGAAGATGCCGAGTCTGCGGGCTGGACCGGCGCCAACGGCTTCGTGCACGAGGCCGCCAAGGCCATGTTCGCTGATCGCATCCAGAACATGGAGATCTATTTTGCCGGTCCGCCGGCAATGGCGGCAGCGGCGCACAAGATGCTGTTCGAATCCAAAGTCCCTCCGGCCCAGATCCACTTCGACCAGTTCTATTGACCCTCGCCGTATTCGAGACCGGCTGCCGATGCGTCGCCTGGAGAGCCGCCCATCGGAACGCCGGCCCGGACACGGTTCCGACGACACTCGACAAACCTGGAGTTCGCGACGATGGCCAAGCTCAATCTCACTTTCGCCTGCTGGGGCTATGACCGCATGCAGCCGGTCGCCAGCGGCCTCGTCCGGCCGCAGGGCATCGACCTCACGTTCTTCGACATGCCGGTCGAGGAGACATTCTTCCGCCAGGCCAAGTTTGCGGAGTTTGACATCTCGGAGATGTCGCTGTCGTCCTACACGGTGTCGCTGTTCCGCGAGAAGCCGCCGTTCATCGCCATCCCGGTCTGGCCGTCGCGCTTCTTCCGCCACTCATGCATCTATGTCAGCGCCAAGTCGGGCATCAAGACGCCCAAGGACCTGATCGGCAAGCGCATCGGCGTGCCGGAGTTCCAGATGACGGCGCCCGTCTGGATCCGAGGCATCCTCGATGAACACTACGGCGTCCCTGTCGATAGCGTCACCTATTGGACCGGCGGCGAAGAAGAGGCGGGGCGCCCCGAGAAGCAGAAGCTCGACCTCCCGGCCAACATCAAGGTCAACGCCATTCCGGAAGACAAGACCCTGTCGCAGATGCTGGCCGCGGGCGAGATCGACGCCCTGCACACCGCGCGTGCGCCCTCGACATTCGACGGCAAGAACGTGGTGCGCCTGTTCCCCGACTACGCCGAGGAGGAAAAGGCCTACTACAAGAAGACCGGGATGTTCCCGATCATGCATACCATCGTCATCAAGCGGGAGCTGTACGAGCAGAATCGCTGGATCGCGCAGACCCTGATGAAAATGTTCGTGGAAGCACAAAGGCATACCTACGAGATGCAGGCGCAGACCGCCGCCCACGCCGCCATGCTGCCGTTCCACAACGCCTACGTCGACGAGGCCCGGGAGCTGATGGGCGATGACTACTGGCCTTATGGTTTTGAAAAGAATGAGAAACCGCTGGCGACCTTCCTGAAATACCATCACCAGTGCGGGCTCTCGAAAAAGCTGCTGAAGCCCGCCGACCTGTTCGCGCCCGAGACGCTGGAAAGCTTCAAGATCTGAGCCGCACGGCGAGACAGATCCGCGCAACGATCGGCAGCGGCAGGCTTCCATCGTGCCGCGGTCTGGCAATGGACGTGCATGTCCACTACCTCTGCACGCATGCAGGGAGGAACGCACGGCTGATCGGCTTTGCTTTGCCCGTCCCGGAGTATTATTAGGGCGTGAACCCGGCAGCG
>JBFWYV010000284.1:0-6501 GCA_050186055.1 Hyphomicrobiaceae bacterium | reverse complement strand
GTAGGATCCGCGGCCGCCGGTCCGCTTCCAGGGGGCCATCGGCAGTTCGAGAACGCTGCTGATGCCGTTGCCCCGGAAGCACGGGATTCCCTCGCTCTCCATGAAAGCGTCGTAGGGCGTGGGCTGTTTCTTGAACTCGCCGAAGCCCGCCCGTTGCGCTCCGGCTGGCTCGTGCCAGTGGACACCATCGTGCTGGCCGGGAATGTCATGGGGCATCGGCGGGGCTCCTCTGATCTGCGGGCTCTTGTTTTCGGGCTTCCCTCTGCTGAGTGCGCCGCCGCAGTGCCTCTGTCAAGGGTTCGGGGCAAGTCCGAAGCAGCCCGGCCGCAGGGACCTGCGCACCTCAGTTTTCGGACTGCCTGCTCGCGTCGGCGACCTCCGTCTCCGCCCGCTGCCACAACTCCAGAGCCATCGGCTGCCGCATCTCCTCCATGATGTGCCCGACCAGACCGATGGAGCGTGAGATGACGGCCAGGCCGCGCCCGACCTGCCACGGCAGGCCAAGCTCCAGGATGAGGGCGCCGATGGCACCTGTCGCATTGAGCGGGAGGGTGCGCTTCGATCGCGCCGCCGCCGCCGTGGCGATCTTCTCCATGAGCGCAACATAGCGCCCGCGCATGCCGTTGCGCCCGGCGATGGCAAACAGGACAGGCGTGCGCGGATCGATCGGCCGGTGCAGGGGATGGCCGAGGCCCGGGACCGGTCGCCGGCGCTGCGCATGGTCGGCGACCACGGCGGCGGCGACGGCATCGAGGTCCGCGTCGGCAGGCTTTCCGTCCAGAGCCTCGTACAGCATCCGCGCCGATGCCTCGGCGCCTCCGCCGAAGACGCTGCCCATGCCGTTGAGACCCGCCGCGACGGCGCCTTGCATCGCCTCCGGCGCGCCGAGCCAGGTCAGTCTCGCGCTCATCGCCGACGGGGTCATGCCGTGTTCGACCAAGGTCACCAGCGCCGCGTTGAACACTTCCGCTTCCTGCCCGGTCGGCAGCCGGCCGGTAAGCTCGAGGAAGGCCATGCCGCCGAGATCGACCTTGCCCAAGATCTCCGTACACAGATTGCGGCCGCGCACGTGAACCTCGGTCTCCGTGCTCCAGCCCATTTCCGAGCGTAGCTGCTTCGGCTGTCTCATATGGCGATCCTCCGGCTTCTGGCTGACCGGAGCCTAGCATAGCCGGCGGGCGAGCCAATCGAGGGCTACTGGCCGCCCGCCGCTTCTTTCGCCGCCCGGTCGCGCTTGGCGATGAGATCGTCGATGGCCTGCTTCTGCTCGGCCCCGGTCATGCCGGAGCGGCCTTCTTTCGAATTCGGCGAGGTGGTCGCAAGATCAGGAAGCGGCACGGACATCGTCTGCCCGCAGGCCGTGAGGGCGAGCCCGAGTGCCATCAGGATCAGTATGGCAGCGGGCCTGGCACCGTGCGCATTTCCTGTTCGTGCTGCCATCGTGGCTTTGACCTTCTTGCTGCGCTGCAAGATAATCGATTCGCACCCTGGCGAACCATCTGCCTGTGTGCTCGCAACCCATGCCGGCTGCCGTGTAACCAATTCATTCCTATGGGATTGTGGCGCCTCGACGGTGGGCATACCTATACGTTGCATCGCGCACTCGCCTCTCACGCGAAACCGCAGGTCCGGAATTCCATGCAGAAACACGTTGCTCCCAGCTTGCCCGAAGCCGCGTCCTACCAGATCAAGGACCCGGCGGCATTCGGCCGCAATCTTCTGAATTTGCTGGAGGAAAGCGGAAAAGTCGTGGCCGAGCTGATGGAGAAGCAGAACGCCCAGACGCTCAATCCGCTGACCGGCAGTCACGATACGCCCGAGATGGTCCAGGCCTGGGCACGCGTATGGCAAACCTGGCTCTCGGACCCGGTCAGGCTGTCGGAGGCACAGGGCGAACTGTTCGCCGGCTATCTGGACATCTGGACCAATACGCTGCAACGGCTGTCAGGCCAGGACCTGCCGCCGGTGGCCGTCCCCGAGCCCGGCGACAACCGCTTCAAGGACCCGGGCTGGTCGGAGAACGCCTACTTCGATACCCTGAAGCAGGCTTATTTGCTGACCAGCCGCTGGGCGGAGCAGTTGCTCGAGAACACCGAGGGACTGGACGAGCGCACGCGCCATCAGGCGGAATTCCTGCTGAAGCAGATTGTGAGCGCCCTTTCGCCCTCGAACTTTCCCGCTACCAATCCGGAGGTCGTACGCGAGACCTTCGCGCGCAACGCCGGGAACCTTGTCGACGGGATGCGGCGCTTCCTCGCCGACCTGGAAAAATCCGGCAGCGTGTTCAAGATCAGCCAGACCGACACCACCGCATTCGAGGTCGGCGTCAATATCGCCGTGACGCCGGGCAAGGTCGTGTTCCAGAACGAGCTTCTGCAGCTCATCCAATACACGCCGTCGACGGAGAAGGTGCGCTCGGTTCCGCTGCTGATCGTGCCACCGTGGATCAACAAGTTCTATATCCTCGACCTCAGTCCGCAGAAATCGTTCATCAAGTACGTCGTCGGCCAGGGCTTCACGGTGTTCGTGGTGTCGTGGGTCAACCCGGACGGACGTCTCAAGGACAAGACGTTCGATGACTACATGCAGGAGGGCATCCTGGCGGCGGCCGAGGCGGTGCGCAAGGAGACCGGGCAGAAGAAGTGCAACGTGCTCGGCTACTGCGTCGGCGGCACGCTGCTCGCCGCGACCCTCGCCTGGCTCGCCGCGCGTGGCGAGGACATCTTCGCCTCCGCCACGTTCCTCGCCGCGCAGGCCGACTTCAGCAAGGCCGGCGATCTCAAGCTGTTCATCGACGATTCACAGCTCAAGAACCTGGAAGAGATGATGGCCGAGCACGGCTATCTCGACGGCTCCCACATGGCGACCGTATTCAATCTGCTGCGCCCGAAGGACCTGATCTGGCCCTACATCGTCAATAACTACATGCTGGGCAAACAGCCGTTCCCGTTCGATCTGCTCTACTGGAACCAGGATTCGACGCGGATGCCGGCGGCGAACCATGCGTTCTACCTGCGCCAGTTCTACCTCGAGAACAAGCTGGCCAGGGGCGAGATGGTCCTGGGCAACGTCAAGCTCGACCTGAAGAAGGTGAAGCTGCCCGTCTATCACCTGGCTGCGCGCGAGGACCACATCGCGCCGGCGCGCTCGGTCTATATCGGTGCGCGGCTGCTGGGGGGGCCGGTGGAGTATGTGCTGTCGGGCTCGGGCCACATTGCCGGCGTGATCAATCCTCCCAATCCCGACAAGCCGAAGTATCAGTATTGGACCAATCCCGACCGGGTCGACTCGCTCGACGAGTGGCTGGAAGGCGCGAAGGAAACGCCGGGATCGTGGTGGCCGCATTGGATCGGATGGCTCACCAAGCGGTCAGGCGGCCTTGTCGAGGCGCGCGAGCCAGGCGCGACACTGGGCGTCATCGAGGATGCTCCCGGCTCGTACGTCCGCGCCCAGGACTGAGCGGCCATATCAAATGCGTCGACTACAGAGCTTCTCCTCGATCCGCCAGGACGGCACACCGCCATGACCGTGAGAGCGCGTCATGGCCGCGCTGGGCGACGTGGGCCCGGGCAACGGCGGCCATCCACGTGGCTCACTGCACGCACTGCGCAAGCGGAGACTTGTCGTAGGCGGTCGCCGCCGCGGCCGTGACGGCTGAGAAGAGGCAAGGAACCAGCCCCACGAAAGTCCGTCATGGCCGCGCCGGGGCGACGTGGCAACGTCGGCCCGGGCAACGGCGGCCATCCACGCGGCTCACCGCGGGCACCGAGCAAGTGGAGACTTGCCGTAGGCGGCCGCCTTCGTGGCCGTGACAGTGCGGGGGTGAGAGTTCCAACGCCACGAAAATCCGTCATGGCCGCGCCGGGGCGACGTGGCAACATCGGCCCGGACAACGGCGGCCATCCACGTGGCTCACTGCACGCACTGCGCAAGCGGAGACTTGTCGTAGGCGGCCACCGCCGCGGCCGTGACGGATGAGGGGAGGAGAGGTGGGCACCACACGACAGGTCTCCGTAGCCGTGACCGTGGGGAATCGCTGTCGCGACGGCTAAGCGGCCTCGCTCGCTTCGGCGGCGAGTTTCGCCGCCCTCAATTTCTCGATGTGGGCGACCACGAGAATCGATACCTCGAAAAGCACCAGCGTCGGCAGCGCCATGATGAACATGCTGATCGCATCCGGCGGCGTGAGGATGGCCGCCGCCGCGAAGATGCCGACGATTGCGAATCGTCGCTTGTCGCGCAGCGTCTTGGCCGTGATCACCCCGGCGCGCGCCAGCAGCGACAGGATGACGGGAAGCTGGAATACAATGCCGAAGCCGAAGATCAGCTGCATGATCAGCGACAGGTACTCGTTGACCTTCGGCAACAGCTCGATCGCCGTCATGCTCGAGCTGGACGCCGGGAGAAGGCTGAGCGAAAACTTCAACAGCAGCGGCGCGGCGACGAAGTAGACGATCAGGCCGCCGATCATGAACAGCACCGGCGTGGCGATCAGGTAGGGCCGGAACGCATCGCGCTCGTTCTTGTAGAGGCCGGGAGCGACGAACTTGTAGATCTGCAGCGCGATCACCGGAAACGCCAGCACCGCAGCGCCGAACATGCCGACCTTGATCTCGGTGAAGAAATATTCGAGCGGATGGGTGATGATCAGCTTCGGATCGGGGAGGGTCTTCGGCCAGACCCAGATCAGCGGCCACGTCAGCACATCATAGATATACTTGGCGAAGGCGAAGCAGACGATGAACATCAGACCGAAGGCGATCAGCGCATAGACGAGCCGCTGGCGCAGCTCGATCAGATGCTCCATCAGCGGAGCCCGCGAGGCGTCGATATCCTCCTGTCCGGGGCGGATCGGCTCGTCGGGTTCGGTGTGGCTCGGAGATCCATCATGCATGGCACGCCTCACGCATTCTCCTTGCCCGATGCCTGCTCGCTGGCGGCCCGATCGGCTACTTGATCGGCAACTTGGTCGCTGTGAGATGGCTTGCCGGCGGCTGCCTCGCCGGCTGCGGCTGCAGCCGCCGCGGCGGCTGCGACAGCGGCTGAACCGGTCCCGACGTCGCCTGCCGCCGTCGCAGCAAAAGCGTCTTCGGACCGTTCGTGGTCAAGCTTTGCGGTGCCGTCGTGACCGGCGGACGTGCCGGACACCGGCTCATAGTGATCACCGGCCGCATTCATATCCGACATCTGCTTATCGAACGCGCTCTCGGCATCGCGGATCGTCCGCTCGGCATCGGTCTTGATGTTTTCGACCTCCTTACGCAGTTCGTGCAGTTCCGCTTCGCGCATCGCCTCGTCAAACTGCGCCCGAAACTCGTTCGCCTGCCGCTTGATCATGCCCATGTACTTGCCGATGGTGCGCAGCATCATCGGCAGGTCCTTCGGGCCGACCACCAGCAACGCCACGACACCGACGATCAGCAGCTCACTCCACCCGACGTCGAACATCTCACGCCGTTCCTGTCCACGCCCTGAAGCCGCAGACGTCGCCCCTGCGCGGGACTCCGACCGGCAGCTCAACCGATGCCACTATTGCGAGAATGTCAGCCAACCTTCTTCTGATCGGCGGACGCGGGCGTGGAGCCTGAAGCCGGCGTGTGGTCGATGACCTTGGGATCGGCGCGCGCCGCGTCGTCCTTGGACGACTTGCCGCTGTCGTCCTCGGCCATGCCCTGCTTGAAGCTCTTTATGCCTTTGGCGACGTCACCCATGATCTCGGAGATCTTGCCGCGACCAAACATGAGCACGACGATCAACAGCAGGATGAGCCAGTGCCAGATGCTCATTGCGCCCATTTGAACGTACTCCTTTGCGGCTTTCGCCGCCGGTTGTGGATTTGGCCGGCACTATCGCAGATCGGCCACACCCCGACAAGGTTGCGGGGAGCGCTTCAAGTATGGCGCAAGTCCCCATCTTCAAGGGGAGGTGTGAAAATTTTTTGATCGGCTTTCGCTGCCGGTTTTCAGGCCGGGCAGACACCGGAATTGGCGGTGCCGTGCCCTTCCGATCGCCTCAATTCCTGTCCGGACCGTCCGGACCCTCGTCGTCGGTTTCCAGATCCTCGCCGTCCTCGTCGCTGCCGGCGTCATCGAGCGCGAGCTCGGCTTGCAGATCCTCCTGGTCGGCCGCATCGAGCGGAAGCTCGTCGGGCATCAAATCTGCGACGTCGGTGGGCTCGGGAACCTTGAAGTCCGGCGGCAGGTTGGCATCGAGCAGTCCCGACCCCTTGAGCTCGGCAAGTCCCGGCAGGTCTTTCACGCTTTCCAATCCGAAATGCGTCAGAAAAGCATCCGTGGTGCCATAAGTGATCGGCTTTCCGGGCGCGCGCCGGCGCCCGCGCGGGCGCACCCAGCCTGTCTCCATCAGCACATCCAGCGTCCCTTTGGAGATCGACACGCCCCGGATCTCCTCAATCTCGGCCCGGGTCACCGGCTGGTGGTAGGCGACGATGGCGAGCGTCTCGATCGCCGCCTTCGACAGCCGCCGCTCCTCCTCGGCGTG
>JBFWYV010000283.1:0-6525 GCA_050186055.1 Hyphomicrobiaceae bacterium | reverse complement strand
AGGACAGCGGCATCTTCCTGAGGCCGGAGAAGATGCACATCCTCAACCATGACGGCAACCACTTCAAGGTGCGCGGACCGCTCAACATCCCGCGTTCGCCGCAGGGATATCCGGTGATCTTTCAGGCGGGTACCTCCGAGGCGGGACGTGAACTCGCCGCGGAGACTGCCGAGGGCGTCTTCACGTCTCAGCTCACATTGGAAAGCCAGCGCGAGCATTACATCGACGTCAAGGGCCGCATGGCGCGCTACGGCCGAACACCGGATCAGATGCTGATCCTGCCGGGGCTGACAGCGGTCGTGGCACCGACGGAGGCGGAAGCGAAGGACAAGTGGGAGTATCTGCAGTCGCTCATCCACCCGGAGGTCGGACTCGATTATCTGTCCATGCTTCTCGGCAGCGAGTTGTCGGACAGGGATCCCGATGAGCCCTTCCCGGAGATTGAGATGACGTCGGACGTCCAGAGCCAGGGCATGTTCAAGAGCGTCGTCACCATGGCGCGCAAGGAGCGCATGACTATCCGGCAGGTGTGGGAGCGCCTCGCGGGAAGCCGCGGCAAGGCGACGTTCATCGGCTCGACGATGCAGGTCGCCGACACCATGCAGCGCTGGTTCGAAGCAGGCGCCTGCGACGGTTTCATTCTGCAGCCGTCATATCTTCCGGGCGAACTCGACGATATTTGCCGCTGGCTCGTGCCGGAGTTGCAGTCACGCGGGATCGTTCGCTCCGGCTATCAGGGCACCACGCTGCGCGAGAACCTGGGGCTGGGGCGCCCCAAGAGCCGGTATGCCGCCTGACTAATGTCTCCTGATCAGTCCGTGCCGGCAAATCTCAGACCGGCGGGACGCCGGGGAGGCTGCTTCCGCGCTCACCCTCATGCTCGTAGGGCCAGTTCGCGATGCCCCCGGCGAGGAACATCGCGGTGAAGCCCTCCTGGCGCAGAATGAAGGCAGCGGCCCGGCTGCGGCGGCCTGACCGGCAGTAGACGATCACCTGGCGGCTCTTGTCGAGCTGTGCGGCGTCGGTGCGGAGACGGTCGAGCGGCATCAGCCTGGCATTGGGAATGCGCCATACCGCATACTCGTCGTCGTAGCGGCAATCGACGAGATCGGCCTGGCGCCGCGTCAGCAGCGATTGAGCGACTTCCGGCGCCACGTCCTGCACGAAGTGATCGGCAATCAGACGGTCGAAATCGGCAACCGACAGGCAGAGCAGGCTGCCCGGCGTCGCCATGCGGATGGTGGCGTTGCGCAGGCCGCCGCGCAGCAGCGCTTCTTCGCCGAAGCTCGCGCCCTTCTGCAGCGTGGCGACCTTGATCAGATCCCCCGTACGGGCATCCGGCCGCCAGACCTCCGCTTCGCCATCCTCGATCACGTAGAAGTAGTCGCCATGTCCGGCGTAGCGGATCACGTCCTCGCCGGCAGCGGCGCTGCGCCGGGTCATCGCCTCCGCGCACCTGCAGATCTGGTCCAGCGTCATCTGCGCGAACGGCTGCGCATGGATGAGCACCGCGACCCGGTCGGCGATGGTGTCGGCCAGGGACGAGAGGCTGTCGGCCTGATGCATCTGGCTCAGGATGTTGTCGAGCACGGTCCCGTCCACCACCAGCGCCTGGGTCGGCCGTGTCATCGTAAGCCGTGCGCCGGGCTGGATCGCGTGCAGAACGCCGGGCTCACCGGCACTCGCATCGGCATTGATCGCCGCCAGCAGCCGCCCTTCGCGGCTCCTCATCTCGATGCCGCCTTCCAGCACGATCACCACATCCGCCGGCCGGGCGGCGACATGCGCGCCCTTTTCGCCGGAGACCTGCACGGCATTTTCGAGCACGCCGAGCAGCGCGGTCTCGCTGAGGCGCGAGAACAGACGGGAGGACTTGAGCGAGGCGGCAACCGACTTCATGACGCAAATCCCACGTTGGACGGTGATCGGCAGCCAGTGTCGCGCGCCGCGCAGGACCTTGCAATGGCCCGCGCTCGCAGACGGTTAGGGAATCCATGCCGGGATGCGGCTCAGGCGGCTTCCGCCCCGTCCTTCATCAGCTTGTAGTTGATCGAGTCGAGCAGCGCTTCGAAGCTGGCATCGACGATGTTCGGGGAGACACCGACCGTGAACCAGCGCTCGCCCGTCGACCGGCTGCGGCTCTCGATCAGGACGCGGGTAACCGCCTCCGTGCCTCCCGTCAGGATACGGACTTTGTAGTCGACCAGCTCCAGGTCGTCGATATGGCGCTGGTAGCGGCCGAGGTCCTTGCGCAGGGCACCGTCCAGGGCGTTGACCGGGCCGTTGCCTTCCGCAACCGACCACAGCGGCTCCTTGGCGCCATTGATGAACACCTTGACCGTCGCTTCCGAAACCGTGACCCGCTTGCCCAACGCGTTGTGGCGCTTCTCGACCATCACGCGGAAGCTGTCGACGGAGAAATAGTGCGGGACCTCGCCGAGCAGCCGGCGCGCAAGCAACTCGAACGATGCGTCCGCGCCCTCATAGGCATAGCCGACTGCCTCGCGCGCCTTCACCTCATCGAGAAGATCGCCGATGCGGGAATCGCCCTTCTCGACCTCGATGCCGAGGCGTTCAAGCTCGTAGATGATGTTGGATTTGCCGGCCTGGTCGGAGACGAGCACCCGCCGCCGGTTGCCGACGCTTTCCGGCGGCACATGCTCGTACGTGGTCGGATCTTTCAGGATCGCCGAGGCGTGGATGCCCGCCTTGGTCGCGAATGCCGCCTCGCCGACGTAGGGCGCCTGCCGATTGGGGGCGCGGTTGAGGATCTCATCGAGCACCCGGCTGGCATGCGTCAGGCGCACCAGCCGCTCCGGCGTCACTGCCGTGCTGAAGCGCTCCGCGAACTCCGATTTCAGCAGCAGCGTCGGGATGATCGAGACCAGATTGGCGTTGCCGCAGCGCTCGCCGATGCCGTTCAGCGTCCCCTGGATCTGGCGGCAGCCGGCGCGGACGGCAGCCAGGGAATTGGCAACGGCATTCTCCGTATCGTTATGCGTGTGAATGCCGAGATGGCTGCCCGGGACACGCTCGGCGACATCCCGCACGATCCGCTCGATCTCGTGCGGCAGCGTTCCGCCGTTGGTGTCGCACAGGACGACCCATCGCGCACCGGCTTCGTACGCAGTCGCGGCGGCCTTCAGCGCATAATCGCGATTGGCTTTCCAGCCGTCGAAGAAATGCTCGCAGTCGATCATGGACTCGCGCTGCGCGCCACGCACGGCCTTGACCGACTGCTCGATGCTTTCGAGGTTCTCCTCGTTCGAGATGCCGAGTGCGACACGGACATGGAAATCCCAGCTCTTGGCAACGAGGCAGATGGCGTCCGCCGAGGACTGAATCAGCACCTGGAAGCCAGGGTCGTTGGAGACCGAGCGCCCGGCCCTCTTGGTCATGCCGAAAGCGGTGAACGTCGCGCGTTTCAGCGGCGGCCGCTCCGCGAAGAACTCGGTGTCGGTCGGGTTCGCGCCGGGATAGCCGCCTTCGATGTAATCGATGCCGAGATCGTCGAGCACCTGGGCGATGCGTCGCTTGTCCTCGGCCGAGAAGTCGATGCCGGTCGTCTGCGCCCCGTCGCGCAGCGTCGTGTCGAACAGATACAGTCGCTCGGCCATTGCCCTATCCTCCCAGGCCGAAAAGGCCGGCACCACCTGGATTGACGGTCGCGGCCGTCACCGGAGCGAAATTCAGCATACGGCTGCCGCCAATATCGGATGTCTTGTCGTCGCTCATTGGATTGGCGTGCCTTCCGGTGCCTTGAGCTGCTTCTTCATGGTGGTGTTCGTCAGCCACTGGTCATCGAGCGGGACCGCGTTGCGCTGCGTGGCGACGTAGCCGCGCCCCTCGAAGAACATGACGGCGGTATCGCTGGCATCGACGGTCAGCTCGGCCGTGCCGCGCGCGGCCGCGATCTTCTCCAGCGCATCGACCAGCGCGCTGCCTACCCCTTCGCCGGCGTGCCAGGGGTGAACGAACAGCATCTCGATCACGGCGTTGTCCTTGAGCGAGGCAAAACCGGCGTGCTCGCCGTCAATCTGCACGACCAGCGTGAGCATCGACCCGAGCCGTGTTGCGAAGTCCTGGGCATCCTCGGCCGTCGCCGCCCATGCAACTCTCTGATCCTCGTCGTAGTCGTCCTGCGTGAGTTCCTCGATCGATTGAGCGAACAGCTCGCGCAGCGCCATCGCATCGGCAGGCACAAACGGGCGAAGCGGATTGGATTTCGTCGTCATCACACGTCCACGGACTTTCGTATCAGCTTCCGATCAGGGGCACGAGGTAGCGCACCGCGAGATAGATCGCCGCCAGCAGCACGATGATCTTGAGCGCCAGATAGTAGATGCGATGGCGCTGGAACGGCGGCTTCCCGGGATCCGCGGTCATCGCTTGACCTCCCACGTGGTGACGATCTCGCCGCTGTTGGGATCTTTCGCATCCTTGAGCTGGATGCCCATGGCGGCAAGCTCGTCCCGAATCCGGTCGGCTTCCTTGAAGTTCCTGGATTTGCGTGCGTCCAGGCGCGTCGCGATCAGGCTGTTGATCTCGGCTTCATCGGCCACAACCGTCCCGGTTCCAACGAAGAGGTCGTCGGCCATCTCGTCCTCGTACAGTCCAAGGAATTGGACGGCGGCTTTCAGTTGCGCGGCCGTTTCGGCATTGCCGCGCCGCGCGGATTTGCCGAGCCCGTGCATGATCGATATTGCACTCGGCGTATTGAGATCATCGGAAATGGCATTCAGCACGTCGGCATGAGGCGCGGCGGCCGGCTGCACACCGTGCAGCATTTCTGCAAGCTCGACCAGCGTCGCCCGTGCCTGGGTGAGGCGGTCCACCGTCCAGTCGATCGGCTGGCGATAGTGCGTCGACAGCATCGCAAGCCGGATCACCCGGCCGTGCCAGCGCTGTCCGCCGAACTGGTCCGTGCCGAGCAGCTCGTGGATGGTGATGAAATTGCCGAGGCTCTTCGACATCTTCTCGCCCTCGACCTGCAGGAAGCCGTTGTGCAGCCAGTAGCGCGCCATCAGCGGCGTGCCGTGGGCGCAGCGGCTCTGGGCGATCTCGTTCTCGTGGTGCGGGAACACGAGGTCGATGCCGCCGCCATGGATGTCGAACACCGGCCCGAGGTGCTTCTCCGCCATTGCCGAGCATTCGAGATGCCAGCCGGGACGCCCGGGGACCTCGATCCCGCACGGGGCCGGCCAGGACGGCTCGCCCGGTTTCGACGGCTTCCACAGCACGAAGTCCATCGGCCCCTTCTTATAGGGCGCCACCTCGACGCGCGCGCCGGCCTCCATTTCCTCCAGGCTGCGGTTGGCTAGCCGGCCGTAGTCCGGCATCGAGGCGACGTCGAACAGCACGTGACCGTCAGCGACGTAGGCATGCCCTTTGGCGACAAGCTCCTCGCACAGCCGTCTCATTTCCGCGATGTGGTCGGTCGCGCGCGGTTCCACGCTGGGCGGCAAGACGCCGAGCGCCGCGATATCCTCATGGAACTGCCTGGTCGTGCGCTCGGTCAGCTCCCGGATCGAAACGCCAAGCTCCGCCGCCCGCGCGTTGATCTTGTCGTCGACGTCGGTGATATTGCGCGCATAGGTGACATGGTTCGGCCCATAGACGTGGCGCAGCAGCCGGTACAGCACGTCGAAAACGATGATCGGGCGCGCATTGCCGATGTGGGCATAGTCGTAGACGGTCGGCCCGCACACGTACATGCGCACGTTGAGCGGGTCGAGCGGCTCGAACGTTTCCTTCTTGCGCGTCAGCGTGTTGTACAAAGTGATCGTCATGCAATCCACACACCTCGGCCCGCTGGCGAGGGGGCGGTTCTCTGTCTCTTGATCGGGCAAAGAAGCGGGCCGCGCGCCAGCGGGTGTGCTAGCTCGTGATAATAATGCCGCAACAAACGTTGACGGCGGGTTTCGGCGCGTCCCGGTTCATGCCGCGCTTATGCGGCAGAGCCGCGACAACGTCAAGGGATGCGATCAGGTTAACCCTGCCGGCCGCGCTTGTTCTCAGCGCGCTCGCGGCCCCCTTTCAGGGAGCCGGCCGCAGGCGCTGTTGTGGGAACACTCCAATTGCGGTGCGGAGCAGCGCCTATCCCTCAAACCGTCACGACCACGAAGGTGACCGCCTACGACAAGTATCCGCTTGCTCACTGCCCGCGGTGAGCCACGTGGATGGCCGCCGTTCTCCGGGCCGACGTTGTCACGTCGCCCTGGCGCGGCCATGACGTTTTGATGGATGCGTTTGGGGCCTTTCTTGGGGGGAGCCGGCCGTGTTCTTAGTGGCGCTTGCGGACTCCTTTTCATGGAGCTGGTTTTCATGGAGCCGGCCGCAAGCGTGTTCTACGGCAGCGGCAATGCCTCGTACTCTTTCAAGGTCTTACCGGTTTCATTATCGACCTCGATGATCTTGACGCGGTAGCCCCACAGATGCGCGACATGCTGCAGCGTGCGCTCGCATTGCTCCTTGTCGAGCAGCACGCCGCTGCGCACCTTGTGCTGCAAGGTCAGGCGCCGGCCG
>JBFWYV010000282.1:0-6535 GCA_050186055.1 Hyphomicrobiaceae bacterium | reverse complement strand
GATGCGCGTTCGAGGCGGCGGCCGTCAGGCGGTCTCGGTTTTGGCCTGCTTGCGGAACTTGCGGATGATCATGTCGCGCTTCAGCCGCGACAGGAAATCGATGATCAGCCGGCCGTCGAGATGGTCGACCTCGTGCTGGATCACGGTCGCCATCAGTCCGTCTGCGGCTATCATCTGCTGCTTGCCGGCGCGGTCGGTATAACGGACGGCGAGCGTCGAAGGCCGCTCGATCTCGACCTTCACGTCGGGGATCGAAAGGCAGCCCTCCTCGTAAGGCTTGAGTTCCGGCCCGAGCTCCAGGATCTCCGGATTGATCATCGCGAGCGGCCTGTGGCCCTCGGTCTCATGATCGGCGACATCGAGCACGATCAACCGTCTGGGCACGCCGACCTGAACCGCCGCCAGCCCGATACCGGGCGCGTCATACATCGTCTCGAGCATGTCGTCGATCAGCCGGTTGAGCTCATCGTCAACGCGCTCGATCGGCTGCGAGGTCTGGCGCAGCAGCGGGTCAGGCAGCGTTATGACGGGAAGAATTGACATGGCGATGAGATAGGCGAGCCGCCAGTGCCGGTCAATTGCCGGGCGCAGCGAATAGTGCGGGTCGGCCGGCCTGCCGGATCGCGCCGGATACGGCCGGCGAGCCGCCGGCGGATTGCATGGTCAACAGCGCAAAGGCTGCAAAGGACACGACCCGGTTTCGAAAGACCGGCAGTATCGGCCCGTGCTGGTACCCTCTGAAAGCAAAACGCGGATGTTCCGCGCTCGACCGCAGCAACGCCACAGTCGAATTAGAGTTATTCCACTGAGTAATGTATCCGTCAGTCTGGTGCAATAATGCTGCGGGGCAGCGGACTCGAGCTTCGGCAAATATTGTCCATTGATCCTTCCGCCGTCGGCAGCTAACTGGACACTGCGCCGATTGCGGCGCGTTTGACAGAACGCTTGGTAGGTGGGTTACGCCGGCCGGCAACGACAGGAAGGAAACGCAAATGGAGCCTGGACGGGCAAGCTATACCGCATCTGCTGCAGTTTTGGGTCTCGCGCTGGCATCGAGTGCCGTCCCGGCCGCTGCCGACACCGTCGCCGATTTCTACAAGGGCAAGACCGTCGAAGTCATCATCGGCTATCCTCCCGGCGGCAGCAACAATCTGTTCGGGCGATCCGTGGCCCGGCTCATCGGCAAGTACCTGCCTGGGAACCCGCAGGTCATTCCGCGCAACATGCCCGGCGGCGGAAGCCTGATCGCGGCCAACTACATGTACAAGATTGCGCCCAAGGACGGTACGGCCATTGCCATCGTCTCACCGACGGTCCCGTTGGACGAAACCGTCGGCAAGAAACAGGCTCAATTCAAGTCTGCCGAATTCAATTGGATCGGGCGCACCACCAATGCGGTCAATCCGCTGTTCATCTGGCACACTCAGCCCTATAAGTCCTGGAAGGAAGCGCTAACGAAGGAAATCACGCTTTCGGCCACCGGCGCCAGTTCCACCGTCGCCGTCTATCCCAACCTGCTGAACAACGTCGTAGGCACCAAGTTCAAGCTGATCATGGGATACAAGGGGTCCGGCACGTCCATGCTCGCCGTGGAGCGCGGCGAGGTGGCCGGGCACTCGACGGCATGGGAGGCGCTGAAGTCACAACATCCCGACTGGCTGCGCGAGAAGAAGGTGCGGATCCTGCTGCAGTTTGCACTCAAGCGGCATCCCGAGATGCAGGACGTTCCGACGGCGATCGAGATTGCCAAGACCGATGAGCAGAAAGCCGTCCTTAGCGCTGTGCTGAAAGCAACCGAGCTCGGCAAGCCGTTCCTGGCTCCTCCCGGCGTGCCGAAGGAGCGTGTCCAGGCGTTGCGGCGCGCGTTCGACAAGGTCGTCGAGGATCAATCGTTTGTCGACGAGTACAAGAAGTCCGGCATCGACCTGTATCCGATCAAGGGCGAGGAGCTGCAGAAGCTCGTCGCCGAGGTCACCGGCATCAAGGGTGACCTGCTCGCCAAGGTAAAGGCCGGGTACGGTATCACCGACGGCAGTGCAAAGAGCGCGAAGAAAGACAAGAAATAAAGCTTTGGACAGCCTGCGCGCCGCTGATCAGAGCGGTCACCGGCGCGCAACCTCTGCTGGCCCGATGGACGGCGCAGCGCGCATCAAATCATGACCTGCGTCCCCACCTCGACGACGCGATCGCTCGGAATCTGGAAGTAGGCGGTCGCGTCCTCTGCGGTGCCCGCCAGCACTATGAATAGCCGCTCCTGCCATACCGGCATCTCTGACCGTTTGGTCGTTCGCAGCTTGCGGCGCGACAGGAAGAACGATGTCTGCGCGATCTCGATGTTGAGATCCTTGCGACGGCATTGCTCCAGGATCTTCGGGACGCTGGGCGTCTCCATGAACCCGTAGCGGGCCACCACGCGGATGAAGGTATCGGATACCTTGTCGACGCTCACCCGCTCGTGCCGGACGACGCGGGGCACGTCCTCGGTCTTGATCGTGAGAATGATGTTCCGCTCGTGCAGCACGCGGTTGTGCTTCAGGTTGTGCATCAGCGAGCTTGGCGCCGAGTCAGGGTCAGCGGTCAGAAAAACCGCTGTCCCCGGAACGCGGTGAGGCGGCTTGGCCTCCAGCTTGCGCACCAGCCAGGCCAATTCGGCTTCATTCTTACGCGTCGCCTTGCTCAGGATCTTCGTGCCCTTGACCCACGACAACATTACCGTTGCGATGCAGGCAGCGGTCAGAAGCGGGAACCACGCTCCCTCGGGGATCTTCATGGCGTTGGCGACGAAGAAAACCTGCTCGACCACCACCAGCGGCAGAATCAGCGCCAGAGTCTGGACAAGACTCCACTTCCACAGCCGCCAGATCACAAAGAAGGCCATCGCCGAGTCGATCACGAGCGCGGCCGTCACCGTGACGCCGTAAGCCGCAGCCAGCTTGCTCGATGACTGGAACATGATGGTGACGATCACGACGCTGCCGCACAGAAGCCAATTGATACGCGGCAGATAAATCTGCCCCGCCATCTCTTCAGACGTGTGCTTGATCAACTGCCGGGGCACGAGACCGAGCTGATTGGCCTGGCGGGTGTTGGAGAACGTGCCGGTGATCACGGCCTGGCTGGCAATGATCGTCGCCAGGGTCGCCAGCAGGATCATGACGGGCCGCACCCAATCGGGGTACAGCAGATAGAAGGGGTTCGTGATCGCGGCGGGATCACCCAGCAACAGAGCGGCCTGCCCGAAATAGTTGATCAGCAGGCACGGCAAAACGATGCTGAACCAGGCGAGCTGGATGGGCTTGCGGCCGAAGTGTCCCAGGTCGGCATACAGCGCCTCAACACCGGTCGCGCACAAGAAGATCAGGCCCATCATCGCAAGCGCCAGAAGCCCATGATTCATGAGGAACTTCGCGCCGTAATACGGATTGAACGCCAGAAATACGCGTAGATCGGTGAATATATACAACAAGCCGCCAGCGGCCAGGGATCCAAACCACACCAGAGTGATGGGACCGAAGAACGCTGCCATATGGCCCGTGCCATGCGACTGCACTGCAAACAAGCCAACGATAATGACAAGCGTAAGCGGGATGACGGCGTGCTCGAAATGCGGCGATATGATCTTCAACCCTTCGACCGCCGA
Organism: Hyphomicrobiaceae bacterium; assembly: GCA_050186055.1. Taxonomy (GTDB): domain Bacteria; phylum Pseudomonadota; class Alphaproteobacteria; order Rhizobiales; family Hyphomicrobiaceae; genus CAMDPA01. Next base: position 2,895 of record JBFWYV010000282.1, on the reverse strand, counting down.
CATGACCGAGATTGCCGGTGTGATGACCGCATCGCCATAGAAGAACGACGCGCCGAATATCCCAAGGACCAGAATGACGGGCGACGATCGCTTTGCCACCGTCTGGCCCAGGGCCATCAAAGCAAACGTGCCGCCTTCGCCGTTGTTGTCGGCCCGCAGGAGCACGACGACGTATTTCAAGGTGACAATCAGCAGAATCGTCCAAACCATGAGCGACAGCACGCCGATTATCGTCTCGGCGCCGCCTGCATTGTGTGCATTGGCGTACGAGACGACTTCCTTGAACGCATAAAGCGGACTCGTACCGATGTCCCCGCAAACGACGCCGATCGAGCCCAGGGCGAGCGCCCAAAGCTTGTTGTTGTGGGAGGACTGGCCGTCCTCGGTGCCGTTCGCGGTCAATGAAGCCGGGGCCATATTGGCATCTCGAGACGCAGCCGCGCCCGGCCGCAATTGGATGCGACGTTCATTGCACACCCTTCGGCGCGCGGCCTTGCAGCGTGCATCGATATCCGTTGCTGTCCGGAACGCCCGGTCCGCTTCCACAGATCCAATGCATTAGATCCAATGCATTCCGGCGATGGGGCAAACGGCGGCGACGGCCACTACGTAAGCAGCCGCGCATGCTACAGGCCTGATGCGGTTCAACCACGGTATTCGCCGGCTCGCCGAAGCTTCCAATCAGTCGCGATCATGGTCGTCGGTCACCTACGGCGGTCCGGCGGAAGTGGCTTCGCCACGAGTCCATCTGAACCGCTGAGCCGGCATGCGCTGCTGTCCGCTGCGGTTGGCCGAATCGGCTGGTATCGATCTCGTTCTCGCCGCCTTCAGCCCTGCCACGCTCGGAGCATCGCCCGTGTAAGGCTCACCCCAGCGATCAAGGTCGCGGCTCGGGGCCGCATAAGGCACGAAACCGTGGTGGGCGCAACGGGTCTCATAGTCTTTTACCAATGCGGCGTCGCTGAGATACTCCACCGACAGCACCGGTTTGCCCCGGGTCAGGACGTCGCGGACCAGAAGCTCGATGCGGGCCTCGTCGGGATGAACCGCATTGTCCTCGCGTTGCGGCCCCGGGCAATAGACATCCTCGACGGCGACCGCGGAGATCATCGCCAGGAACGCGTCCCTGCGCTCGGCATCGGCAACCGAGCCCGAAGCGGCCAGCTCGTCCAAAAGCAGGTCGCCATTGAGCGGCACAATCATAAAGGCCGGATAGCGCTCTTTGACATGACGGGCCAGAGCCAGCACGAGATCGACGGCACGCCGTGCCGCTTCAGTATTCTCCGGGACGCCATTGTCTTGCGGCAACAGTGTGCCTCGCAGGCAATCGGTGACATCCACCAGCGCTCCGTCAAAGCCCTGGCCGGCGATCAGGTCAACCCATCCCGTGCGATAGCCGTTGAATATCCGGCTCTGCCAGTCGGCCTCCCAGAACCGGACGCGGCGACCGTCAGGCCATGCCGGGTCGAACGGTGCGAGCCAGGATGGAGCCGCCGCAGACGTCTCGCCTTCGGCTCGTCCGTTACTGGTCCATTCCGGGTTCCACATGCTGCGATAGTCCGCGACGCCGCCGATGGCAACATAGCCCAGAACTATGCCGTCCTGGCCGCGGTTCCTGATCCGTGCGATATCTTCGGCGAAGAAGCGCCGATCCTCCAGGCCATCCGACGAAAAGTCGATCGCAATCAAATCAAATTGGGTTGGCAGCACGTCATCGATGGCGAGCCGGCCGCTGTTTGCCGCATCCCCCTGCAACCGGTAGCCCCAGCTATTGATCGGCTTGGGGCCGTCGGCCGTGATGAGCTGAGCCATGTCTTGCCTCGCCAATTGACTGCACGCTCGCCTAGCGGCAAGCGCAGCTCGATCCGTCGATGCCAGGACGGCCCGCGTCCGTTTGCCCCTGCAGTCCTATACACCAGCCGATTCAGGAATGCGACGGTTTGCGATGCTCGTCACCGCAAAGTATCAGCTCAATTCCATCCAGCCGCCCAGCTCGCGCCTTACCACCGCCTCGATCACGTCGAGGCCGGCGGCGCTGTCGTTGAGGCATGGGACATGGGTGAACTTGTCGCCGCCGGCCTGGATGAAGGTCCGGCATCCTTCAACCGCTATCTCCTCCAAGGTCTCAAGACAGTCGGAGACAAAGCCCGGATTGACGACGGCGACGCGCCGGACGCCTCGATCGGGCAGCGCAGCAAGTGTCTTGTCCGTGTAGGGCTTCAGCCATTCAGCCGGTCCAAACCGCGATTGGAAGCTGACAACCAAAGTCTGCTCATCCAGATTCAGGGCGTCCCTCAGCAATCGCGCCGTCTTCCGGCAGTGGCCGTCGTAGGGGTCGCCGGCGTCGGCATAGCTCCGGGGAATGCCATGGAACGAGGCAAGGATCACCTGAGGCTCCCATCCGAGCCCGGCGACATGGGAGCGGACCGATGAGGCAAGGGCCTCGATGTAGGCCGGATCGTCGTAGTAGGGAGGGACGACGCGCAATGTGGGCTGCCAACGCAATTGCTTCAAAGCGTCGAACGTCTTGTCGCAGACCGTTGCCGTCGTCGACGCGCTGTACTGGGGATAGAGCGGAAACAGCAGGATGCGATCGCAGCCCTGCTCCTTCAGCGTAAGGATTTTTTCGGCAATCGATGGCTTGCCGTAGCGCATGGCCCAATCGACGACGAGACGGCCGGATGCATCGACGATCCGCGCCGCGAGCTTGTCCGACTGAGACCGCGTGTAGGTGCGCAGGAAGCTTTCATTCTCCTGCCTGTTCCAGATCGCTTCATAGGCCTTGCCGACGCGTTGCGGACGCCGGTTCAGGACGAGGCCGTACAGGATCGGGTACCAATAGAAGCGCGGCCACTCGATGACCCGGCGGTCGGTCAGGAACTCGGCCAGGTAGCG
>JBFWYV010000281.1:0-6538 GCA_050186055.1 Hyphomicrobiaceae bacterium | reverse complement strand
TACGGTCTCGCCCAACCGTTCGATGTCTTCGGCCGTGGCGTTGTCGACGTTGATCAGGAAGTTGCAGTGCAGGCTCGATACCATCGCGCCGCCGATCCGCAATCCACGGCAGCCTGCCGCATCGATCAATCGCCAGGCGCTATACCCTGGCGGGTTCTTGAACGTCGAGCCGCCCGTCCGCTCCTTGATCGGCTGGTTCTCCTCCCGGTAGCGGGCCACATCGTCCATCTCGCGTGCGATCTCGCTCGGATCGCCCGGACGTCCCTGGAACAGCGCCTGCGTAAAGATCCAGTCCTTGGCGATGCTGCAATGCCGATACGTGAAGCCCATGCCGGCAAGGTCGATCACGTGCATCGTTCCTGAGCGGTCGACGGCGCGCGCTTCGACCAGCACATCCTTGGTCTCGCTGCCGTGCGCGCCACCGTTCATGCGCAACGCGCCGCCAACCGATCCGGGAATGCCGCGATAGAACGCCAGCCCTGCAATTCCGGAATCAGCCGCCTGCCGGGCAACCCTGACATCCGGCACCGCCGTGCCCGCCCGGACGCGAGAGCCGTCTTCTGCCGCGACCTGGGAGAAGCCACGCCCTAGCCGGATCACCACGCCGGGGACGCCGCCATCGCGAACCAGCAGATTGGAGCCCAGCCCGATCACCGTTACCGGCAGATCAGGTGGTACGCGCGACAGAAAATACGCAAGGTCGGCTTCGTCCAACGGCGTGAACAGCACTTGTGCAGGCCCGCCGACGTGAAACCACGTCACGCCCGACAGCATCACGTTCGAGGCCAGCCTGCCCCGGAGATCGGGCAGCGCTGCTGCCAGTTCCGGCACCATGTCCGCAAACATCAAACGGCTCCCCCGACCGCCCGCGCACTCTCGGCGAGTTCCAGCGGCAACGCGTGAGCCCATTCCGTAGATCCCCCTGCGCCGAGATACACCACGATGTCTCCCGGCCGGCCGTGGGCACGAATAAGCGGTGCGACCTCCAGCGGCGTTGCAACCACCGTGACCGATGGATGCCCCTGGGCGGCGATCCCGTTCGCCAACGCTTGCGGCGAGATCCCGTCCATCGGCGGCTCGCCGGCAGCGTAGAGCGGCCCGACGATAACGGCATCGGCATCGGCGAAGCAGGCGCAAAACTCGGCGTAAAGGTTCTGGATGCGGCTGTAGCGGTGCGGCTCGAACACCGCGAATACACGCCCTTTCGCGCCCGGCCGGGCCGCCTTCAGCACGGCTGCGATCTCGACCGGATGATGTCCGTAGTCGTCGTACACGTCGATGCCGTTCCAGCTTCCGGTAAGCTGGAACCGCCGCTTGACTCCCGAGAAGCTTGCAATCGCCCCGCGGATTGCCCGGTCTGGAATCCCCGCCTGCGACGCCGTGGCGATTGCAGCCAGCGCGTTGAGCGCGTTGTGGCGACCGGGAATCGGCACTGCCCAGCCTTCCAGCCGCCGGCTGCCCCCGGCGACACGCTCGCTCAGCGTCGCATCGAACACCGTGCTTTGCCCGTCGAACCGGACATCGTCCAGCCTGAGATCGGCCGCATCGCTGACGCCATAGGTCAACAGCGGCCGCCCATCCATGCGCAGCTTCAGGCGCTCGATCATATCCGCGACGACCGGATGATCGATGCACGCGATCGCGCAACCGTAGAAGGGAATGTTCCGGAAGAACGCTTCATACTCCCGGTGCATGGCATCGACCGTCTTGAAATAGTCGAGGTGCTCGGGATCGATATTCGTGACCACGCCGATCTGGCTCGGCAGCCGCGTGAAGGTCCCGTCCGACTCGTCCGCCTCGACGATCATCCAGGGGCTTTTGCCCAGGCGCGCGTTTGAACCCCAATCGTTGATGATGCCGCCCGTGATCACTGTCGGATCGAGCCCGGCGCTGGCAAACACATGCGCGATCAGCGATGTCGTGGTCGTCTTGCCGTGCGTCCCCGTGACCGACACCGTGCTGTAGAGCCGCATCAGTTCGGCCAGTATCTCGGCGCGGCGGATGATCGGCAGCCCCTTGCTGCGCGCCGCCTCCAACTCCGGATTGCCGTTCTTGACCGCCGTCGAGATCACCACATAGCGCGCGCCGACCAGGTTGACGGCATCGTGGCCGACGAACACGCGGATGCCCTTTGCGCGCAGCCGCCGGACGTTGGCGCTGTCCTTCTGGTCGCTGCCTTGGACCGCGATGCCCCTGGCATGCAGAATCTCGGCGATGGCACTCATGCCGATGCCGCCGATCCCCAGTATGTGGATGGCACCGATATCACGGGGCATTTCCATGAGTGCGCTTTCCCTCGCGGTCCAGTGTTTCCAGTGTGATATTCGGATTTGAACTTCGCTTGTGGGCTTGCTGCGATGATAGAGCGAACGTCAAATCCACCACACTAGAGGCTAGGCATCTTCACACCCGCTTCCTCCCCTGTGCGCCTACCCCCATAGGCCACTTGCCGGGCGAGCTCGCTGACCAGATCGGCGAGCCGCTTTACGGCATCCGGCCGGCCTTGCGAAGCCGCCGCCTGAGCAGCAAATGCCAGTTGCGCCGGCGCGTTGGCAAGCCGGCTTATTTCGTCAGCCAGACGCGCAGGATCGAGATCCTTCTGCTCGATACACCAAGCCCCACCCGATTCTGCAAGTGTGGTTGCATTCCTCAATTGGTCGTTGTCAAGCGCGTGCGGTAACGGAACCAGGATCGACGGCCGCCCCATGACGGCGAGTTCAGCCACGCTCGACGCCCCTGCCCGCGCGATCACGAGGTGAGCCGCGGCCATGCGCTCCGGCAGATCGCCGAAGAACGTCTGCACATCCGCCCCGATGCCGGCCTGCGCATAGGCCGCCCTCGTCCGCGCCACGTCCTCCTCGCGTGCCTGCTGAACGACGCGAAGCCGCGACTTGAGCTGGTCGGGAAGCAGAGCAAGCGCCGGCGGCACGACATCCGAGAAGTAGCGCGCACCCTGGCTGCCGCCGAACACCAGCAGCGAGAACGAACCGTTATACCCCGGATCGAAATAAGGCCGCCCCACCGCATCGATGACCGCTTGACGGACCGGATTTCCCGTAAGACGGGCCTTCGCTGCCAGCCTGCCGTCGAGCAAACGCACCGTCTCGAACGACGTCGCAATCCTGTCGACGTACCTTGCGAGCATTCGGTTGGCCCGGCCGAGCACCGCGTTCTGCTCATGCAGCACGGTCGGCACCTTGCGCAGCTTGGCCGCAATCAGCGGCGGAAAGCTCGGATACCCCCCGAAGCCGACCACCACCGCCGGCCGCGCGCGTCCCATGATCGCATGCGCTTCCCGAATCCCGCGCGCCAGTTGAACGGCGGTCCGCGCCATCGCGACCGGCGACTTTCCCGTCAGCGTGGCGGAATGGATGCGATGCACGGCACGCGCGGGAAACCCCGATCCGTAGCGATCCCCGCGCATGTCCGTGATTAGCTCGACCGCAAACCCGCGCCGGCCGAGTTCCTCGGCGAGCGCGAAGGCGGGGAACAGATGTCCGCCGGTACCGCCGGCGGCGAGCATGACGAAGGGTTCCGGCACTCAGATCCTCGAGTGTAGCCGTTGCAAGCCAGCGGCAGCATTGTCCCGCAATCGCGGCGATTTCAAGCGCGCTCGATCGGCTCTGCGGCGTGTCAGGGCGATCAGCATGCCGCAACTGATCGATATCGCCAGCATCGATGAGCCTCCCGCCGAGATGAACGGCAAAGTCATGCCCTTGGCAGGTACAAGGCCGATGCTGACACTCATGTTGATTAGCGCCTGCAGACCGATCATCAGGGCCAGCGCAGTCGTCGCATGGCGGATGAATGCGTCGCTTTCGACCACCGCACGCGCCAGCGGGCGGAGCACGACGACGGCAAACAGCACCTCCAGCACCAGACAGGCGATGGCGCCGTATTCCTCGCCGACCACCGCAAATGGAAAGTCCGTATGGGCATCCGGCAGGATCGTCTTGATCGTGCCTTCGCCGGGCCCGCGGCCGAACAGTCCTCCCTCCTGGAACGATTGGAAGGCGCGCGCGAGCTGCGAGTGGCTCTCCGGACCGCCGCTGAAGAAACGATCGAAACGCTGCTGCACGTAAGGCAGGGTGAAGTAGGCGATGCCGAGACCTCCCGCGCCGACACCCGCAAGCCCTACGCCCCATAGCAGCGATCGTCCGGTCAAGACGAACATCGTCGTCCACACCGCTCCGATCAGAATGGTCTGGCCGACATCGGGCTGCATGATCAGGAGACCGGCGAAGACAAGCAGGAAAAGCGCCGCGACAGGCAGCGCCGGAACATCATTGCGCCGCTCGCTCTCCGCGAACGCCCAGGCGCAGAGCACGGCAAACGCCGGCTTGGCGAACTCGGAAGGCTGCAGCGAGAATCCCGCAAGGCGGAGCCACCGTCGCGCACCGTTGATCTGATCCCCCGTCATCAGCACGAGAACCATCGCCGCAATGGAGCCGGCGAACAGGATCAGCGCCAGTCTGCGGATGGCGCGAGGCGACAGCAACGACACCGCAATCATCACGAAGACGCCTAGCGCCGCAAACATGATATGCCGCTCGGCATAGTAGAATGCCGGCAGCCCTCGCCTCACGGCAACCGCCGGACTGGCAGCGAACGACAGCACGATCCCGGCCAGGACCAGCGCCAGGATCGCAGCCAGCAGCACCCGATCGAACGTGAACCACCACTCGGCGAGGAGGCTGCGGTCGGATCGTAGAATGCGCATCAGCCGCTCCGTCGTCTGAGCTCGACTCCAGGCAACCGGGACACGAGACGGCGAAACGCATCGCCGCGCACTTCAAAGTTCTTGAACTGATCGTAGGACGCGCACGCAGGCGACAGCAGCACCACCGGTTCCGGCGATGACGAGGTCTCAGCGTCCCTGACCGCCGCGGCGAGCGCCGCCTCCAGCGTCCCGCTCATTTCGAACTGCACCTGACCCGACAAGGTCGCCGCGAACGCGTCCGCGGACTCGCCGATCAGGTAGGCTTTCGAAATCTTCGGGAAATAGGGCGCAAGGCTGGTAATGCCGCCCTCTTTCTGGCGACCGCCCACAATCCAGTGGATTCCGCCCTCGAGCGTCGCCAATGCCTTTTCCGTCGAGTCGGCATTGGTTGCCTTGCTGTCGTTGAAAAACGCGACGCGGCCAAGCCGGCCGATCTCCTCCAGACGGTGCGGCAGGCCTGGAAAGCTGTCGAGCGCAGCCTGCAGCGCCTGCCGCCGCCGTTCCGCAAGTTCTTCCGCCGGAGGTGTGCGGGCAGCGTCGCCCTTGATCCGCGCCAGGAATTCCGGCACCGGCTCGAAGAAGCGCCGCTGCAGGCTCAGCTCCTTCTTCTGCAATGGATGGATTCGTGCGTGAGCCAGTGCCGTGCCCAATGCGCTCAGGGTCGCAACGGCTGCCAGCGCGTTCTGCGCATTGTGCCGGCCGCGAAGAGCCCGTGCCGTGGCAAGATCGGCGATCTCTTCGTGCATCTTGTGTGCATCCGAATCGAAGCGCAGCCTGCCGCCTGCAACGTGATAGCCCTCATCATGGGCTTCGTCGGTCGAGACGCAGAACACGAACCGGCTGTCGCCGATACGACGGACAACATCACGACAAAAATCATCGCCGGCGCCGATCACGACCTGTTCGGCCGCGGCAACCACGCGCTCCTTGATCGCTGCGTAGGCTTCGAGCGTGCCGTGCCGGTCGATATGGTCCGGTGTGACGTTGAGCAGGACACCCACGCTCGGCCCCGTCCCTTGCTGCAGCGACGGCGACAAGTCGATCTGAAACGACGACAATTCGATCACATAGAAGCGCGCCAGATGAAACGGCTCCAGCGCAAGTACCGGCGTGCCGATATTTCCCCCGAGTTGCACGTCGCGGCCATCCTCATGCAGCAGATGCGCGATCAGGGCCGTCGTCGTCGATTTGCCGTTGGTGCCGGTGACCGCGATCAGCGGACCCGCCGCCCGGCATCGTCTTGCCCGTTCGCGCAGGAACAGCTCGACATCCCCGATCACCGGGACCCGCGCGGACTTGGCCCGCTCCACCGTCCAGTGCGGTGCGGGGTGTGTCAGCGGCACGCCTGGCGCCAGCACCAGGGCCGACAGCTTGCGCCAGTCGACCGTCTCGAGATCGACCAGCGGGACGCCCTCCGACGCAGCCTTCTCGCGCGCCTGGGGATTGTCGTCCCAGGCCGCAACCTTTGCGCCCCCCGCCCGCAGTGCCTGAGCAGCCGCGATCCCCGAGCCGCCGAGACCAAAAACCGCAACCGTCCTGCGCCAGAATGTCGTGACCGGAATCATGGGGTTATCCTACCGCGTCCGAGCACGATTCGCGCGCCTCTTTCGAACCCGCAGCCGACGTGCGCGCATCACCGTCCCGGCCACGCTGGATCAGCGCAGCTTGAGCGTGGTCAGCGCCAGCAGGGCAAGGACCACTGAAACGATCCAGAACCGCACGACCACCGTCGCCTCCTGCCACCCCTTCTGCTCGAAGTGATGGTGCAGCGGCGCCATTCGGAACACGCGCTTTCCCGTCAGCTTGTAGGACGTGACC
>JBFWYV010000280.1:0-6545 GCA_050186055.1 Hyphomicrobiaceae bacterium | reverse complement strand
ACATCGGCGGCCATCCACGTGGCTCGCCGCAAGCTCTGAGCGAGCGGAGACTTGTCGTAGGCGGCCCCCTTCGTGGCCGTGACGGCGGTGGGGGTGTGAGGAACGAGCCACACGAAAGTCCGTCATGGCCGCGCCGGGGCGACGTGGCAACGTCGGCCCGGACAACGGCGGCCATCCACGTGGCTCGCCGCAAGCACTGAGCGAGCGGATGCTTGTCGTAGGCGGCCGCCGCCGCGGCCGTGACGGCTGATGGGATGAGAGTACCGGCCGCCCGATAGAACGATCATCGTTCGCGAGATGCATGGCGCGCTCGCGCTTGCCTTCGCTCCGGCGATCGACTACGAGTCCGGTGGATTGCTAGCAGCTAGCATATTGGCGCTAGCAACTGGCAGGCAGCGATGATTTTCATGCCGCGCCTCAAATCGGTTTCCGGAGTTCGTCGATATGCGTACCTGGAGTGTCGTCAGTCAGAAGGGCGGAAGCGGCAAGACCACGCTTCTGCTTCATCTCTCGGTCGCAGCGATGGCGAAAGGCTGCGCCGTCTCGGTGATCGACCTCGATCCCCAGCGATCCGCAGAGCAGTGGTCGGAGTTGCGCGAGACCCTGGCGGGCACCGACGAGCCGCCGGTCGTGCACGGATCTCCGACCGGGCTTGACGGCATGCTGGAAGCCGCGCGCGAGACCGACACCGATCTCGTCCTGATCGATACGCCGCCCGCCGTCGACAAGAGCATGATCTATGCGGCTGCGGCCGCCGATGTCGTGATCGTCCCGACCCGTTCCAGCGTGCTCGATCAATTCGCGCTTGCGGAGACGCTGGACTACCTGAAGCGCATCGGCGCGCTGGGCAAGACGGTGATCATCATCAATGCGCCGGGCAGCGACAAGCGGGCGCGGGCAGAGACCGAACGCATCGCATCGGACGGCTTTGGCGTCAGCGTGCTGCCGCTGGCTCTCGACGACCAGATCGACTTCTCGTCGTCGCTGAACGAAGGGCGGGGCGTTACGGAGGCAGCGCCGCGGCGCAAATCGGCGCGGACCGTGCATGCGATCTATGACCGCCTGTGCGAGTTCGAACGCAAGCTCGGCAGATCCCGCAGGAAGGTGTCGGCATGACGCGAAACTCCCTACGTCGCGAGCCCGCCTCGCCATCGCAGGCTGCACGCCGCAAGGCAGCGCTCAGGGCCCGGTCCGGAATGGAGCGGCGCAAGCCGGAGCCGGGTTTTGAGGCTGTCGGCTATCCGATCGGCAAGGGGCGCAAGGCGCTCAAGGGGATTGCCATCTACATGCATCCGCTGGCCAAGGATGTCCTCGACAAGATCGCGCGAGAGCAGGGCCGCACTGTTCAGGACCTCGGTATCGAGGCGCTCAATCTCCTGTTCAGGCACTACGGAGAGAAGCCCATCGCCTGAGCATCAGCCGATCACGATCGGGAGTGAGTTACATGGTGGACAGAAATCCGGGCCAGCCGGACAGGGGTGGCGGGACCGGCAGCCGCGAGAGTTCCGGCAGCGTGCGGCGCGAAGCGTTGCGCGCCGCCGCGCGGCGGCCGTTGGCGACACGCAGTCTCGTCAACGCGCCACGTCCCGATGTGTCTGAAACTCCTTTGCCGGTGATCGCGGACCGGCCGTCGCGGAGCGTCTTCGTGTCGTATTCGCGGCAGGATATCGAAGTCGTGCGGGCGCTGGTGACACGGTTGCGCGACAGCGGCGTGGCGGTGACGTGGGACCAGGATTTTGTCGGGGGAGCAGATTTCGAACGGTTGATCCGGACGGCTATCGACTCCGCGAGCTCGGTGATCGTCGTGTGGTCGCGCGCGTCCGTGCTGTCGCGCTATGTGCGCGACGAGGCGCGGTTAGCGCTCAATTCCGCAAAGCTGATCACCACGCACATCGAGGGGCTGGATCTGACCGAGGTGCCGCTCGGGTTCGGACATCTGAATGCGATCCCCATCGAGGACACGCAACTCGTGTGCCGCTCGCTTGCCCAGCATGGCGTGATGGCGGGCGCGCAAGGCGGAAGCTGACGGCTGGCGAGGCAACGGCATCGTGTCAGCCGACTGGTTAGCTTATTCCGCAGCCTGACGAAGATCGCCGGCAGGAGCAAACGCGCGCTCGGGAACGAGCACTTCGCCGCGCATGATCGGCCGTGCGGTCCGGACGACGCCGACGCGGACCTTCATCTGGGTGCCGGCGCCCTCGCGCTCGAAGCGGATATCGACCATGCCGGAAGGATGCTCGATCCACACCGTGCATGGATTTCCGGCCGGCATGCGGGCGAGGTCGTAGGCCACGGTGCCGTCCACGGCGCATGCGGTGGAAACACAGCAGGCGCCGGTGATGGCGTGGGCGGCGTGCAGGCTGTGCGGCGTCAGATAGCGCGACGAGATGGTGCCGGTTTCGCGCGGCGGCGCCATCAGGCCGACCTTCGGAATGACCTTCTCGGACACGTCGCCGAAGCCCATGCGACGGCCGGCTTCCAGGCGAAGCTTCTCGATGCGGGCCAGCAGGTCCTTATTGCCGTCGATTTCCTTGCGGCCTTCGTAGCCGGTGAGGCCGACGTCGCTGGCGCGCAGCAGCATCATCGGCATGCAGACGTCGACCAGGGAGACGTCGATGCCGTCGATCTTCTCCATTGCCTTGCCGGTCGGGAACATGGCGCCGGTCTTGGCGCCGACGATGTCCATGAAAGTCAGGATAACCGGGGCTGCTGTTCCCGGTACGCCGTCGATCCTGGCGTCGCCGCCGGTATAGTTGACGACCCCGCCCGGGGTGTCGATCTCCGCCTCGATCTTGCTGGAGGTGTTGACGTCGTAGATCACGATCCTGGTCTTGCCGTCGACAGGCTTGATCATGCCGCTCTCGATGGCGAAGGGGCCGACGCCCGACAGCATGTTGCCGCACGACGGATTGGTGTCGACGAGGGGCCGATTGATGTCGACCTGGGCAAAGTGGTAGTCGACGTCGACACCCGGACGGGTCGACTTCGACACGATGGCGACCTTGCTGGTCAACGTGTCGGCGCCGCCGAGGCCATCGATCTGGCGGATATCGGGGGAGCCCATGGCGGCAAGCAGCACGCTGTCGCGGATCTCCCGCTCCGCCGGCAGGTCATCGGCCCTGAAGAACGGGCCCTTCGAGGTCCCGCCGCGCATATAGAGACAGGGAATTCCGATCAGGCGGCTCATTGCGGAGATCCTCCGTTGACGATCACCGGTTGGAAAGTGGCCGGGCGGGATGCTGCCGTTGCAGTACGCCCCTTGCCTAAGTCATTCGCGCCGGTCTGGCAATGGCGCCGCAGGGTCTGGTCATCCCCGGTTCCAGTGGCTAAGCAGTATCCAGTACCGCTCGCACCGAGGCGGCGGTTTCTCGAAACGAGACAAGGCAGGCACCCATGGACCCCAACTGGATCCCATTCCATCCCAATCCTTCAAAGCCGAAATACAAGCCGCCCGCGGGTGCCGTCGATGCGCATTGCCACGTCTTCGGTCCCGAGGCCGTCTTTCCTTATGCGCCGGAACGCAAGTACACGCCGTGCGACGCGCCGAAGGAGAAGCTGTTTGAGCTGCGCGACTATCTCGGCTTCGACAAGAACGTGATCGTTCAGGCGTCCTGCCACTCCAAGGACAACCGGGCGCTGGTCGATGCGCTCGAGGCCTCCAACGGCAAGGCCATGGGCGTGGCCTTCGTGGGACAGGAGGTGAGCGAGAAAGAGCTGGAGTGGATGCACAAGGCCGGCGTGCGCGGTGTGCGCTTCAACTTCCTGAAGCGGCTCGTCGACATCACGCCTCGCGATGAACTCGAGCGGATCGTGGCCAAGGTCAAGCCGTTCGGCTGGCATATCGTGATCTACTTCGAGATGCCGGATCTGCCGGATTTCGAAGATTTCTTCCGCTCGATCCCGACCGACGTGATCGTCGACCACATGGGCGTGCCGACCGTGGCCAAGGGGGTCGAGGACCCCGAGAACCAGCGGTTTCATCGGCTGATGGCGGAAAAAGAGAACTTCTACGTCAAGGTGACGTGTCCCGAGCGGATGTCGCGGGCGGGCGCGCCCTATGACGATGTCGTGCCGTTCGGGCGGGCGCTGGTCGAGAAGTTTCCGAAGCGGGTGATCTGGGGTACCGACTGGCCGCATCCGAACATGAAGAAGGAAGCGCCGGATGACGGCGTGCTGGTCGACATGATCCCCAAGGTCGCGCCGACCAAGGAGCTGCAGCAGCTCCTCCTGGTGGACAACCCGATGTCGCTGTACTGGAACAAATAGGCGGACCGGCAGTCGGATCCGCGAGGCTGGCCGCCAGGGTCTCCCGATGGGCGACGCGATGCCGCGGCGCCTCCTCTGATGGTCCAAGGTTCGGCGTCCGGCATTGCCTTTTTGCGTTCAACCTTGCGTGACCGGCGGCGGCTTCTGCTGCCGTCATCGCGTCCTTTCACGTTCTGTTCCCCTCTCATGCGCCGGCAGCGTGGGTGTCTTCACAGCCATGCATGGCTCACGCCTTGAAAAATCATAACGTGCGTTATATTCACGTACGTTATGAAAACGCACACTCCCCTGGAAAACGACTTCCTGTTCCTGATCTATGACGTTGCGCAGCTTGTCCGGCGCCACGCCGACAGCAGAGCCCGGGCGCACGGCATGACGCGGGCTCAATGGGCCGTTCTGGTGCGGCTGGAGCGTCAGCCCGACATCACGCAGAACGAGCTGGCCCAGCTTGCGGACGTGGAGCCGATCACGGTCGGACGGCTCGTGGACAAGCTCGAGCAGGCGGGGTTTGTCGAACGTCGGCCTGATCCCAGGGACCGGCGGATCTGGAGATTGCACCTGCTGCCGAAGAGCCGGCGCGTGCTGTCCGAGATCGCCGAGTTTCGGGCCGAGCTTCACGAGGAGATGTCGGAGGGCATCGACGCCGGCACGCTGGCGGTGCTGACACGCGGCTTGAAGGCGATGAAATCCAACCTGTCGACGACAAAAGCCGGCGGCAAGAAAGGTGCTGTCGGATGAACATCCAGAACAAGGAGGCCGAATTCGAGAATGCAGTGTCGCCGTTGTCGTTGCGCAAGGTCGGCAGCCGGCTGCGCAATCTGAACTGGACCGTAGCCAAGCTGCGCCGTGTTCTCATGGTGGGCGGCGTGCTGATCGTCGCGGTGGCGACGGGCTACGCCTGGCTGAGCGGAGGCCGGTATATCTCGACGGATAACGCCTATATCCAGGCGCCCAAGCTTCTGGTGTCGACGGATGTCTCCGGCCTCGTTGCCGACGTGCGGGTTCACGACGGACAGGCCGTGAAAACCGGCGATATCCTGTTTACCGTCGACGACAAGCCGTTCCGGATCGCGGTCGACAACGCGAAAGCGCAGCTCGATCAAGCCGCGCTGAATATCCAATCGATGAAAGAGGATTATCAGCGGCTGTTGAGCGACGCCGCCGCGCAGCAGTCGCAGGTCGAGCTGGCGAAGGCGACGTATGACCGGACGGCGGCACTGGTGAAGACCGGCGCGACGACGGCCGCGAACTTCGACCGGGCGCGCTTCACCCTCAATTCAGCCCGCAGCCAGTACAAGTCCTTGCAGGATCAGGCCAAGGTGCTGCTCTCCAAGCTTGGCGGCGATCCGGACGTGAAAGTTACTCAGCATCCGGCGTATCTTCAGGCCAAGGCGGCATTGGAGGAGATGCAACGCCAGCTCGATCACACCGTCGTGCGTGCGCCCTTCGACGGCATCGTGACCCAGGTCGACCATCTGCAGCCGGGGACGTATCTGGTGGCGTCGACGGCAAGCCTGACCAATACCGGCGCCGTCGCTCTGATCGGCACCGATGAGTTGTGGATCGATGCGAACTTCAAGGAGACCGATCTCACCTACGCGCATGAGGGCGATCCCGCTGAAATCACGGTCGACGCGTATCCCGGGCGCACCTGGAAGGGCAGGATCGCGAGCATCTCGCCGGCGAGCGGTGCCGAGTTCTCGATCCTGCCGGCGCAGAACGCCAGCGGGAACTGGGTGAAAGTGGTGCAGCGGATTCCGGTGAGGATTGCCATCGAGCAGCAGCCGGATGCGCCGAAGCTGCGCGCGGGGATGAGCACCTACGTGACCGTCGATACCGGCCACAAGCGGTCGATCTCCGAACTGTGGTGAACGGCATGAACGGTACGGTTACGGCTGCGGGCTCGCCTGGGCGCGAGTCTACGCTCGAGCGGAACATGGTCACCATCTGCGCCATGGTGGCCACTCTCATGCAGGCGCTGGACAACACCATCGCCAACGTGGCGCTGCCCTACATGCAGGGGTCGCTGTCGACGACCGCCGACCAGATCACCTGGGTGCTGACGTCCTATGTCGTGGCGTCCGCGATCTTCACGGCGCCGGTCGGCTGGATGTCGGCGCGGTTCGGCCGCCGCAACCTGTTCCTGCTCTGCCTTGCCGGTTTCACCGTGGCCTCGATGCTGTGCGGTCTGGCGACGTCGCTGACCGAGATCGTCGTGTTCCGCGTGCTGCAGGGAACGTTCGGCGCGGCCCTGGTGCCGCTGTCGCAGGCGACGATGC
>JBFWYV010000279.1:0-6554 GCA_050186055.1 Hyphomicrobiaceae bacterium | reverse complement strand
GTGACGGCCGAACTTCACGTCCTCCGCATCCTTCTGGTAGCCGAGCACGCCGTTGTTGAGCACGATCAGCACGACATGCGTGCCGGTTCTCTTGCAGGTCTCCAATTCCGACCACACGTGCCCGAAGCCGCCGTCGCCCGCCACGCACACGACCGGACTGCCGGGCCGCGCCACCTTGGTCCCCAGCGCCAGCGGCAGCCCCCAGCCGAGACCGGCGAGCCCCCGCGGTGTGATGAACCGCATGCCCGGCAGCAATGCGCGCAGATAGCAGGCAACCCACAGCGTCGAGTAGCTGGCGTCCGCGACCACGATGGTCTCCGGCGTCAGAACCGTCTGCAGGTCCGCCATCAGCCGCTCGGGCCGCACCGGACTCTGGTTCGAATGCAGCACCGGCTCGATCTCGGCAGCGTGCTTGCGCCGCGCCTCCGCGATGCGTGCCTCGGCCTCCGGCTGCGGCTTGCGCCTGCTGCCGATCGCATCGAGCAGCGCCGACAGAGTGAGCCTGGCATCCCCCACCAGCCGCAGCGCCTCGTAGTTGCGACCGACTTCGGTCCCGTCGATGTCGATGTGGATGTAACGCGCCACATCCGGATAGAGCTGCCAGGAATCGGTGCCGTTCTGATTGGTGCGGGTGCCGATCAGCAGCACCACGTCCGCCTCCTCGATCATCGCACGCAGATGCCGCGCCGGCGACAGCCTGCCGAGATTGTAGCCCGCGACGCCGAGGGAAAGCGGATGCTGCTCGTCGATCGAGCCCTTGCCCATGACGGTCGTCATCACCGGCAGATGCGCTTCCGATTGCAGCCGCGCGACCTCCGCGGCGGCCCCCGACAGATGCACGCCGCCACCGGCGACGACCAGCGGACGCTTGGCCTTGACGATCAACTCGGCGGCCTCACGAATACGATCGGGATCAGCCGACATCCGGTCGAGCGGAATTGGGCCCAGCGCCATCCGCCGGTGCTCCGGCGCACCGGTCGATTCCAGCAGAAGATCCGCGGGCAGCATCAGCACCACCGGCCCGGGCCGGCCGCTGGTCGCCTGCACGAACGCCATATCGATGTAGTCGGCCACCCGATCCGCATCGGCGACCCGGCGGACCCACTTGGTGACGGGAGCGAACATGCCGATGTGATCGGCATCCTGAAACGCGTTGCGATCCGTCTGCGGACGATTGACGTCCTGCACGAGGGCGACGACCGGGATCGACGACTTCAGCGCCTCCGCCAGCGGCGGCACCAGCAGGGTCGCGGCCGGCCCGTTCTGCGCGAGGACGACGGATGCGTGGTTGGAGACGCGCGCAAACCCGTCGGCCATCGCACCGCCCGCATTCTCGGTCCGGTAGGTGAACTGGCGGATACCGAGATCCTCGGCGGCGAGCGCCAGCGCGGTCGGCAGGCTCTGCGAATAGATGACGCCGACGCCATGCCGCTTCAGCGACGCAGCGATGATTTGGGCGACCGTCGGCTGGCTCGGCATCGAATGTCTCCGTCGGGCATGGGGAAGCGCGCGGGGCACCGCGTTGGCTGTCGGGCTTGTATGCGGAAGCGCGTATGATACACGTGCCACCTTCTCCTGCAATGCCTGCGCCGTAATGCAGTGCAGCACAGGTTCCTTGACAGATACGGAGGCGCTGACCGGCATGGCTGACATTGCATTCCTGGGCATCGGCGCGATGGGAGCACCGATGAGCCGCTGTCTCCTGAAGGGAGGCCACAGGGTCACTGTCTGGAACCGCTCCCCGGCAAAGGCGAACGCGCTCGTCAAGGATGGCGCCCGCGTCGCGCCCACGCCGCGTGATGCCGTCGAAGGCGTCGATGCGATCTTCACCATGCTGATCGACGACACCGCCTGCCGTGCCGTCTGGACCGGACCCGACGGCGCATTGTCGGGAAAGCCGAAGCCCGGCGCGTTCGCGATCGAGAGTTCGACCGTGTCCAATGCCTGGGTGCACGAACTGGCCGGACTGGCCGAAGCCAGGGGCCTGCGTTTCATGGATTGCTGCGTCGCCGGCCGGCCCGACGCCGCCGAAGCCGCTCAGCTCAATGTGTTCGCCGGCGGCAGGGCGGAGGATGTCGAAGCCGCGGCCCCGATCCTGAAGCCGATGTCGAAATCAATCACGCACTTCGGCCCCGTCGGCATGGGCAATGCCTTCAAGCTGATCTACAATGTGCTGGGCGCGCTGCAGGTCGCGTCGCTGGCCGAGGCGATGCACGCCTGCGAGGCGGCCGGCATCGATCTGAAGGCGGCGGCAAGAGCCTTTTCGGAAGGCAACACCAACAGCGGCCACGTCATCCGCCATTCACGCTACATGGCATCCGGCAAGCACGAGGACCCCGTCCAGTTCTCGGCCAGGAGCAGGATCAAGGACATCCTGTATGGGGTCGAGTTCATCGAGAAGATCGGAGGACAGGCACGCATCGGCCGTACCGCAGCGGAGGTCTTCGGCCAGGCCGTCGACGTCGGCATGGGCGACAGGAACGACAGCGAGTTGATCGACGCCCTGCGCCGCATTCATCCGGGCAGGGACTGCTGAGCGAAGCGAGATTTGATATCTATACTGACGATGGCCCCGTCGCATCGTCCGCACAAGAACCGGAGCCGCCCGCGAGCGGACGGCTCCTCGATGAAAGTCGCATTTAAGGTCCGACGCTTTAGTCGATTGAGCCGGCCTTCGGATCGCGCGTGCCGGAGCGATCGATGACGCATTTGGCCCAGTCCTGCCCGGCCTGATTGCAATCCACCGTGTACATGTCGGCAAGTGCGGGAGAAGCTGCGGACAACATCATGCCTGCTGCCAGCGCGATGAAGATGTCACGTGTCATTTCCGGCCTCCATATCCATGGATCGATACAGGAACGTCACCAGTAATGACTCGTAGATACCGTGGGTCCGGACCCTATCAAGGCGTCTCAACCACTCGTGATAAGCCGTGAAAATCGTGTGATAAGTTGCACTCCATGGGAGCAGAGGGCGACTGGCGGGCAATCACGCCGAACGCGCACGCCGGGCGAGCAACCGGCGCCGTGCCGGAATTCTCCGCCCTTGCTTGGCGAACAGCGCGCTCTCGATATTCGAGACGAACAGCCGCGCGGCCGCATCCCATCCGAAGCCGCAAGCGTGCTCCCGCACCTTCTTGCGATCGATCGACAGCGCACCGATGCAGGCCTCGCGCAGATCGGGATCGAGGACTCCCGTCACGCCTTGGGCGATGTTGTCGAGCGGTCCCGTCACCGGAAAGGCGGCAACGGGGAGACCTGAAGCCATGGCCTCGAGCAGCACGATCCCGAACGTATCTGTCAGGCTGGGAAAGACGAAGACGTCAGCCGAGGCATAGCAGGACACGAGTTCCTCACCGACCTTCTTGCCGGTGAAGACGACATCCGGATACCGCGCCGACAGCTCCGCAAGCATCGGTCCCGAGCCCACGACGACCTTGCGACCGGGCAGGTCGAGCCGGAGGAAGGCCTCGATGTTCTTCTCCACCGCAACCCGGCCGACGTACAGAAAAACCGGGCAATCGCTGCCGAAGATGCGCTCGTCCCTCGGCCGGAACGTCGTCGTATCCACGCCCCGCGTCCACGGCAGCAGGCGTTCGAAGCCGAGCTTTTCCAGCTCCGCCGCCAGCGTGCGGCTGGCGACCATGGTGCCGGCGCCCGAATTGTGGAACCGGCGCTGCGCCGCATAGGTCCAGCCTTGCGGTATCCCGAACCGTGACGAAAGATATTCCGGGAAGCGCGTATGATAGGACGTCGTGAACGGTACGCCTCGCTTCAGGCACCACCTGCGTGTCATCACCCCCACCGGCCCCTCGGTCGCAATGTGCACCGCGTCCGGCTCGATGCAGGCGATGCGCTCGATCAGATACTGATAGCCGGGAATGGCCAAACGGATTTCCGGATAGGTCGGGCACGGCAGTGTGCGGAACTCCGACGGCGTGAGGAACGCCAGCTCGACGCCGAGTTCCGACAATTCCTCGTCGAGACGCTCGTAGGTGCGCACGACTCCATTGACCTGCGGTCGCCAGGCATCGGTAGCCAACAGCACCCGCATCAGGCCGCCGCCTCCAGTTCGGAACCGCCGGATCTGCTGCTCTCCGCAAGGGGGGCCAACGTGACGCCGTCGATGATTTCGATCTGCCCGTCTTCCTGCTCGACGACGGCCGTGCAGCTTTCGACCCAGTCGCCGATATTGATGTAGTGGATACTGCCGACCTTGAGCGATGCCGCGCGATGAATATGCCCGCAAATGACGCCATCCGCCGCGTTGGCGGCCGCCGCCTCGATGAGGGCGGTCTCGAACTTGCCGATCCGGCCGACGCAGCTCTTGACCCGGTTCTTGAGATACGCGGAGAGCGACCAGTACTCGAGGCCGAGTTGCCCTCTGACCCAGTTGAACGGCTTGTTCACCGCCAGCGCCAGCGCGTAGCTCCGGTCCCCGACCAGGGCCAGCCAGCGCGCGCGCTGCACAACCACGTCATACTCGTCCCCGTGCATCACCAGGTAGCGGCGTCCCGAGGCCGTCTCGTGCACGGTGTCGCGCAGCACTTCGATGCGGCCGAATCGGGTGCCGCAATAAGCCCGCAGCCCATCGTCGTGATTGCCCGGGATGAACACCACCCGGGTTCCGGCTTCCGCCTTTCGGAGGATCTCCTTCAACACATCCCCATGCGCCTCCGGCCACACCAATCCGCGCCGGATGCGCCAGAAATCGACAATATCGCCGACGAGATAGATCGTTTCGGCCTCGGTGCGCTTCAGAAATGAAAGCAGCTCAGCGGCACGCGATCCGCGCGTCCCGAGATGCACGTCGGAAATGAACAGGGCACGGTAGCGTTGGGCCATGGAGCGAAAATCTCACATACCTGAGACGCGGGCAACCAATTGCTGGACGCCTGCCGAAGGGATAACAGCAAAACAAAATCTCACAATCGTGACGCTGGCGCCGCGATTGCCCGACCTCCACAGGAAAAGCAAGGCGTCGTCCTCCAAGCCAGCCCAATCCCGGCCCGGAGACGGAGTTTCCGGCCATACCAGCTAGTGTCCCGTCTCCGAATTGCCGACACCTTTGCGACAACCCCTTATCGGCAATTCGGAGACAAAGGGACACTAGCAACATCAATGTGCTAGTGCGGCTTTGTCTCGCAATTGCCGACGAAAAACTCCGCCGCGATACTGGTCGGTAATTGCGGGACGCCGCACTAGCGCGCCTGACCTTGCATCTGGAAACGGTCCTGCATCTGCCGCAGCAGACTGCGCACGGTCCATCCAATGAGCACCCGGGCCCGATGCCAATTGAAGAAGCGGGGCACCCGGCGCCGATAGCGACGGTAAACATCGCCATAGGCAGCCTCGAGCCAAGGCTCCTCGAGCAGCGCCATCATGACGTAGACGGCCACCATTGCGGCGCACAGCACATAGGTCATACCGCTGTCGGCCGCTACCGCCAGGCTCGCATAGACGGGAATCACCGTCGAATATTGCGGATTGCGGGTCCAGCGGTAGATGCCGTGTGTCACCAGACCGGCGGCGTTGCAGTAGGTATTGCGCTTGCCCAGCGCCAGCAGAGCATAGGCATAAGCGACCCCCGAGATCCCCAGCGCGACCACTGCCACGCCGCGGACGTAGCTCGGCAGTTCCAGATATCCGGAGTTGTCGGCGATCGCAGTGGCGAACGCTGCCACGTTCAGGACCCGGAACAGCGGCCAGAACAGATTGCTCTGCCAGCTATCGGCCGTCGGCGGCGGCCAGATCCGCAGTTGTGGGCTCCACCACGTCCAGGCGAGCAGCCCCAGTAAAACCACCGCCGAAAACACACCGACTACGAATAATGCGACCGCCATGTCCACCCTCGGCAGACTCGAATGCTACCGTACGTCTCGCCTCAGCTTTCACGTAAGGTTGTTAAGCGCCGGTCACCCTACATCCCTCCCAAGTGCGATGCAACGTCGCACTTCAGCGCCTTGGCGGCGTAAGCGGATGCGGTGCCAGACCCAACCTCGGCGTCAGAAGACGCGATACGGAAAGTACCGTAGGACCAGTTCCTCGAACCGGCCGCTTTCCCGCAAACGCCGCAACGCAGCGTTTAGTTCATTGCGCAACAGATAGTCCCCCTTGGCCACTGCGATCGCGACCCCGTCCCCGAAATACTTGGGTTCGAGATATGGCCCGCCTTTCAGCTCGCAGCACCCCTTCGACAGCTCGCCGTTGATCCACAGGATCAGGCTGATGCCGTCGTCGAACACCAGATCCACCTGGCGGGAGACCAGCGCATCCCTGGCGAGCTCTTGCGTCTCGAAGCGCCGTATCGCACTCGACCGGAAGAATGCCAGCAGGAAAGCCTCGTGCGTGGTTCCCTTCGCCACCCCGATGCTGCGGCCGTCAAGCCCGTCCGGCGTGATCTCCAGCTTCGGACCGCCGCGGCGCCCCACGAACCGACCCGGAGTGTGGAAATACCGTTCGGTGAACTCCACCTGGGCCAGCGCCCTCGAGGTGACGATATGGCCGGCGATGACAGCGGCCGCCTGCCGGCGGTTGAGGGCGGCGTCCAAGTCC
>JBFWYV010000278.1:0-6618 GCA_050186055.1 Hyphomicrobiaceae bacterium | reverse complement strand
TCTTGCAGCATTGCCGGGAACAACGGTGACAAGCTTAACCCCGAGGAGTGAACGCCCTTTACCCGGATCCGTCCAGGCCGGCATCAACAGGAGGGTCGCATCGAGTTCTCCCGCTCTGCTCAGGGTATGATGATGGCGCTCGGGTAGGTGGCAGCCTTCGATGAAACCATAGCGAAGTGCTTCCACCAAACCGTCGAACGGTAGCTTGCGGGCAGTTTGCTCTGCGTCCAAAATTACCAGGCCTCCCAAGGCACTCTCCTTTTGTGTGAATTTTCATGATGGCTGCTGTCAGTCCTGTGGACAGCAAGGTTAAGCTATATGGCGTGTTCTTCGAGTTTTATGGCCGAGCCTAGTCTAGATCTGCTCGGGGTCGAGCCTGTCTGCTTCAAAAGCGGTTTCCGGCCAGATGGGCGATCTGCGCTCCTGCTTCGTAGTAGAGTTCCTTCAGGCTGCGCAGCGGTGCCGGTTTCATGCCGCTCATCGGCAGCGGCAGGTCTTCCAGCTTTTTCTCACCAAGGATCAGCAGCGCCAGTTCGTGGCCAAATACGGTGCCGGGCGAGATGCCGCGCCCATTGTAGCCGAACACACCGACCGCCTTGGGGCCGAAGGCGTACAGGCGCGGTACAGCGTCGTCGGTCATGCCGATCTGGCCATACCATTCATGCTCGAAGCCGATGCCTGCAAGTTGCGGAAAAAGACGTGCCAACGCTCGCTGCGCCCAGCTCCGATGGATGGCTTCGCCGCCATTGCGCAGGGCGCCCACAGAGCCGAATACAAGCCGTCCGGCGCGGTCGAGGCGGAACGAAGAGAGGATCGTTTTTGTATCCCACACGCCCTCCTTGCCGGGCAGTATGGTGGCGAGCGTCGGGGCATCGAGAGGCGGTGTGGCGAGATTGAAATAGGGAAGCCGCACCTGTGCGTCCTGCGTGCCGCGAAATGGTCCCAGGCCATACGCATCGGTAGCGACGACCAGCCACTGCGCTTCGACGCGCCCGTTCGGGGTGCGTACTCGCCAATGACTGCCATTCCGCTCCGTCGCAATGGCCGGGCTGGATGTGTGGAGTTGCGCTCCGGCGGCACATGCCGCGCGGGCGAGGCCGCGGGCATAGGCGAGCGGTTGCAGCGTGCCGGCCCTCCTGTCGAACAGGGCGCTGGCATAGGCATTCGTGCCAACCCGGCCAGCCGTCTCCGTTGCATCTAGCAAACTGACCGGAGCGCCGCGCCTCAGCCATTGCACCTCGCGCTGCCTCAATTCTTGTAGACCGGCCTCGCCGACGGCGCAGTGGAGGGTGCCGTTGCGCTCCAGTTCGCAATCGATGCCGTGACGGTCGATGAGATTCATCACTAGCGCCGGCCCATCGCCCAGCGCCGTCAGCAGGCGCTCGCCATGGGCCGCGCCAACCGCGGCTGAAACATCCTCCGGCATCAGCCACAAGCCGGCATTGATCAGCCCGACATTGCGACCGGCACCGCCAAAGCCGAATTCGTACGCCTCCAGCAACAACACCGAACTGCCGGCCTCGGCCAGATGCAGCGCACAGGACAGGCCGGTATAGCCGCCGCCGACGATGACAACATCGACTTCGGTCGTTCCTGCCAGGGGCTGCGTCGCCGGCGCGGGCGGGGCCGATGCTTCCCACAGGCCGTGAGAACGCGTGTCGTTCAGCATCTTGCCTCCATTTCCAATCTTCAGCTTGTTAGTGCGGCACAGGCCGCGGCAATACGCGCCAGAGCCTTTCGCAAGTCGTCCTGTGATGTTGCATAGGAAATGCGGAAGAAGGGCGAGGCGCCGAATGCCGAACCTGGCACAATCGCAACCTCGGCCTCGTCCAGCAGATAGGCGCAGAAGTCGCGATCGCTTTCGATCTTTCGGCCCTGCGGCGTGGTGCGCCCGAGCATTTCCGCGCAGCTTGCGAAGATGTAGAAGGCGCCTTGCGGACGAGGGCAGTTGATGCCTTCGATGGCGTTGAGCCCGTCTACGACCAGATCGCGGCGGATGCGGAAGCTTTCGCGGCGTTCGGCCAGATAGCCCTGCGGTCCACTCAGCGCCTCGATCGCCGCCGCCTGCGAAATGGAAGACGGATTGGAGGTGGACTGGCTCTGGACCACCGCCATGGCCTTGATCAAGGTCGCTGGCCCGGCCCCGTAGCCTATGCGCCAGCCGGTCATGGCATAGGCCTTGGAGATGCCGTTGACAGTCAGGATACGGTCGCGCAGCGTAGGCTCCAGCGCCGCAGGCGTGACGAAGCGGAAGTCGTCATAAACGATGTGCTCGTAGATGTCGTCGGCCAGCAGCCACACCTGCGGATGCTTCAAAAGCACGTCGAGCAGCGGGCGATAGTCGGCCTCTGAATAGGCCGCGCCGGTCGGGTTGGAGGGTGAGTTCAGCATCAGCCAGCGCGTAGCCGGCGTGATGGCGCGCTCAAGCTGGTCGGCTGTCAGCCGAAAGCCGTTGGCGATATCGCACGCGACCAGCACCGGCACGCCGCCGGCAATGCGGATGATGTCGGCATATGACGTCCAGTAGGGCGTCGGCACGATCACCTCGTCGCCGGGGTCGAGCGTGGCCATGAAGGCGTTGAAGATGACCTGCTTCGCTCCGGAGGCGACGCTGATCTCGCTCGTCGAGCAATCGAGCCCGTTGTCGCGCCGGAACTTCTCCCGCACCGCTTCCTTCAGGGCAGGCGAGCCATCGAGCGCGGTGTATTTGGTCTCGCCGCGCTGCATGGCTCTGTATGCCGCTTCCTTCACCGATTCGGGCGTGTCGAAATCCGGTTCGCCGGCGCCTAGAACGATGACGTCGTGACCCGCCTTCCGCATAGCTGCGGCGCGCGCACCGATCAGAAGGATTTCGGAAACGCCGATATCGTCGATGCGGGTTGCCGGCCTGAAAGACGCGGCAGCAACGTCCGGTCTGGTGAGCATTATCAGATCCTCAGTCGATATCGAAGCTCACGCCCTGTGCGAGCGGCAGGGCCTTGGAGTAGTTCACGGTGTTGGTGGCACGGCGCATATAGACCTTCCAGGCATCGGAACCGCTCTCGCGTCCGCCGCCGGTCTCCTTCTCGCCCCCGAAGGCGCCGCCGATCTCCGCACCCGAGGTGCCGATATTGACATTGGCGATGCCGCAGTCGGAACCATCCGCCGACAGGAAGCGCTCCGCCTCCTGCAGGTCGCGCGTGAAGATCGACGAGGAAAGCCCTGCCCCCACCGCATTGTGAAGCTTCAGCGCCTCATCGAGATCGGAATATTTGATCACATAGAGAATCGGAGCGAAGGTCTCCTCCAGAACCGGTCCCGTCTGCTTCGGCATCTCGACCAGTGCCGGCCGCGCATAGTAGGCTTCCGCATGACCGGTCTCGACGCGACCGCCGCCTGTTACCTTGCCGCCCTCGGCTTTGGCGGCTTCAAGCGCCTTCTGCATGCCGTCGAAGGCGGCCTTGTCGATCAGCGGTCCGACCAGCGCATTCGTCTCCAGCGGGCTGCCGATCGAGACGCTCTCATAGGCTTTCCTGAGACGTGGCACGAGCTGGTCGTAGACGCTGTCATGGACGAACAGGCGGCGCAGCGTCGTGCAGCGCTGGCCCGCCGTGCCCATGGCGCCGAAGGCGATGGCGCGCACTGCCATGTCGAGATCGGCCGACGGGCAGACGATGCCGGCATTGTTGCCGCCGAGCTCCAGGATCTGACGAGCGAAGCGCTTGGCAAGCCGCGGCCCGACCTCACGGCCCATGCGCGTCGAGCCGGTGGCCGAGACGAGCCGCACCTTTTCATTGTCCACCAGCACCTCGCCGACCGCGCGTTCGCCGATCAGCACCTCCAGAAGCCCTTCCGGCGCCTCGGATCCGAAGCGGTTCACGGCCTTGGCGAAGATCGCCTCGCAGGCGAGGGCGGTGAGCGGCGTCTTTTCCGACGGTTTCCAGACGACGGAATTGCCGCAGACGAAGGCGAGCGCCGCATTCCACGACCATACCGCGACGGGGAAGTTGAAGGCGGAGATGACGCCGACGACGCCGAGCGGATGCCAGGTCTCCATCATGCGGTGGCCGGGACGCTCAGTGGCGATCGTCAAGCCGTAGAGTTGGCGCGATAAACCGACGGCGAAGTCGCAGATGTCGATCATCTCCTGCACTTCGCCCAATCCCTCCGATGGGATTTTTCCCACTTCGATCGACACCAGACGGCCGAGGTCCGCCTTCGCAGCACGCAGCTCCTCGCCGAGCAGCCGCACGAGCTCGCCGCGCTTCGGCGCCGGCACCAGCCGCCAGGCGCGGAAGGCGTCCTGGGCGCGGTCGATGGCCTTGTCCGTCTCCGCCGCCGACATGGCTTTCAATGCGGCGATCTCCTCGCCCGTCACAGGGCTAGCCACATGCAAGTCGCCGGCGGTAAGGAAGGCCGCATTAACACCGAGTTTCGAAAGAAGGGCCGAGGTTTCGTGAGAGAGCGTCATGACAATCACCTTTCCGTTTCGTTCATGGGGCGTGGGCCCGATCTTCAAAGCCGCACCGCACCGATGGGGCCGGGCGACGTCACCTGCCTGAACTGTGCCGCCATCTGCTTCAGACTTTCCGGTGTGTAGCGATCGTAGAAACTCTGGTTGCAACGGCCGAGTCCATGTTCGGCGCTGAAGCTGCCACCATGCTCTTCTACCGCAACTTGCGTCACATAGGTGCGCAGACGCGCGACAAGATCGATGTCCACGCCGCCATTCGAGCCGCGCTGCAGCACCAGATTGAAGTGCACGCCGCCGTCACCGATATGGCCGAAGTCACAGATCTCGGTTTGTGGAAATCTTTCCGCAAGCATTGCCGCCATGCGCTCGCGGAACCGCATCACCTCGCCGCGGCGGAAGGCGAGGTCGAGCCCGACGATATAGCCGGCGGCCTTGGTGCCCTCCGACAGGCTATGCCGCAGCGCCCACATCTCGGAAGGTGCACCCATGAAGGCGTCGAGCAGCGGGCCGCTAGGCAGTCCCCAGATGTCGGCCAGTATCTCCTCCAGAACCGCGTCGAGCGACTGTTCGCCCGCTCGCGGCGCCCATGAACGGGAGAGTTCGACAAGGATGACGTAAGCAGGGATGGCGCCGCCCGGAAACGGATTGCGCAGCGATGGCACATGGGCGAGCGCGTGGCGGATCGCCAGCCCGGACATGCCTTCGAAAGCGCTGAGATAGGTGCCGGCACGCTCTTCGACCTCGTGGAGCAGGAGAAGCGCGTCGTCGCAATTGCGCGGCACCAGATAGGCCGTGGCCGTCTGTTTCGGCAGCCGCTCCAGATTGAAGGTGCATTCGGTGACGATGCCGAAAGCGCCGCCAGTGCCGATGAAAAGCTGCTTCCAGTCGGGACCAGTATTGTCCTTGCGCAGGCCCCTGCCGCATTCCAGCACCGTGCCCTGGTCGTCAGCCAGCACCAGCTTCAGTCCCAGCGTGCTGTGACGCACGTCGCCGAAACGCAGGAAACGTGCACCGCCCGTATTGGTCGCCACCATGCCGCCGGCCATGGGATCGGCACCCAGGTCGATAGGAAAGAACAGGCCGTGCCGTTCGAGCCGGGCGTTGATCTCGGAAAGCCGGAAGCCGGCATCGACACGCAGGCTGCGGTTGTCGACATCGAGTTCGAAAGTTGAGCGCAGACGATCGAGACCGAGCACGCCTTGCGTGCCGCTGTCGTCCGGCGTCGAGCCGCTTACAAGCCCGGTATTGCCCGATTGTGGCACCAACGCGATGGCGTTGCGGGCGCAATAGGCCACCACCTGCGACGCGGCCTCGGTGGAAGCCGGCCGCGCCACGAAGGCGGCGCGCCCGCCAGCATAGCGCGCGCCGCTTTCATAGGGCGCCATATCGACTGGCCGCGTCAGCAGACCTTGCGGACCGAGCATGGCGCCGAGCCGTTCGATGTGTTCGGCAGCAAGCGTCATCAGGCGGCAACCGACGTCGTCCTGACAGCAGAGAGACATTGTTCGATAGAGGCTCGCTCGATGCCGGCATAGTGGTCGAACTCGTTCAGCACGGCAGCGCCCAGCGCCTTTTCGAACAGCTTCTGGTTCGGGCTCGCCACGAATTCCTGCACGGCGGCGTCGCCCAGATTGGACTGGAAGATGCCGGCAGCGGATACAGGCAGGAAGTCCTCGTAGACGATCGGATCGAAGCGTACTGCGCCGGCCTCGATCAGAGCCTCAATGTCGTGTCCTGCGCGGTTCGAAAGGTCGGCACTGGCCACAACGGAATAGAGAAAGTAGCCGAGCCCTGCCTTGCGGATGGCGCTCCAGTCGTCTGGGAAAGCGGCGAAGCTTTCCTGCAGCGCGGCACAATAGGCCTGCGCATTGGAACCATCGGCAGCCGGACGAACATTGGCGCGTGCCTCATTGAGCAGGCGGTCATAGAGGACACGGCCCTTGGGCGTCAGTGCTATTCCACGCTGCTCGATCTCGCCGAAGCGGGCGGTGTGGGAGCCGCGAGTGAGTTTGCCTTCTGCGCAGGGGAAAGCGACGCGTTCCTCGATCGCCTTGAACGAGGTCTGGCGCAGCAGGATCGGGCAGGTGCGGCTGGGCGGCCCTTCGACCACCGCCTTGGGCACGATGCCGCGCCGCGGCATCTCGTCCTGCACAGCGTCGATATCC
>JBFWYV010000277.1:0-6656 GCA_050186055.1 Hyphomicrobiaceae bacterium | reverse complement strand
GAGCAGCGTTTCCGGCGCGTTGACGTCGATCATCATTTCAAACCTCCGAGCAGTTGCTGGGAGGCAATGGCGGCGATGTCGGCGCTGGCTCGGGTATCGAGGCCGAAGTAGACGGTGGCGGCGGCCAGCAGGAGAGTCGGGATCAGCATCGATGCGGTCGGTTCGTGGGCATTCGCGGCACACGGCGAGGGATCGCGAAAATAAGCGATCTCGACGAAGCGGCCGATATAGATCACGGCGATCAGGGAGCTGAGGACGATCAGGAACACCAGCGACCAGTAGCCTTTATCGAGTGCGCCGACGGCAAGATACCATTTTGAGATGAAGCCGGCCGTGCCCGGAACGCCGATCAGGCTCAAGCCGGCAAGCACGAATGCGACCGAGGTCAGCGGCATTTTGCGGCCGATTCCGGCGAGGTCCGTGAAGCGCATGCTGGCGGTGCGGCAGACGATGGCGCCGAGACACATGAACAGCGTAGCCTTGGTCACGGCGTGGTTCAGCATATGGACGATGCTGCCTGTCAGGCCGCTTTGGTTGGCGAGGCCAATCCCCAGAGTGATATAGCCGATCTGGGCAACCGAGGAATAGGCCAGCATGCGCTTGGCATTCTCCTCGAACACCGCCGCGAAGGAGGCAATGAACATTGCGGCGACCGACAGCACGATCAGCACGTCGGCGACCGGAAGCTCGTTGAAGTCGATGGCGACACCGAACATCGAGAACAGGATGCGGATGAGCAGGTAGACGGCGACTTTCGTCGCGGTTCCCGCCAGGAACACGGTTGCCGCCGAGGGGGCATGGGCATAGGCGTTGGGCAGCCAGACGTGCAGTGGAAACAGGGCAAGCTTCAACGAGATGCCGACAATCAGGAACGCGAGGCCGGTCATGACCGGGTGGGGATAGACGGCGTACGCCTCGGCAAGCCGTCCGGAGATGTCGTGAAGGTTGAGGCTGCCGGTGACCAGATAGATCAGGCCGATGCCGATCACGTAAAACGTGGCGCCGATGGTGCCGATGATCAGATACTGGTAGGAAGCCAGCAGCGCACGACGGTTGTGGCCGAGCGCGATCAGCACATATGTCGACAGCGAAGAGATCTCGAGGAACACGAAGACGTTGAAGGCATCGCCGGTTACCGCGATGCCGAGCAAGCCGGTCAGGCACAGCAGGAACATGGAGTAGAACCAGGCCTGCTGATGCGCAGCGATTTCAAACGCAACGCTCTTCCTGGCATAAGGCATCAGAACTGCCGCTATGCCGGTGACGACCGTGAGGACGAAGGCGTTGAATGCGTCGACCCTGTATTCGATGCCCCACGGGATCCCCCAATCCCCCATGACGTAGGACACCGGCGCGCCGACGGTCAGCACCCGGATCAGGAGCAGCACCGAGATGGCGGCAGCGGCCCAGCATACGATCAGGGCCGAAAGCCAGGCGAGCGTGCCTCGGCGCATGAAGGCAGTGATCAAGGCGCCGAACAACGGCACGATCACCTGCAGAATGGGGAGGTGGGATTCGAGCGCCATCATGAGCCCCGGTCCCGATCAAAGATCTCATCCTCCTCGATCGTGCCGTAGGCTTCGTGAATGCGCACCACCAGGGCAAGGCCAAGGGCAAGCGTGGCGACGCCGACCACGATCGCGGTGAGGATCAGCACGTGCGGCAGCGGGTTGGAGTAGACCTTGAAGTCAGGGTCGATGATGGGCGCGGTCCCGCCAAGGATCTTTCCCGGAGAGATGTAGAGCAGATAGACCGACGTCTGGAACAGCGACAGGCCGACCAGCTTCTTGATCATGTTGCCGCGCGCGATCACGACATAGAGACCGGCGACCATCAGGAAGATGGTGATGAAGTAGTTGTAGTGCTGGAACAGCTCTTCGACGAGGTTCATGTCAACGAGGTTCATGCGCGGCCCCGCTCGGAAAACGCGTAGAAGATCGCCACCATGGTCGAGAACACGGTGATGATGACGCCGCTCTCCACCAGCAGGATCCCGAGGTGATGTCCGTGTGCGGGATGATGGAGATCGTAGGCGGCATAATTCAGGTAGTTCATGCCTTTGAACAGTGCCGGCAGGCCGGCGCTGGCATAGACCAGCACGCCAAGCGGCACCATCGTCTCCACCACGCGCTGAGGAGCGATGCGTTTTGTCGCGCGCACGCCGAATACGAGGGCATGCAGGATCAGCATGCCGGCGGCGATCACTCCGGCCTGAAAGCCTCCTCCGGGACCGTAGTCGCCGTGGAAATGAACGTAGAGGGCGAACAGCAGGATGAAAGGCAGGATAAGCTTGGTGCCGATCCTAAGGATCAGGTCGAGCTTCATTGTCCTTTGATCTCCTCGCCTGTCTCCGGCGCGTAGCGCCGCCGTCGTCCTTTCAAGAGAAGGAGCACGCCGATGCCGGCCGTGAAGATGACCGTCGTCTCGCCCAATGTGTCGTAACCGCGGTAATCGGCAAGAACCGACGTCACGACGTTCGGCGCGGTCGTTTCCTCGACGGTTTTCTGGAGATAGCGCGGGCTCGTATGCTTGTGGATCGGCGCATCGGGCGTGCCGAAGGGCGGCAACGCGAGTGTCCCGGCGATCAGGGCGCCGCCGATGACGACGGAAACGAACAGCGGGACCAGGGCCGAGCGCGGGCGTGGATATTCGCGCGATTGCGTGAGATACAACGTTGCAAGAAGCACGACGGTGGAGATGCCCGCGCCGACGGAAGCTTCCGTCATGGCGACGTCGACGGCGTCGAGCACAATCAGTATGCTCGCCATCAGAAAGCTGTAGATCCCCGCCAGGATGACGACGGCAAACAAGCTGCGCTGTCGGATGATCACGATCGTTATGACGGCAAGCAGCGACAGCAGCACTGTTACAACCAGATTCTCCATCATCGATTCCCCTTGTCGCCGGAGGCGGCCAACTCGCTGGAGTCGCCGGAGGCGGCCAACTCGCTGGAGCGGCGCTCGCGGCGATCCTCGCTCAGCAGCGGCTCGACCCCTTCATGCAAGGAGGCCTGGGCCAGCGCATGCGTCACCACCGGCCCGAAGAAGAAGATCAATGCCAGCAGAATCAGCAGCTTCAAGGCGTTGAGCGAGAGGCCTGCCTGCAGCACCAGGCCCAGGATAAGGAGGCCGGCGCCGAGCGTGTCGATCACGCTGGCCGCGTGCATGCGCGTGTAGACGTCCGGCATTCGCACCATGCCGACGGCGCCGATGACGATGAAGATGCTGCCGGCAACGATCAGGGGCCAGCTCAGAAGGTCGATCACGAGGCTGCTCACGACTTGGCGTCCTCCTCGACGTCGTAGGCAAGGTCCCCGTGGCGAAAGAATTTCAGGACGGCGAGCGTCGAGATCAGATTGAGCAGGCCGTACGTCAGCGCGATGTCAAGCCACTCGGGCCGTCCCGTCATGAAGCCCACAGCAGCGAGCAGCAGGATCGCCAGTGTGCCCACCGAGTTGCCGGCCAGCACGCGGTCGAAAACGGTGGGGCCTCTGATCGCGCATATGATCACCAGCGTCAGTGCAACGAGAATCGCAGAAACGGCGAGCGCGAACATCACTTGGCTCCTTCGAACTGAGTGACGCGCGCATCCATTCCGCCGCCTTCCAGGTCGTCGGCCCCGTCCCGGACCAGCGCGTGAACGGTCAGCAGATTGCCCCGGACGCCGGTCGTAATCGTACCGGGTGTCAAAGTGATCGAGTTCGCGTAGGTCGCTATGCCGACCGGCGTCTGCTGGCCGGCGGCCACGACCGTCATGGTCGGCGAGATGGGCAGGCGCGGGCTGAGTATGATCTTCGACACGCTCCAGGCGGATTTGCAGATCTCCCACACGAGCCACGGCCAGTACGAGAGTGCGGATCCCATCAGGGCGATCGGAACGGCTTCGTGGTCGGCCCCGTTCATGCGGACCGCAAGGGCGACGCACAGGATCGACGCGACGAGACCGATGCCCATGAGCAGCGGCGTATAGTGGCCTGACAGCGTCAGCCAGAACGCGAACAGCAGAACGCCTAGGCTCAATTGCCGCATTTCCCCTCCCCCAACGATGCAAGGAGCAGCATTTTTCGCCGCAGCCGCCACCGTCTGACTCTGGGCGCTGGCGGCCGTTGCCAGTATCGGGGAAGCTCTCAGGAGGGTTGTGTAGATTATTTGACAGCAGGGGGCAATGGTAACCGGACGTCCCTGTCCGCTTGCCGGATTTGGCAAGCGGGCTTCGGACCTCAGCCGTTTGCTTGCAGATGAGTCCGAAACGTTCGAAACTGCCTGCGCCGATCTGTGCTGAAAGCTCATTTCACGGGAATGTCGATATCGATGCCGGACCTCAAGCTTCAACTGGCCTGCTTCCACTACGACCGCGTGCAGCCGCTGCTGGACGGACGCGTAAAACCGGCCGGAATCGATCTCGATATCGTGATTTCGCGGCCGCATGAGACGTTCACGCGTATGCTGAACGACCAGGCGTTCGAGGCGGCGGAATTGTCGCTCGCCTCTTATGTCACGCTGATTGCGCGCGGCGAATGCCCGTTCGTGGCGATGCCGGTGGCGTTGTCGAAGATCTTCCGGCATTCCTGCATTTACATCCGGACCGGTGCGGGAATTCGTCACGCCTCCGATCTCAAGGGAAAGCGGGTCGGTGTTACCCAGTACGGCGCGACTGCAACGGTCTTCATGAAGGGTCTGCTCGCCGACGAGTATGGCGTGCACGCGCGAGACATCCACTGGTTCGTCGGCGGGCTGACCGCCCCGACGCAGCCGCCGCTCGTGCCGCTCGCTCTGCCGCCCGATATCCGGCTGGAGTTCGTCGGCGGTGACGACACGCTGGAGGCCATGCTGGAACGAGGCGAGCTCGATGCTCTGCTGTCGATCTACCTGCCGCCCAGCTTCCTGGCCGGGAAGGCGCATATCGCCCGGCTGTTTCCGGACTTCAAGGCGGCCGAGACCGAGCACTTCAGGAAGACCGGGATCTTTCCGATCATGCATGCCGTCGTGGTGCGCAAGGACGTCGTAGCGGCTCATCCCTGGGTTCCGGCCAATCTCTATGCGGCGTTCACCGCTGCAAAGGACATGGCGATCAGCGGGCTGTACGACACGGATGCGCTGCACCTGTCGCTCCCCTTCCTGCTCGATCATGTCGAGGAGAGCCGGCGGGTATTCGGCGACGATTTCTGGTCTTATGGCCATGCGCCCAACCGGCCGGCGCTGGCGGCGCTGGGGCGCTGGGTGCACGAGCAGGGGCTTGCGCCTCGCGTCGTTTCGTCCGAAGAAATTTTCGATCCGGCGTTCGACAGGCCGGAGCGGCACGGCGCGGCGCCGACGATCAGACAGGGACCCGTTACACGGGTGTAGAATTGGGGTTCAGGACGATGGCAGCAGATGCAGGCGGCGAGTGGGTGAGCGTGGTCAAGGCCCAGGACCTCGAGCCGGGCAGCATGAAGGGGGTAGAAGCGGCCGACAAGCAGCTCGCGATCTACAACCTGGATGGTACGTTCTTCGCCACCGACAACGAATGCACGCACGCCTACGCGTTTCTCACCGACGGGCAGATGGATGGCGACGTGATCGAATGCCCGCTGCACGGCGGCGCGTTCGAGATCAAGACCGGCAAGGGGCTGGGGCCGCCGATCTTCTGCGATCTGAAGACCTATCAGACCCGCGTCGACGGCGAGGACGTGCAGGTTCTGATCGAGGATTGATCGGTCTTGGCGTCGTGAGGCCGGGCAATCTTCCGACTGCTATTTCGGATCGTAGACCTTCTGGCACATCGCGTTGTTGCGCGCCCTTTGCTCCGGCGATTCCTTGAGCGTTCCAGCCTGAAAGCGGACGTGCCGCTCACCGCAGAAGCGGCGCAGGCTGGACATGTCGGCGTGTGCCGACATGATGGTCATGGCGGCGGCACGCGCGATGTGCGGCCGCTTGGCCGGTGGGGTGTCCTTGATGCTCAGCCGTGCCGGCTGAAATCCTGCCCGTTCAAGGGTTTCGCATGAGCAGGCGGAAACAATGAGCGCCATGACCGCAATGCTGCCGAGCCTGATGATCCGCATGACATTCCCCGCATCGATCTGGAGTGCCGGGGTCGTCACGCCAAACCCTGTCGCGACCGCCGCTGGACTCCCTCTTAGACAGATTCACGGCAGCGTTTCCATGCGGAAGCTGGTCTCGGAAGCGGTGTCCGCGCAAATTGGTGCGGGACAGGGCCAGTGAAGGTCGTTTATCCACAGGAGGTCTGTGGATGGGACGAACAAATGGCCCGGCCTGGCCGGGAGCGATGGGAGGAAAGAGATGAGAGCGATCGTGGTTCGCCAGTACGGAGGTGCGGAGGCGGTTCGGGTCGAGACCATCGCTGACCCGGTGCCGGGGCCCGGTGAACTGCTCGTTCGGGTCCATGCCGTGACCGTCAACCGGACGCGCGACCTGAACGTGATCCGCGGCGAGGCCGGCACCGAGAAGCATCTGCCGCTGATCCCCGGTCAGGACCCGGCGGGCGAGATTGTTGCTGTCGGGCCGGGCGTTGCGCCGGGCCGCGTGGGCGAGCGTGTCATCGTGTGCTCGCGGATCACGTGCGGCGCATGCGAAGCCTGCCGCGAGGGGCGGGGCTCTGAATGTCCGTGGCACAGCAACATCGGTATTCATCGGCCGGGCGGGTATGCGGAGCTGGTC
>JBFWYV010000276.1:0-6698 GCA_050186055.1 Hyphomicrobiaceae bacterium | reverse complement strand
GGATCCGGGGGGCCAGCGCATGGCTCACAGAGGTCACGGTAACGAACGGCGCTGTCGATCTGTCCGGAGTGGTGGAGGACGAGAATGTCAGGGATCTGTCTCGACAGGTCATCGAGGACCTGTCTTGCGTGGTTTCAGTGAGTGACCGCCGCGCGATCCTGCAGCCATATTAGCTGCTCAGTTCCGGAGAGAGATGGAATCGGGCCGGCCGATTTTCTCCGGAGCGGTGTACCATCAATGCCAAGCCGGGTCCGTGCCGGCCGGCTCTCGAGGCATGCTGCTATATTTCAGACACAGTGCAGTCCTGACCTACGGCAGGAATGAACGCGCGCAGCTCCGGCTTGTGCCCGCACCCCACCCCAGCCGGCAAGAATCGTTGAACCAGACGCTCGCCGACCCGCTCGACACGTCGAAGCGAGTATCGGATCCGTGTGCCGATGGACGATATGCATGCCGATCACATCTGGCGGCGATCTCGGCCATCGAGCAAATTGGATAAGATTGGTTTCCTCGGACAGATCCCTTACGAAGCTTCGGCCGGGACCGGAAGCGCGCGGTGCGCGGAGACTGTCGGTGCGGCTCGAATTGGGGACAGCAGCTCGAAAGGAAGAGTGCGATGGCTCACGACGATCCGTTCGATCACTGGCATGAGCCGACGGCCGGACAGAATGCGGGCAAGGGCAGGTTCCGCCGGCCGCCGATGCCTTACGACCGGTTCATGGAGTCCGAGGGTATCCCTGTCTACCGCGACATCGGCGTGCGCTCGGTGCTCGATCTGCCGCTGGCGCCCTGGAAGCGCGTGGGTGGACGCGGCAGCTATATCCAGTTGCTCGGGACCGAGGGCTTGTGGGGCCAATACGTCGTCGAGATCCCGCCGCGCGGCGCGCTCAACATCGAACGTCACCTCTACGAAAAAGTGGTGTTCGTCGTCGAAGGGCGCGGCTCGACCGACGTGTGGCGCGACGGTCAGGCCAAGCAAACGTTCGAATGGCAGAAGGGCTCGCTGTTCACGATCCCGCTCAACACCCACCATCGCCTGGTCAACGCCACGAGCACGCCGACGCTGCTCTACTGCGGCACCACGGCGCCGAACATGATGAACCTGATCGACAACGTCGATTTCATTTTCAACTGCCCCTACGACTTCTCCGAGCGCTATGCCGGCGCGGACGACTTCTTCAAGCCGAATGACGATGTGCTGCCCGACCCCGTGCGCGGCCTCGCCATGCGCCGCACCAATTTCATCCCGGACCTGATCAACACCGAGCTTCCGCTCGACAACCGGCGTTCGCCCGGCTACCGCCGCGTCGAGCCGCACATGGCCGGAAACCGCTTCTATCTATGGGTCGGGCAGCACGAGACCGGACGCTATTCCAAGGCGCACAAGCACATGTCGGCCGCGGTCCTGCTGTGCCTGAAGGGCAAGGGCTACACCTACACGTGGCCGGCCGATCTGGGCATGCACCCGTGGCGGGACGGCTTTGCCGACAAGGTGAAGAAGCAGGAGTACGCGTACGGCGGGCTCGTCTCCGCTGCACCCATGTCCGGCGACTGGTTTCACCAGCACTTCGGCATCGGCGCGGAACCGTTGCGGGTCAGCGCCTGGCACGGGCCCAACAACCAGCGCTCGCGCAAACCCGGCCTGCCGGGTGAGAACGTAATGGACTACGGCGCCATCGACCTGAAGAAGGGCGGCAGCGCGATCCCCTATTGCGAGGAGGACCCGTTCCTTCGCAAGGAGTTCGAGGCGCGACTCGGGGCCGAGGGACTGGAAAGCCGGATGCAGCCGGAGTTCTACACCGATCGCTCCGCCGGCGATGCCGTCGGCAACGTGATGTAGGTTTGCGTCGCGCGCTCACTGCCTTTTGCTGCCGAGTTTCCCGCTCAGCTCATGAGCAACCTGCCGAACCCGGGAGACCACGGGACCGCGCGGGGAACGATCAATCTCGGCACCGATGCCCAGCAAGGTCACGCTTCCTGCCAGCGAATCCGTGTGATCGAAAACAGGAGCGGCGACGGCTGAAAAGCCACGAAACAGATGGCCTTCGGAAACCGCGAAGCCGTCCTTTCTGATCTTTGACGAGATCGCATCGCGCCTGGCGAGCAGGTCGGGAGCGAGGTGCCCTTCGCGCTCGACCAAGGCATCGGTATCGCGCGCCGGCATATGGCTGAGGAAAATATTGCCGGTCGCCGTGCTCAGCAGCGGGAACACGAAGCCCACCTTGATCGTGAACGGCGTCGGCAGATCGGCATCCAGCTTGACGGCGATAAAGGGCCCCATGCGTCCCCAGATCGACAGATAGGCCGGCAGCTCATAGTCCTGGTTCATGCGCTCCAGCGGCTCGCGCGCCAGCTCCGGCAAGCTGATCTGCTGCAGCGCCGCCATGCCGAGTTGCATCGCGTAGGGTCCCAGGCCGTAGTGCATGGTCTCCGGATCCTGCACGACGAGCCCCACGCGCATGAAGCTGACCAGATAGAGATGCGCCTTGCCGGGCGGCATCTCCGCGCGCGAGGAGAGTGCTTTCAACGGGAGCTTGCCGCCCGCCTGCTCGAGCACGCGGATCAGCCGGAAACCGACCTCGATCGATTGGATGCTGCGCTGTTCCGGCCGATCCTGCGTCTCGCCTGCCATGCTGTTCCGCTAGAGAATGAAGCTCACCGAGCCCAGCTCACCCAACTCTTCGGCGTCGAGAACGGCTCGCCTCTCATGGATGCGCAGCTCGCCATTGCGGCGATGGAGAATGTAGCGATATTCCCCGGTGAACGTGCGCTTATCGCCGCCACGACGGTTGCGATAGACCACAAAGTTCGCCTTCACGGCAAGAGTTCCGTCGGGCTGCTCGGCAACCCGTACATTCGAAATGATGCGCCGCGTGCGGGAGGGCGGGTATTCGACGTGACAGCTCGGGTCTTTCAGACGGATGACGCGCTCTTTGAGGCGGACATGGTCATCTGCAATGATGAACAGCGCGTCCTCGTGGCTGGCTTCCGGCTTATCGGTCGGCGGAACATAGTAGCTGGCCTTGTCCGTCAACAGCTCGAGCCAGTCGTCGAGCTTCCAGCCATCGAGAAGCTCCGCTTCGTGGTACAGGAGTTGCTCGACCTCGGTGATGGTGGAGGGGCGGATCGCTTCAATGGTCGCCATCGTCAGGCCTCCATCAACTGGGACCAGCGCCGCCAGAAGCAGCGCATGTGGCCCTCATCGGTATCGAGCTGCTCGTCAGCCGGTTTGTGCATTCCGCGCGAGAGGTCGTTCCAGTGCGTCTCGCGATAGGCGGCGTAGCTTTGCTGGGCTGACTCGAGCGCAGCAACATCGTCAGGCGTGGCGAACCCGCCCGGACCATAGAACGTCAGGAAGGCATGCAGCCGGCGCGCCCTTTGCTCCTTTGTCTCTTCAGCGGTCCCAAGCGCCCATGCCGTTACCTTCATGTGTCCGGCCGATACCGGTGTGAAATTGCGCACGGTAACGGATGAGCCGTCATTGATCACCAGGTTGGGGAAAATCACGAGGTTGCGGTTGGTGTTGGCGACACGCTCGGCGCGTTCTTCGCCGAGCCGCTGAACCAGCTCAGCACGAACTCCGGCAATGTCTTCCTTCGCGTCCTCTCCGTATACGGATATCCATGCCGCAACCGGCCGACCGCGATAGTTCGGGTTGTCCGTCGTCAAATGGCCGTTGCCCAGATCGACACCTCGCCCCTTCGACGGCAGAAGCTGACCGCGGGGGCGCTTCATGTTCACGCCCGAGTTGATCATGTACTGGATCCACGTCGTGTGCGTGGCGATGATATGATAGTCGTCGACGGAATTCTCGACCAGCAGCTTCCAGTTCGCCTTGATGTCATATTCCTGAGTGCCGGTGATGATCTCCATGCGGCCGGACGGCGATTGGTCGACGACGAGGTCGATGTAGTCCTTCGCACCCGCCAGGTAGTCGACCAACGGCGGGGCATTGGGATCGAAATTCAGGAACCAGAAATCGCGATAGGATTCAAAGCGTGGCACCTGCTTCAGCGCATGTGCATCGCGGTCGAACTTCGGCCCGTAGTCCTCGATGCCCGGCGCAGCGAGCAGGCTGCCGTCTGGCTTGAACGTCCAGCCGTGATACATACAGTAGAATCCGCGAGCATTGCCTTCGCGCTCCCGGCACACCTGCGCGCCGCGGTGGCTACAGACGTTGAGCATGGCGCGTACCTGCCCATCCTGATCGCGGCAGAACAGGATCGGACGTCCGGCAACCTGCCGGGTACGGAAATCGCCCGGATTCCTGATCTCAGACGTGTGGCCGACGTAAATCCAGCATGTATTGAAAATGCGCTTCCATTCCAGCTTGAGCAGATCTTCGGAAACGAAGACCTCGCGATTGATGAGGAAGGTGTCGTCGTGCCGGTTCTCGACGACAAACGGGGCGTTGATCGCTTGCATAGGACCTCCCTGGAAAAGTTGCTCACGTACCCGAACTGTCTTTGTCTATATATAATCTAACTCTACATTGTATAATTTGCAAGCGGCCGGGGGACGTGACAGGAGATCGCAACGCGGCTCCTCCAGGGCGCACGCTCGCTTCCGGCGACGGCCGGGCGGTGTCAGCCGGCGGAACACACTCCCCTGATGAAGGCCGTTTCAGCCGCGTGTCGGATCGGACGCATTTCGAACGTCTTGATGGTGGATGGCGGCGATCCGCGTGCCGTCCCCGATCATCCGGCAGCAATCAGGAGAAGGAAGATGCCCAAGAAGCCGACGCCGAAAGCAGCCACGGACGGCAACACGATCCGGTTGCACCGGGTGCTGGCCGCCAAGGCCGACAAAGTCTACCGAGCCTTTCTCGAAGCGGACGCCCTGGCCAAATGGCTGCCTCCCAACGGCTTCACGTGCACCGTTCAGCACATCGATGCCAAGGTGGGCGGGACTTTCAGAATGTCGTTCAGGAACTTCACCACCGGGAACAGCCATTCGTTCGGCGGCGAGTACATCGAACTCGTTCCGCATACACTTATCCGCTATACGGATCAATTCGACGACCCGAACCTGTCCGGTACGATCCAGGTGATTGTGCGCCTGAAAACGGTTTCCGTCGGCACAGAGATCAACATCGAACAATCGGGTCTGCCGGCCGCCCTTCCGGTGGAAGCCTGCTATCTCGGCTGGCAGCAGTCCCTCCGCCAGCTTGCCGAACTCGTCGAGCCGGAGATACCGGATTGACATCCCGCCGGAGGCGGTCCGACGGAATGAGCGTCGGAAGCAATCGATGATGGGCGGCCCGGCATTGAGGCCGGAAACGGGAGGCCGAGAGCGTTGAGCGATACGCCCTGGC
This sequence comes from Hyphomicrobiaceae bacterium, assembly GCA_050186055.1. GTDB lineage: Bacteria > Pseudomonadota > Alphaproteobacteria > Rhizobiales > Hyphomicrobiaceae > CAMDPA01. Next base: position 1,384 of record JBFWYV010000276.1, on the reverse strand, counting down.
CTCCAGAACATCAGGTCATACGTGATTGCAGTGGCCCTGCATTGGGGGTCCTGCATTCATTGGGTGTCACGCATGACCTCCACCCCGCATGCAGCGATTAAACGCCTTTGGAGATGTGACGTCCAGATGCGGCCACGGATTTCCTGTGGAAGGTTGTATCACCTCGAATTCCGACCGCCGCAGCAAGGAGCTCGGGAAGTCAATCCAGCGGCGAACGGATGCGCCGTGAAGCGCCAACGATTCCGGCCCCAGGTCGACAGCCCCCCGGCGGTTGCAGCTTTTGTCGATTATTTGCGCGACACGGCGACAAAGGAAAGCGTGGCGGCCTCAGACCACCTCGCGCCGAACAAGCGCCACCACGTGCAGCACCTTTCACACTGCGGCGGTCACAATAATCCGCATGCGAATTTCACCTGCAGGTGGACGCGCCATGAGACAACTCGTATCGTCCATGCAATCTTGCTGACGGGGACTTGGAGGTCTAAGCTTGAGCAGCGGGCCTCGCTGTCGCGTCCAATCGTGATCGCGAGGCATGATATCGTTGGTGCTGGCTCGAGGTCTCGTCATGGAGCGGATCGATTATCGGAAGCTGGGAGGTGCCGGCTTCGAATTGCTTGGAAAGCTTTCTGCACTTGCCAAATCGTGTTCCCTCGATCATGGGCTGATCGAGCTTGTCAAGCTGCGCGCGTCGCAGATCAACCACTGCGCCAATTGCGTCAACCTGCACGCCAATATTCTGCGCAGGCAGGGCGAAGACGAGCAACGACTGCAGAGCGTCGTCGTGTGGGAGGAGGCAACATGTTTCTCGGCTCGGGAAAAGGCTGCGTTCGCATGGACCGAGGCAGTGACTCTGGTGGCCGCAGGCGGTGTCCACGACGCCGTTTACGAGCAGGCGCGCGCGCAATTCTCCGAGCAGGAGCTGGTTGACCTTACGCTGGCAATCGTCACCATCAATGCGCATAACCGCCTCGCGGTCGCATTCCGCCGGGTCCCGGGAAGCTAGCAACGCGCAGACGCGAACACTTGGATGCCGCACAATAAAACGTTCAAAAACTGCACTTGCTCGATGGGGATGCGCATATGACAAGGACGGACCAGATCGCGAAGGCCACTGCATTCCGTGAGATGCATCGTGGTTCGCCCGCACTGCTGCTGCCGAATGCCTGGGACGCGGTGAGCGCCCGGCTGTTTCAAGAAAGCGGTTTTCGCGCGGTCGCCACAACCAGTGGCGGCCTGGCGTGGGCGCTCGGCTATGCCGACGGCGAAGGTGCGCCGTGGCCTGAGATCATTGCCGCCACCCGGCGGATCGCCCGGGTTCTCAGCGTGCCGCTGAGCGCAGATATCGAAACAGGCTTCGGCAGCACGCCCGCAGACGTGGCACGGA
>JBFWYV010000275.1:0-6698 GCA_050186055.1 Hyphomicrobiaceae bacterium | reverse complement strand
GAATTTGGCGAGATTCAGAATCGGGACACTAGCGTATTGCGAGTAACTCAGGTCCGGATGGCGAGCGGATGATGGGCCGCACGCCGGGTTCCAAAACCGACGCGGGGAGCAGTTCTGCCGGTGCCGCGAAAGGATCGGGCATCCTGCGCCGCGAGCTCATCGCGAACGTGACCGTAATTCTCCTGCTGATCCTGGGCATGGAGGTCTGGAGCTGGTTCACGACGCCTTTCGTTATGCCGGCGCCGGCCCGCACGTTCGCCTATGTCGCCGAAGCGGTTCAGAATGACTACTTGCATATCGGGCTGACGGTCGGACGGCTGGTTGTCGCGGTGCTCGCTTCACTCGTCATCGGGACCATCATCGGCGCCCTGATGGCTGTCGTGAAGCCGCTCGAGCCGTTCCTGAAATCGATCGTTGTGATCGACACCGGCGTCCCCGCATTGTCGTGGATGCTGTTCGCCATCTTCTGGTTCGAGGAACCGGAGGCGCGCGTCTTCTTCATCCTGCTGATGATCCTGGTGCCTTTCTATGCGCTCAACGTGTTCGACGGCATCAGGGCGCTGTCAAACGAGCTGGTGGAGATGGTGGAGACGTTCAGGCCGAGCAAATGGCAGCTCGCGCGCTATCTGATCGGCCCTCACATCGTGCCTTACCTACTGATGACCACGAAATCGATCATTGGCTACGCGACGCGCATGACCGTGTTTGCCGAGCTGGTCAGCGTTTCGACCGGCATGGGCGCCCGCATGGGCGTTGCACAATCGAGCTTCCAGATGGACGGCGTGCTGGCATGGACCATTATCCTGGTGCTCGCCAACGTGCTGATCCAGGCCATCGTGATCCTGCTGGAGCGTGTTTTGCTGAGCTATCGGCCGGAGGTCGCCGTCAGATGACGCTCGCGGGCGATACCAAGATGCAGGCCGTCGTGGATACGGAATTGCTGATCAGTCTCGACCACGTCGACAAGAAGTTCGGCGATCACTATGCCGTCAGGGATCTGTCGTTTTCGGTGGCCCGGGGTGAGATCGTGGCGCTGCTCGGGCGCACGGGAGCGGGCAAATCGACGGCGCTGCACCTCATCATGGGCGTGATGGCGCCATCGGCCGGGCGGGTCCGCGTCGACGGGCTTGATCCGTATCGCGATTTCAAGAAGCTCAGGGGCAAGCTTGCGGTCAGCTTCCAGACCGACCGGCTGTTGCCGTGGCGGACCGCGGTGGAGAACGTCGAACTGGGTCTGCAGATCCTCGGTGTCGGAGAGGCGGAACGGCGGCGCCGCAGCGTGGAATGGCTCGCCAACGTCAAGATCGTCGGCGAGGAGAACCTGCGAAAATATCCCCCCGAGCTGTCGGGAGGCATGCGGCAGCGGACGTCTCTTGCGCGCGCTCTCGCCGTCGATCCGTCGTTGCTGCTGCTCGATGAAAGTTTCAGCCAGCTCGATCATGTTACGTCGAAGGCGTTGCGTGCGGATGTCGCCGATCTGGTCCGGCGGCATCGCAAGACCTGCGTTCTGATCACGCACCGCATCGACGACGCATTGGAGATGGCGGACCGCGTGCTGGTGCTGACGGCGCCGGCGGCTGTGGCGCTGGACCTGCGCATCACCCCGGCCGACCGGGCAGACCCCGATTGGCTCGAGCGCCAGCATGACGCGGTTGCGCGGGCAATGGGTGGCGGCGGCGATTCCAGCGAAGATGCGGTCGCGCCGTCTTGAGGCGAGTGCCGACACAGAAGGAGCAACATGACATGGCGGCTGGCAGCGATGCGACGTCGAGCGGAGGCGGGTCGGGACTGGTGCTTTCCCGGCGGGAAGGAATGGCGGCCATTCTGACCCTCAACCGGCCTGACAAGCTCAATGCAATCAACGAGGACATGGCCGCCGATCTGATGGCAGCCATGGCCGCCGTCGAAGGCGACCGCAGCGTGATCGCCGTCATTCTCGAAGGCAATGAGCGCGCGTTTTGTGCCGGTGCGGATCTGTCTGGCTTCTCGGATGCGCCCGAGCATCGTTTCGATACCTATCGGGCGCGGTTCAACCAGCGCAAGACGCGGCAGGTCTATCGTTACCTGCACGATTATACCAAGCCGGTGATCTCGGCGGTGGAAGGCTACTGCCTTGGCGGCGGGCTCGAGCTTGCAATGTTCGGGGACATCATCGTCGCCGGAGAGGCGGCGCAGTTCGCGCTGCCGGAAGCCTCGCGCGGATTGATTCCGGGAGCGGGCGGCACGCAGAATCTGCCGCGACGGATTGGTGCTGCGCTCGCCAAGGAGCTGATGTGGACCGGCCGGCGCATCAAGGCTGACGAGGCCAAGCAGATCGGTCTCGTCAGCCATGCGGTGGCGAAGGGCGCTGCCGTCGCCAAGGCGCTCGAGATCGTCGGGGCGATGGAGAAGTCCGGGCCGCTCGCGATCATGATGATCAAGCAGGCGGTCAATCGCGGGACTGAAATGCCGGTGGCGCTCGGCTTCTACCAGGAAGGTGATCTGTCACAGCTTCTCGCGTTCTCCGAGGATCGGCAGGAGGGCTTGAAGGCCTTTGCCGAGAAGCGTGATCCGAAATTCAAGGGGCAATAGGAGACCCGCGACCATGGCGAAGAACTATCTGGAAAACAAGGACGTCTGTATCGTCGCCTACGGCGAGACCAAGATCGACCGTGCCACCGGCAAGACCGCCTACGAGCTGGCCGCCGAAGTGGCGGAGGAGCTGTTTGCAAAAACGAAGCTCAAGCCGAAGGATATCGACGGTGTCGGATTCACGGTCCCCATGAGCGAGTGCTCGAACCCGTTCTGGTCGAACTACTGCACCGATTACCTCGGAATCGAGACCCGCTGGCTGCAGACAACGGACCTGGGCGGTGCGTCGGCGATCGGCAACGTGGCCCGTGCGTCGATGGCGCTGCAGAACGATCTGTGCGAGACGGTCATGCTGATCGGCACCGATGCGCCGTCGACGAAGTGGTCGGCCATATATGGTGGCTATCGCAACCAGTTCTGGGAGCCCACCGGAATCCAGGGACCGCCCGGCGCGTTCGGATTGCTCTATCAGCGCTACATGGCCCAGCACGATCTCGATTTCCGGGGGTTGGGCGCGCTCGCGGTGGCGCAACGCAACGGCGCTGCGGTGAACGATCTGGCATACGAGAAATTCCGCAAGCGGATTACGGTCGACGACTATCTCAATTCGCGCCTCGTCTCCACCCCGCTTCGTCTGCTCGATTCGGTGATGTTCTGCGACGGCGCCAATGGCGTGGTCATGATGAAGACCGAACGCGCCAGGAAGCTCGGCTTCACCAATCTCGTGTATCCGATCGCCTATTCGGAAGTTTCCAATTTCGACGTCGCCAATCAGACGCCGGATATTACGATTTCCGGATTCTCGAAGTCGGGGCCGGATGCGTTGGCGAAGGCCGGTCTGAAGCCGTCCGACATCTCGATGTTCCACCCCTACGACGACTTCCTGATCGCAGTGATGCTCAAACTCGAGCAGATCGGCTTCTGCAAAAAGGGAGAGGGTTCGCAGTTCCTGCGCGACACCGACCTCTCGCCGACGGGCCAGCTCCCCATCAACACCGGTGGCGGCCAGATCGGATGCGGCCAGCCCGGTCTTGCCGGCGGTGGCGTGAATCTCGTCGAAGCGGTTCGCCAGCTCATGGGCGAAGCCAAGGGGCGTCAGGTGCCCGATCCGAAAAATGCGATGGTGACCGGTATCGGTGTCATTCCCTACGGACGCAACTGGGGAACCAGCAACGTCCTGATCGTATCGAAATAAGCGCTGATCGAAGGAGCTCCACGATGAGCACGAAAGCCGCCAAGCCGCGCCCGATGCCGAAGCCGACGGAAGGGACGAAATTCTTCTGGGAAGCTGCCAAGCGAGGCAGGCTCGCGCTGCAGTACGATCCGGACGCCAGGCAGTACCAGTTCTGGCCGAAGTCGATCTCGAATGTCACCGGCAAGCGCAACCTGGAATGGCGTGAGACCTCCGGCAAGGGCTTCATCTATTCGTACACGGTCACTCATGTGCCGGCTGCCGGGTTCGAGGATCGCGGGCCTTACATCGTGGGGCTGATCGAGCTCGACGAGAAGGTGCGGATCATCGCCAACGTTCTCAATATCACGCCGGACGACGTCAAGGTCGGCATGCGGGTCAAGGTCATGTTCGAGAAGATGTCGGACGACATCAGCTACTTTGCCTTCGAGCCTGACAAATAAGAACTGCGCGGCCGGCTTTCCGCCGGCCGCTCTGCAATTTGACCCTGGCTCTCTTCCCGTTGCCTCCGGGGTAGCGGGGGAGGGGGAGTTGATCTGATGAAGCTCGGGAATGTTCTTGCCGCTAATGCCGGTCGGTTCCCTGATCAGGTGGCGGCGATCTGCCAGGATCGCAAGATCACGTTCGGCGAACTCGACGAGCGGGCCAACCGTCTCGCAAATGCATTGCACGCGCGCGGTGTGAAGATCGGCGATCGCATCGTCATCAATCTGCCGAACGGGCTGGAGCTGGTCGAGGCAATGGCGGGGGTATTGAAGTCGGGGGCAGTGATGGTGCCGCTGTCGACCAGACTGACCGCCAACGAGGTTGCCTACATCGTCAGCGATTGCGAGCCGGCGGCGATGATCTATACGGAGGATCTGAGACCGCAGGCTGCCGTCGCGCTGGAATCGATGCCGGGTGCGCTCCGCCTGATCGTGGGGGCCGCGGTGGAGGGCGAAGAGACCTTCAAAGCATTTGTCGAATCGGGCGCGTCGCAGCCTCCGCCTGCACTGTCGATCGCAACGGACGATTGTGTGATCGGCTATACCTCGGGGACGACGGGGCGACCGAAGGGGGCCGTCAGCACACACGCCAATATCATCGTCGCGCACGGCTTCATGAATGCGCTCGAATGGGAGCTGACACAACGCGATGTGATTCTGGCCACCACGCCGATGGCGCATCGCACCGGGCTCGGCCGGTTGGCCAATATGTTCTACCTGGGGTGCCGCGTCGTGATGCAGCCGCGCTTCGATGCGGCCGAAGCGGTCGATTTGATCGAGCGGGAGAAGGTGACGGTGATCGGGGGCGTGCCGACGATCGTGCGCATGCTGCTGCCGGAGTTCGAGAAGCGTCCCGACGTCGGCAAATCGCTGCGCTTGATCGTTGCGACCGGTGAGGTGTTCCCGGTGCCGCTGAAACAACGCCTGCGCCAGCGTTTGCCGCACGTCGGGCTTTACAGCTTCCTGGCCCAGACCGAGTCGGGTTTCGTTGCCGGGCTGCGGCCGGATGAGCAGTTGAAGAAGCCTGCGGCCCTCGGCAGGCCGGTTCCGGGGGTCGAGGTCAGGCTTGCGGACGTGGCCGGCAACGAGGTCGCGAAGGGCGAAGCCGGAGAGATCCTCGTGCGGTGCGGCCAGCCGGGCCACGGCACGGTGATGCGGGAATACTTCCGCAATCCGGAGGCGACGAAAGCGTCGTTCGTCGGCGAATGGTTCCGCACCGGCGATGTGGGATACTTCGACGATGACGGGTTTCTGTATTTCGCCGATCGCGCCAAGGACATGATCGTGACCGGCGGCCTCAACGTCTATTCGAAGGAGGTCGAGCTGACCCTGCAGGAGCACGCAGCAGTGGAGGATGCGGCCGTGATCGGTATGCCGGATGACGAGTTCGGTGAGTCCGTCGTCGCCTGCATCGTGCTGCGCAAGGGGCAGGAGGCGAGTGCGGAGGATCTGATCGAGCACTGTCGGCGGAGGATCGCGAGCTACAAGAAGCCGAAGCACGTCCATTTCATTTCGGAACTGCCTCGCAATGCGACAGGGAAGGTCGTAAAGCCCGAGCTGAAGCGGCGGTTCGCGCAGCAGTACGTCAAGGCATGAGGGGAAGCGCCCCCTCAGCCATCCCAGCCGGCTTCCTCGTGGACGATCTTTCCGCCGACCATCGTCATCGTTGAGCGGATGTCCCGGATCTCGGGCTCGGCAACGCTCAATGGATCGGCAGAGAGCACGGCGAGATCGGCGAGCTTGCCGGATTCCAACGATCCCTTTTTCGTCTCATCGAAGGTCATGTAGGCCCCGTGCGACGTGGCGCATCTCAGCGCCTCCTCCCGGGTGATCGCCTGCTCGGGAACAATCGGCGCTTCGATGAAGCGGTTCATGCGCGATACCGTCTGCCAGATCGGCCAGAACAGGGACACAGGCACGTTGTCGGTCGCCAGCGACACCTTTATCCCGGCATCGAGCATGTCGCGAACGGGTGTGATGTCGCCGTGGCGTTCAGGCGGCAATCGGCCCTGGATGGTGTGTCCGTCCTTGTAGACGTAGCGGTTCGTATGGGTGGAAACGACGAGGCCCATCCTGGCTATGCGTTCGACATCGCGCGGCGTGACGACACCGATGTGGCCCAGCACCCAGCGGCGGCCGGCGAGCGGGATCTCGCGGTCGACCTCCTCGAACAGGTCGAGCATGTTCGGCCAGATCGCGATGGCTCTGATCTCGTATCTGGCACATGCCAGCAGGATCTCTTTTACCCGCTCCCGGCTTTGGCCGGTGTCATAATTGAAGCCGGCCCAACCTGTATAGGGCGATGCTTGGCCGAGCAGTGTGTTGGCCTCGCTCGGCCCGACGTCGACGAACAGGCCGGAGAGCTTCAGAAAGTCGTCGCCGAGCGCCGGCTCGGCGAGCCACGAGCCCCAGGCTTCGATGAACGGTTCGATCGGTGCATTGCCGGCGGT
>JBFWYV010000274.1:0-6724 GCA_050186055.1 Hyphomicrobiaceae bacterium | reverse complement strand
CACCCCGTGATCGTCTGTGGTCCGCCTTGGGCAACTACATGGGCACGGCTGAAGATTTCTTCGGCGGCCTCGCCAGCTTCGCAGGCGCTATCGTCGCGATCGGCGACAACAAGGCGCGAGCCCGATTCGGCCGGCGCCTCACGGAAACAGGTACGTCCGCGCCCACAATCATGCATCCCGCCGCGAGCATTGGCAGATCGGTGGAGATTGGCATGGGTTCGGTACTGCTTGCCGGTTCTGTCGTTGTGACGGGTGCGCGTGTCGGCATGGGGTGCATCGTCAACACTGCAGCCTCCGTTGATCATGACTGCCGCGTCGGCGACTGGGTGCACATTTCCCCGGGCGCCAGGCTTGCCGGAACGGTCAGCGTCGGCGATCTGAGCTGGATCGGTCTGGGTGCGGTCGTTCGCGAAGGCAGCGTGATAGGCTCCGAAGTCATCGTCGGCGCAGGTGCTGTCGTTGTGGCCGATGTCCCTCCCGGCACCACCGTCGTCGGCAATCCCGCCCGTCCCATGCAGAAATCGTGACATGCTGAACACCCGCTTCGCCCCGTGGCCCAGCTTCTCCGAGGCCGAAGCACTGGCCGTCGCCGACGTCGTCCGCTCCAACCATGTGAATTACTGGACCGGCGAGCGCTGCCGCGAATTCGAGCGCCGCTTCGCCGCCTGGACCGGCACGCAGCATGCTGTGGCGCTCGCCAACGGCACGCTGGCGCTCGACGTGGCCCTGAAGGCGCTTGGCATCGGCCCGGGCGACGAGGTGGTGGTGACGCCGCGCACATTCCTCGCTTCCGTCTCCTGCGTGGTGAACGCCGGTGCCACGCCGGTCTTCGCCGATGTCGACCGCAACACGCAGGGCCTGTCGGCGGAGACCATAGCGCCCGTCCTCACGTCGCGTACACGAGCCATCCTGCCGGTGCATCTCGGCGGCATGCCCTGCGACATGGATCCCATTATGGCGCTGGCGCAGGAGCATGGCCTCTTCGTCGTCGAGGATTGCGCGCAGGCGCATGGCGCCACCTATCACGGGCGCTCGGTCGGCTCGATCGGCCACATCGGCGCGTGGTCCTTCTGCCAGGACAAGATCATCACCACCGGTGGCGAAGGCGGCATGGTCACCACCAACGATCCGGCCCTCTGGGCGCGGATGTGGTCCTACAAGGACCATGGCAAGGACTGGGACGCCGTCTATCACCGGCCGCATCCGCCTGGCCCGCGTCTGGTGCATGACAGCTTCGGCACCAACTGGCGCATGCTGGAGATGCAGGCCGCGATCGGCCTGATCCAGATGGATGTGGTCGACGGCTGGGTCGAGACCCGCCGCCGCCATGCCACGCGGCTTGCGGCGCGGCTGCACGGCATTCCGGGCCTCCGCGTGCCGCATGTCCCGAACGCCGTGGAGCATGCCTACTACCGCTTCTACGCCTTCCTCGACCCGGCGCGGCTGGCAAGCGGCTGGAGCCGCGACCGCGTGATCGGGGAGATCAGTGCCCGTGGCGGCTTCGCCATGCACGGATCGGCCTCCGAGGTCTATCTGGAGAAGGCATTCGACGGAACGGGCTGGCGCCCGGACAAGCGTCTCCCGGCGGCGCGTGAACTCGGCGATACGTCGCTGTGTTTCCTGGTGCATCCGACGCTGTCGGACGACGAAATCGACGCCGTCTGCGACGCAGCGGTCGCGGTGCTACGCGAGGCGACCGCCTCCTAACCAGGACGTCCGCGCCGCCCGCCGTACACGGGCCCTTAACCACTCGGCTGCGAGAATGTTGACCGGCTTCGCCAATGTACGAAAGCGGTCTCCATGCAGCCGATCAGATTTGACCCGGTCATCGCCGTGCTCCTGCCTTGCTACAACGAGGAGAAGACCATCGGCGATGTAGTGAAGCGCTTCCGCGCCACCCTTCCAGGCGCCTCGGTGTACGTCTACGACAACAACTCGAGCGATCTGACCGCGTTGTACGCCCGTGCATCCGGCGCGGTGGTAATACGTGAGCCGCGGCAGGGCAAGGGCAATGTCGTGCGCCGCATGTTTGCCGACATCGATGCCGACATCTACGTCATGGCCGACGGCGACGGCACATATGCGCCGGAGGATGCGCCGCAGCTGATCAATTTGCTCCTCACCGAACGCGCCGACATGGCGGTCGGCACGCGCCGCGGCGTCAGCGATGATGCCGGCCGCGCCGGCCACGCTTTCGGCAACCGCATCTTCAACGGCCTCTACAAGCGCCTGTTCGGCAAGGATTTCAGCGACATCTTTTCTGGCTACCGCGTCTTCACGCAGCGCTTCGTAAAGAGCTTCCCTGCGGTGTCGGGGGGCTTCGAGATCGAGACTGAGATGTCGGTCCACGCATCGATGCTGAAGCTGCCCGTGAGCGAGATGCCGCTCGACTACGGTCGCCGGCCGACCGGCTCCGCCTCGAAGCTGTCCACTTGGAAGGATGGTGCGAGAATCCTCTGGATGTTCACCATGCTGCTCAGGGAAACTCGGCCGCTTCGTTTCTTTGGCCTCGTAGCCAGCGCGTTCATGGCGGCCGGCGTGATTTCGATGGTTCCGGTGCTGCTCGAATACGTCGAAACCGGCCTCGTAACGAAACTACCGACCTGGATCATGTCGATGGCTTTCGCAATGCTGTCACTCGTCACCGTGGTCTGCGGCATCATTCTCGATTCGGTCGCGCGCGGGCGTGCCGAGACGAAGCGCCTTGCCTATCTTTCGTTTTCGTCGATCATTGGTGCCGAAGCTGCGTCCAATGCTCCCCCTTCAGCAGAGTCCTTTCGCAAAGTGGGCTAGCCGCCGCAGGCGTTAGACGGGCATCTGAACTTCGGTTTGACTCCGTAGATGCTGCCTCCAGAAGCGCAGAGGCGATGAGTCCGGCATTGCGCAACAACCGCGTCTCAGGAGGTGCGCGGTAGACAGCTTCTAAGTGGACAGCCAACCGCTAGATGCGCTAGCGTTGAGGGCTCTCTGCCCGTGGTGTGACAGCGACCAACTTCGGAAACTGCTGCACGGAAGTGTCAGGTTCCGGACCGTTGGTGGATCGATGCAACGATCGGCTTGTCTCCGGACCGTTGTCTGAGCCCGCGATGTACGAATCCTGTCCACGCTCCGGCCGGGGCGAAGTAGCCGGCGCGTAAAGAGATAGGCCGAAGGCGTTGCCAAACGTGACTATGGCCCGTTTGGTCGCATCGGTTTCCGCGGCCTTGATCGCAAACTCGTGCGACTGTGCGGCATTGGCGAACGTGGCTTCGCCAAAACCGGTTCCCTCGCGAACGACGCGCCGTTCGCCGGCATTGACCGAGATCCTGACCTTGGTGAGATAGGCTACCGAAAACCGGTCGCCGCTCTGCTTGGCCCAAAGGCATTTGGCCTCAAGCGTTTCTCGATCCCATCCATCGAAGCCGAAGATGCGGTTGGCCTCGGATATGACGTACCATCCTTCGACGTAGTTGAAGGCTTGGCCGTTGATGTCGCGCTGGCGAACTGAGCGCGGTGGCAGTTTCGTCTTAAGCTTGCGTGTTTGCGATGGCAGGAAGCTCATTGGCTACTTCGTCCTGATGCTGAGGATGAGACGGCGATCGGCCAGTTCGGCGCCGGACACGGCCGTCCCTCCCTTGAGGGTGTTCAATACCGCCATCCGATCAAGCTTTGCTGGTTGGGGTACCCAGAACCACTCGGGGATGAGGACTTCATCGATGATTATAACAGCACGAGGCGCCTCACGTAGCGAGATCGTGCAGTCAGGTTCAACGAGTTTGCCGAGCCCGGCTACTTCCATTGCGGCGCGCGCTGCTTCGCGTTTCTTGTCTTTGCGCTGCTCCAAACGCGCCTGGCGTGACCGCATGTCGTCGACACGTAGCCGCAAGGCTTCGACCAAGTCGGCGTCTGCCAAACTTGATCGCACGAGCTCGGCGATAAGTTCGTTCAGGTTCGAGCAGCCGTCTAGCGTGTCATGCATGGTCTGATCATCGACGTCGGGAAAACTCTCAAGAAGACGCTGACGTAGCTCGCCAATTTGAAGGGCGGTGGTCTGGATGTTCATCGGCTAGTCCTTACGACAGCAGATTGCAGCGGCATCGCTCGCGACGCCGAGGTGAGCCGTCCCATCGCCTCGCTCCCGCAACGTGCAACGGCCGCAATTGCTATCGGCTCGATGGAGTGTTCTGTGGACGCCAGCGCCCGCAACAACGTGAAGATGCCGTTTAGGAAGAAGACATCGTCTTCTAGAGAGGCACTGTCGATTGGCGGAGGAGATTGATCAGCTATCAAGAAAAGTCTCCCGGTTGGTATCGAAAAATTTCGGATAGACCAAAAACTCTTTTCCGCTGTGAAGTCCAGTCCCAGTTGAAGAAGGGATGACGTAGGCTGTTCATGGCTCATATCTAGAGATCGAGGGGATGAGCTCCCCAACTCGATCGACGCTCGGATTTCTGGCCCAAATCTCCATCAGACTGCGGCATGCCGTTTGGAACGATGCAGGGGCTATGTTCGGCAAGGCGGCAGCTTAGCCTGCGCGAGTTTAGACCTCTCACAGAGATGTACGACAGTTAGTGCACGTCTGCGCCGACAACGTGGGTTGGTTTAGGAGCCATAGCTCAGTCATCAGCAGATGACGGGAGCAAGCAAGTGGGCTGCTGCCTTGCGCACAAACTTGCCTGGGACGCCGATTGGCTGCGAAATGAAAAGATGCTGCCGCCGTGATGGAGCGCATCAGCGCGGATCAGTAGGTGCGGCTGCTTGTTTCAGCGCGTGGCGAAAGGCGGCCAGTTACAGCGCGGCAGCATGGGACCAAAAGACATCCGGCAGATGCGGCTTGATATGTATGGCGCGCGTTGCGTCAGCCCGCGAGCGCCTGTATCGGCGGACACGAGCACACGAGGTTGCGATCGCCGCCGACATTGTCGATACGCGACACAGGCGGCCAGTATTTGGCAGCTGTGTCGGGGTCGCCTGCCGGAAACACAGCTTCGGCGCGCGAGTAAGGGTGGTCCCATTCCGCCGCGGTCGCTTCGCTCGCCGTATGCGGCGCGTTGACCAGCGGATTGTCCTCGCGCGGCCAGGTGCCGGTCTCGATCTTCCGCGCCTCGTCGGCGATTGCCGTCATCGCATCGCAGAAGCGGTCCAGCTCGCGCTTCGGCTCCGATTCCGTCGGCTCGACCATCAGTGTCCCGGCCACCGGCCACGACATGGTCGGCGCGTGGAAGCCGTAGTCGATCAGGCGCTTCGCAACGTCCTCGACGCCCACGCCGGCGCTATCCTTGAGGAAGCGCGTATCGAGAATGCACTCATGCGCCACGCGCCCGTTTCCGCCGCGATAAAGCACGGGGAAGTGCGGGTTTAGCCGCGCCGCGATGTAGTTGGCGTTGAGGATCGCCATCTCGGTAGCCTGCTTCAGCCCGGTCGCGCCCATCATGCGGATGTACATCCAGGTGATGGGCAGGATCGAGGCGCTGCCAAACGGCGCCGCCGCCACCGCATGCTGCGAGCCCAGCGCCGCATGGCCGGGCAGGAACGGCTTCAGGTGCTCCTTCACGCCGATTGGCCCGATGCCCGGTCCGCCGCCGCCATGCGGAATGCAGAAGGTCTTGTGCAGGTTCATGTGGCAGACATCGGCGCCGAGGTCGCCTGGCCGCGCCAGCCCGACCAGCGCGTTGAGGTTGGCGCCGTCGAGATAGACCTGTGCGCCGTGCTCATGCGCGATGGCACTGATGTCCTTCACATTTTCCTCGAAGACGCCATGCGTCGACGGGTAGGTGATCATCAACGCCGCGAGATTGGCGGCGTGCTCCGCCGCCTTGGCGCGCAGATCCTGCTCGTCGATGTCACCGGCCTCGGTGCAGGCAACGACGACGACGCGCATGCCCGCCATCGAGGCGCTCGCCGGGTTGGTGCCGTGCGCAGAGGAGGGGATGAGGCAGACATTGCGATGCCCTTCGTCCCAGGACTGGTGGTAGCGGCGGATGGCGAGCAGCCCGGCGTACTCGCCTTGGCTGCCAGCGTTGGGTTGCAGCGACACGCCATCGAAGCCGGTGATCTCGGCCAGCCAGCGCTCCAGATCGTCGGTCATGGCGCGATAGCCGAGCGAGTGACCGGCAGGCGCCAGCGGATGCAGGTTGGCGACGCTCGGCCAGCTCACCGGCATCATCTCCGCCGCAGCGTTGAGCTTCATCGTGCAGGAGCCGAGCGGGATCATCGCGCGGTCGAGCGCCAGATCCTTGTCGACCAGCCGCCGCAGCAGGCGCATCATCTCCGTCTCCGAGCGGTTTTCATGGAAGACCGGCTGCGTCAGAAAACCCTTGCCGCGGCGCGCTTCCGGCAGCGCAAAATCGGCGCTCACCGGCACCGGCGCGCCGAACAGCGCGCTCAATGCTTCCAGGTCGGCGGTCGTCGACGTCTCGTCGAAGCTGACACCGACACGGTCGGCATCGATGACGCGCAGCAGGCGCCCGCCCGCTTCCGCTTCGCTGGCAATTGCGACAGCCCGGCCGGGCACGTGCACCGTCACCATGTCGAAGAAGCTCTTGCCCGCAACGGCGAGGCCAGCGCCCTCGCAGGCCGCGGCGAAGCGTGCCGCCAGTCCGTGCACGCGCCCCGCGATTGCCTGCAGTCCCTCCGGTCCGTGCCAGATCGCGTAGGAGACCGCCATGTTGGCCAGCAGCGCCTGCGCCGTGCAGATGTTGGAGGTCGCCTTGTCGCGGCGGATGTGCTGCTCGCGCGTCTGCAG
>JBFWYV010000273.1:0-6746 GCA_050186055.1 Hyphomicrobiaceae bacterium | reverse complement strand
TTGCCGTCTCGCGGGATGATCTCGCCGGCATGTTCGTCACGGCCGATCAAGCAAACGAAACCGCGCTGCCCGAGCCAGGACTTGTCAACTGATACGGCGCGCAGACCGGCCCGTATCGGCGGGTTTCCGGTCCGCACGCATGCGCCGCTGCCAGAACATCTGCATCCGTATATTTCCATCCCACCGCCGTTCCGGAGATCCGAGATATGAAACTCACAGGCGACAATCTGATCAAGGCGCCGCCCGAGGTCGTTTGGCAGGCTTTGAACGACCCGTCCGTACTCAAACAAGCCATTCCCGGCTGCGATACCCTTGAGAAGATCGGCGATACGCAGTTCAAAGCCACCGTGACGACGAAGATCGGACCCGTTCAGGCGAAGTTCAACGGCGAGGTCGAGCTGACTGATCTCGACCCTCCCAACGGCTACACCATATCGGGAAAGGGATCGGGAGGTGTGGCGGGAAATGCCCGCGGCGCCGCCAAGGTCAAGCTCACGCCGGAAGAGGATGGAACGCGTCTCACTTATGACGTCGATGCCCAGGTCACGGGCAAACTCGCACAGCTCGGGTCCCGCCTGATCGACTCGACGGCGAAAATGCTGGCGGGACAGTTCTTCAATCGCTTCGAGGAAATCGTGGTTGCATCCGTCGCAACCGCGAATGATGCTCCTCCTGCGCCGGAGACGATCTCGACCGCATCGGGGCCCGCCTCGAGCCCCGGCCTCAGTCCCGGCTCTGTCGCGTGGATCATTCTTGCAGTGCTCGGCATCGCGCTTATTGCATTCTATCTTCTGGGCTGATCGGCAAGCGTGACATCAGGAGGCATCCGTGAGCGCCAAATCCGACGAAGAGTTGTTGAGGATCCTTTCGGAGGATTGTCCGTTCGCCGACCTGACCACGGAAGGACTCGGGATCGGCGACGTCCCGGCCACCGCGTCATTCACGGCCAGGAATGAAATGGTCGTTTGCGGATCGGAAGACGCCGAACGGATGATGCAGTTGGCCGGCGCGGCGACAACGCTTGCCGCGCGCTCCGGCGAGACGGTTGCCGCGGGAACTCTCATTTTGCAGGCGTCGGGATCTGCCAGGCAGATCCACCATGCCTACAAGATGGCGCAGACCTTGATGGAAATCCTGTCCGGTATGTCCACGGCGACCCGTGCAATCGTCGATGCCGCACGCGCCGGCAATCCACGTTGCCGGGTGGCCTGCACGCGCAAGCACATGCCCGGTTTGAAACGATGGGCGGTCCGGGCCATCGAAGCCGGCGGTGCCGCGCCGCATCGGTTGGGACTTTCCGACTATGTGCTCGTTTTCGCCGAGCATCGGACTCTGCTTGACGGCAGCCAAACTCTTGGCGAGCATTTTGCACGGCTTGCCGCAAGCACGCCCGAGCGCCGGCTGGCTGCGGAGGCCGGTTCTTTCGACGAAGCGGTCGCCCTCGCCCAGGCTGGAGCCGAGATCGTGCAGGTCGACAAGATGTCGCCCGATGAGGTTGCGGCCGTGGCCACGCGGCTACAAGCAATGCCAATGCGCCCCCTGCTGGCCGCGGCCGGCGGGATCAACCCGAGCAATGCGCAAGCCTACGCTGCCGCCGGCGCAGATCTTCTCGTGACGTCGCAGCCATATTATGCGCCGCCGCGCGACGTGAAGGTCGCGATCCGGCGCGCATGACGCGCGCTTGCCGGTATTGGTCTATGCCCGGCTGAAGCCCGCAGATGCAACTTGAAAGCCGAACAAAGAATTTTCGCGAGGCGCGCTTTATGCTGACACGGTACTCAAAAAAACTCAAAAGGCACTTGCGGTACACAGAAAAAATCCCGAGTTCCGAGAAGTCGGAACTCAGGAAATAAGGCGGTTGAAGGTTTCAAAATCGGCCGGAGCGTACGGGCGATTGAGATCTTATCGTGCCGTATCAGTAACGGCAGGACCACCAAGCTTCAGCGGCCCGGGCGCGGGAACAGCTTCCTCGCGGCGGCATGCGCCGAGCGCAACTGCTGCAACAACCAAGAGTATGGCGAATGTGGATTTCATATCTTCCCCTCCGATAGAGAATCGATATCACATAATGTCTCAAAGTAATTTTTTAATACACTCCTTTGAGAAAGCGCGGAAGCAAAGCGAGTTCGTTGTGCTGCAATTTTATCACAGCGACTTTCCTTCCCGCCTTTTTAGCCGGTACCGAAAATGGAGGAGATGCGCGCCGGCCGTTTCGTTCAATGCGCCGAATAAAACCCGTAATCGACCGCTAAAGCGGGAACGATCGCCGATACCGAAGGTTGGCGTTGAGGAAGAACGCGCAACTATGGATGGATCGCCATGCGCCGCGTATATACGAGAGACTTTGCCTTTTTCGTCGCGTTGCTGGCAACGGCCCTCGCACTCGGTGCCGCACTCGCCCACGCACTTGAGTTTCCCAACAAGATCGGAATGGCACGGGATGATTATTTCATCATGCAGCGGGCATATGACGGCTGGTCGCAATTGGCCTATCTGCTCGGCATCGAGTTGATCGCGATGCTTGCGGTAATATGGCTCTACCGATCCGAGCCACGTGTTCTGTGGCCGGCATTTGTTGCTTTTGGCGCGCTGGTTGCAGCCCAGTCCGTGTTTTGGATCTGGACCTTCCCCGCCAACCAGGCGACAAAGAATTGGACGGTCGCGACGGAAAACTGGGAAATCCTGCGTCGGAACTGGGAATACTCACATCTGGCAGGCGCTGGTTTTCAAATTATGGCCATGGCCGCCCTGATCCTAGCCGTACTGGCCCGCAATATCCGAGCCGTCGACACGTGATGCCGACGGGGCTATTCCGTTCTGGCCGCTCCAATAGCCTGCGGGCAGCAAGCGTGCATATTCGCGTTCCGCCACGCCGTACAACCCATTTGAACGTTTCTCCAGGCCGTCGCGGTCCACGACACACACGCTGCCGCGGGATTTCTCGATAAGGTGCTGCTTTACAAAGTGGTCGAGCGCAATTGTTATGCCCGCGCGACGGACCCCGAGCAGGTTGGAAATCAGCTCATGCGTAACGGGGAGCCGGTCACTGTCGGCACGATCGTGCGCCATCAGCAGCCAGCGTGCGAGGCGCTCCTCAATTGTCCCCAGCGCATTTGCCAGCGCCGCATTCGAGGCTTGAACTGAAAATGCGTATGCATACCGGCTCAGTTGGGCGGTGAGAGACGCACTTCTCGCCATTGCAAATCTCAATTCGTCGGCTGTCAGGCACTGGCCGCTCCCGTCCACCTGCATTACGGCCTCATACGAACTGCGGTTGCTGCCGAGGACAAGGGCCAGTCCCGTCATTCCTTCCCGGCCTATGCTGGCGACCTCGGCATAGCGGCGCTGTCCGCCGCCGGTCGTTGCCATGATGGAGGCCACTCCATTCTCGATGAAGCAGACGGCCTCGAGGTTCCGGCCCCTTTCTTCCATCTTCCTTCGGAACGGAAGCGCGACAGGCTGCAAAAATTGCTGAACAAGCGCGAGGTCCGCGCCGGCCATGGATGCGAGCAGATGATTGCGGGGTTTGCAGAGGGCGTGGTGGCTTTGCATCGTGACGCCGGTCATCGGTTGGCAGCGGGTGAAATTAATATTGCTCCAGAACAGGCTTGGCGGATCATTGTTCCAGGAAGCTGGAACCACGGTACGATTTCGTACGAAGGCTTTGGATTAAACATACGGCGCTGCGAAGCCATACCGTCTCTTGTCGGACAGGTCCTTTGCCGCGAGCGAGTCTGTCGGGTGAAATTCGAGGTGTGCAGCAATCATCTTTGTCGCGGTTCGCCGCGGATGTAATCAATGCGTCGCCGTCCGTCAGGGCTCCGTCTCACCGGTCAACTCGCCAGCGATATTCTCGAGCCGGCGGCGAACTCTCAGGCTGGCATGGCGGATCGCTTCGTCAAACGTCGTTCCGGTTTGAACCGTCACCTCAGGATCGCATCGCGCGAAACGCACTTCTATCAGACAACGCTTTGCGTTCATCCCTCGGCGTGCAGATCCGACGTCTTCCAGATGAACGTAGACGGCCTTCACTGACCCTTCGAAACGTCGAAGCACGCTGTGCATCCGGTTTTCTGCCCGGCGCACGAGTTGGTCTCGTTCAAGCGGATCGCACGTTGCATTGACACGCACCAACATGGCTTTGCTCTCGTATCCTTGATGCCGTTACGAGGTACACATCTATCCCGTGAGGAAACGATATCTCGATGGGAGCCAGAACGAAGCGAGGCCTGCTTATCAGATGCCAGGAGCAGTCAGGATGCGAATGCCGGTACTGGGACGCGCAGGTCCATCGGTCTATCCCGAGCTCGATTGTCTGCGGCGGCATCTTTATCCAACGTGGTCAAAAGTTCCTTGCCGCACCTGACGGTCGAATCAGATCACGGAAGCATAGGCGTTTCTCCCTGGTCATTGAGAGACTGTATGTGCTCGGGGCGGACTCCGAGTCCGATGATGCGAGCGGGAAGTCGCTGAAGCCAGGGGAACGACTGCATAAGCTTGAGCGGCCAGATGACCCGCGGCGTGGCTCCGCTAAGAATTGGATCGATGATGCGGTTCTGAATCGTGATTTGCAGTTGTTGTGTCACCCAGGTCGGAAAT
This sequence comes from Hyphomicrobiaceae bacterium, assembly GCA_050186055.1. Taxonomy (GTDB): domain Bacteria; phylum Pseudomonadota; class Alphaproteobacteria; order Rhizobiales; family Hyphomicrobiaceae; genus CAMDPA01. The sequence goes on along the minus strand of JBFWYV010000273.1, from coordinate 2,147 downwards.
GCCCGCCTGCGCTGGAAGCGGGCGAGATCAAGATCACCGACGTGGCCCGCCCGGAGAGGCCCGCCGAGCATGTTGGCGCCGGCAACGGCATCCTGAACGGCAAGATTGATGCCCACGCCGCCAATCGGCGACATTGCATGCGCTGCATCGCCGATGAACAGCAGTCCCGGCTTGTACCACTGATCAAGCCGGTCGACACGCACTGTGAGCAGCTTGACGTCATCCCAGGACTTGAGTTCTTCCAGATCGTCGCGGCCCGCGATTTTAGCAACACGTTTGCGGAAAGCATCCAGTCCTTCGGATTTCACATGCTCTGCTGTCCCCTTGCGGATTATCAGGGCGCACTGCCAGTAGCTGCCGCGATAAAGCATAATGAGAGCTTGTCCGCTTTCGATGCGCCCGAGCACACTTGCGTCTTCGCCCTCGCGATGGTCGAGTTTGAACCACATCACGTCCATTGGGGCACCGAGAGGTTTGACCGTCAGCCCGCCGTCTGCGCGCAGGCGCGAATCCCGCCCGTCGGCCGCGATGACGAGTGCACCGGCGCGAATCTCGCGCTCGCCCTGCTCGTCCCTCACGCGGACACCTGCAGTCCGTCCTTTCTCGCTGATGAGCGACAGCGCCTCTGTATTCATCAGCAGCTCAAAGTTCCGGAATTTTTTTGCCTCGTTCGCCAGAAAATCCAGGAAGTCCCATTGCGGCATGAACACGAGGCACGGGTGCTTCACCGGCAAATGGCCGAAATCCGCTATTCGTACCCGGGTATTGGCAATATCGGCTTCGGCATAGCGGACGTCCTGGTGCGGCAGGCTGAGGAACCGCTCCAGCAATCCGAGCTCATGCATGAGCTCCAGCGTGGAGGGATGAATGGTGTCGCCGCGGAAGTCCCGCAGGAAGTCCCCATGCTTTTCGAGCACGATCGTGCTCACGCCCGAGCGAGCCAACAGATACCCGCACATCAGTCCCGCAGGTCCGCCTCCTGCGATGACGCATGTCGCGCTCTTGGCATCGGCCATTGCAGCACCCCCTCGTGCGCTTTCCATGTTTGTGCCCCGGGATCGCCCGGCATGAAACGGAAAAGCAGCCCGGGCAAACAGCCAAGCACGTTGTGCGAACGCATAATATACGTAACGTTCTGGCCGCAGTTTAGCTGCTCGCATTGCCGGATTTTACAACGTAATCACGATGGAACACCAGAAGTTATAACGAGTACAGACAAACTCCAGTCTGCGTACGCGAGCGTTGGCGTTCATCCGGACGCACATGCGGAGAGCTATAGGGCTTCAGTCCTGGAGCCGAGTTTCCGTGCCCCATCGCACCTTGGACCGCGACGCCGGCGAACCGCCAGCTCGCGGCCAACGAGCCAGCGGTTCCCTGCCGAATTAATCTGCTCGTCTGCGCGGAGAGGACTGTGCGCCGCCTCCGTCATTCGGTCTGGCGCTTGGGCCGCTGCGTCCCGGCGGTGCCTGCCTCATGCCTCGGTCGGCGGAGCCGCCGCGTCGCGGAGTATTGGCAGATCGACCTTCCGTTCCGCTCCCGCCGCCTGTCGCAGCGCTGCCGCCGCGGTTCGGCCCGCGATTCCGCTCGCGTGCACTCTCACTGGTTCTGCGCGATTCCCGATTGCCGTCTCTCGCCAGGGAGCCGCGACGAGACCGGTTCGCGTCGTCATTTCGATCGCGAGGCCGTTCCGTGCGGCGGTTGTCGATTCGTTCGCGGTCACGGTCGGCGCGGCGTCCGTTCTCGCGGTCTCTGCGATCCTCGACGCGACGGTCGCCGTCTCGGTCTCGACCGCGTCTGACGTCATGATCCCGGTCCGATTGCCGCCAGATGACGCGCCAGCGATCGCGGCGATCATACCACGGCCGGCCCCGGTAATAGCTGTCCCAGTACGGGCCGAATGCAAAGGAGATAATCGGGACATCCACACGATCGCGATATTCGACGACAGGAACATACCGATCACGATAACGTGTCTGGAGATAGTCCGAATACACCCATCCGCGGTCGCCACGCCAGGAGACGTCGCACCAACTATATCCGCGAACGCAGCCGTAGATCGTTACCGCAGAGTCTCCCGGAATGGTCGTCACGATCGGGAACTCGGTCGACGGGCCGGCCCGCATGTTGAGGTCGACGGCGACCTGGCC
>JBFWYV010000272.1:0-6753 GCA_050186055.1 Hyphomicrobiaceae bacterium | reverse complement strand
CTTGCCGGCCTGCCGTCGCGCTCGGCTGATCCGACGATGCGGCAGCTCTTCAGCGGCCCGATGGATGAGGTCATCACGCCAGGCGTTCGGGCGCGTTCCCTGATGGGGATGAACGAGCGGCGGCAGCCGATGCCGCTCCCACCCGCACCTCCGCCGCCGGCATATGCCCAGCCGTTCGCCGGCATGCACAACGAGCCCGGCCTGCCGCCGTTCGAGCAGCCCGGCGGCACGCTGCCGATCGAGCGCTACATGCGGCCTCCGCAGGCGATGCCACCGCCGGCCGTGATGCCGCCCCCAGCGGCGCCACCTGCCATGCCACCGCCGTCCATGGATGGCGCCCAGGGCTATGGCGGCCCAGAACCGCCGCCCGGCACCCCGCTGCCCTACGATCCCAACACCGACCCGCGCTATCTGCCCGAGCAGTGGCGCGGCGCGTGGAACTGGCAGGGCCGCTCGTGACCCTGCTCACGATGATCTCCTCGGTCTGCCGGCGGGTCGGCCAGCCGCCGCCGGTCGCCGTCATAGCGGCGACCGAGGAGACCGTGCTGCGGCTGCTCGAGATAGCCGAGGACGAAGGCCGCGAGCTCGCCCGCTTTGGCGATTGGAAGGTGCTTCGCCGCACGCACACGTTCCTGACCACGGCGACCGAGTCGCAGACCAACACGCATACGCCGGCGGATGTCGGCGCCTATCTCGACGGCACGTTTTGGAACCGCACCCGCAAGATGCCTCTGCACGGGCCTGTATCGGCCGAGGAGTGGCATTCGATCAAGGCGCAGTCATCCGCGCCCGTGCTGGACACGTTCTATCTGGAGGGCACGACATGGCTGCAGCAGCCGGTCCCGCCCGCCGGGTCGACGATCGCCTACGGATATCGCTCATCCTACTGGTGCAAATCCTCCGGCGGCACGTTGCAGGAGACCTGGGCGGCCGACACCGATCTCGGCGTGCTCTCCGAGCGGCTGATGGAGTTGGGCATCATCTGGCGCTATCGACAGTCGCGCGGGATGGACTGGGTCACCGATTACGACCGCTACATGTTCCAGGTGCAGCAGGCGCTGGCGGCCGACAGCCCGCACGATCTCATCAGCATGAGCGGCGATAGAGTTTCGCGCGGCACGCCGGGGCTCGTCGTTCCAGAAATGAGTTGGGACCTGTAGAGCATGGCCGATCCAGCATATCCCGCCGCTCTTGGCCGCGCGATACTGGAACGCACTGACCCGCGCTTTGCGCCGGGGAGTGGGCCTCCGGTGCAGAAGCCATCTGCGCTTGGTGCTCTCGGCTATCTAGGTGCTGGCGCGACGGCTTTGCCAAGCAACGAAGGACAGGCTTACTGATGTTCATGAGCCACCCGTCGAAGCATCGCCGGCCGGCCATGGGGCAGACGCAGCTCCCCGCGCCTGTCGGCGGGCTCAACCTGCGCGACGGGTTGGCGTCGATGAAGGGCACCGACGCGCTCATCCTCGACAACTGGATACCGGAAAGCAGCTACTGCGAGCAGCGGCGCGGCCATACCAGCCACGTCACCGGGCTCGGCGCACTGCCTCGCACGCTGATGGATTGGAGCGGCCCGACCGGCTCGCAGCTTTACGCCGCCACCGCCACCGCCGTCTACAACGTCACCTCGACGGGCGCCGTGGGCGCCGCCGTGCTGTCCGGCCTGTCCGGCGGCGACTGGAGCTTCGTTAACTTTACAACGGCCGGCGGGCATTTCCTGGTCGCGGCGAACGGCGTCGATGCGGTTCGCAATTACAACGGCACGACATGGACCACGCCCACGATCACGGGCGTCTCGTCCACCGCCCTGAATGCCGTCCACAGCCACAAGGCCCGCCTGTGGTTCATCGAGGCCAACTCGACGAAGGTCTGGTATCTCGAGCCGCAGAGCATCGCCGGCACCGCCACGCATATCCAGGTCGGCGAGCAGCTTTCGATGGGCGGCCATCTCGTGGCGATCGGCTCGATTTCCCGAGACGGTGGCAAGGGCGGCTCCGACGATCTGCTCGTCATGATATCGTCGCGCGGGCAAGTGGTTGTCTACGAGGGCGACGATCCGTCATCGGCGAACACCTGGCAGCGGCTGGGGACGTTCTATGCCGCGCCGCCCGTGAGCACGCGATGCTTCGCCCAGATCGGCGGCGACCTCGCCATATTGACCGAGGCCGGCATCATGTCGGGCCGGCAATTGTTGCTGTCGGACAGCTCCACCGCCGAGCGGACGAGTATCACCAACAAGATCAACCGGGGCGTCAAAGAGGCGTTCCGCACCTACGGCAGTCTATTCGGATGGCAACTCACGAACTACCCGCGAGGCCATCTGCTGATCCTTAACGTGCCGACGTCGAGCACGACGGCCAACCAGTACGTCATGAACACGCAGACCGGCGCCTGGTGCACGTTCTCGGGTCTGAACGGTCTCTGCTGGGGGCTGTTGACCGAGAACCTGTATTTCGGCACGTCGGCGGGAACGATCTGGCGCGCCGACAACGGGCTCTATGACAACGGTAGCGCGATCCGCACCGAGATGAAATCCGCGTTCCGGGCCTACAACGGCGGCGGGCACTTCCGCACGACCAAGATCCGGCCGCTCTTCACGGCTGGCAATCGCATCTCGCCCGCCATCAAGATCGACGTCGACTATCGCGACAGCACGCCGGTCATTCCGACCGACCAGTATCCAGCCTATTCGTCGCCCACGGGCACGCTTTGGGGCTCGGGCGTCTGGGGCGTCGATGTCTGGGGCGAGATCGGCAACCCCGTCGCGGACTGGATCGACGCCTCGGGCGAGGGGACGACGGCCGCCATTCACATGGTCACGAGCACGTCGGGCTATACCGTGCAGCTCAACGCCTGTGATGTGATGTACGAGAAGGCCAAGGGGCTCGCGATCTGATGAGTACGCCGGTTCGCAAGTTCTCCGGCGAGCGCTTCCCCCGCGTTCGGGGGATCGACGAGCTTCTGGACTCGAAGGCCGACGCCGGGGAGGTCGGGCAGTCCGGCTTGACCGCCGCGGCGGGGTCCTTGGTCGGCAACCCGCGCGGCGGCGAGAGCGATGTCCAGTCTCTCGTGGTTGAAGGGCTGGTCGAGTTCGAGGAAGGCATCTTCCGCGTCCTGGCCGACGCCCTCACGAGCGAGGGGCTGGGCCAGTTCGCTGAGACATCGTCGGCCGATCTCGCGGACGTGCTGTCGGACGAGACCGGCTATTCTACCGGAGCCGTCGCGGTATTCTCCAAGACGCCGACGATCGAGACGCCGGCCATCATTGGCCGTATCACCCGCAACGGCCATTGGGTCACGCCGTTCATCAACGTGCAGGCTGATCACGGCGCCTCCGGCGTTGCCGGCGAAGATCAAACAACGGAAGTGGCGGCAGCGGTTCAGGAGGCGAACGAGACGGGGCGCGAGCTGATCTTTCCGGCTGGCATTTACGACGTGACGACCATTCCAGAGATCTCGACGAACGGCGTCATCGTCCGCGGACACGGGCAGAATGCTACCTACATCCGGCACACGTCGACCACCGGGAGCACGCTTAAGTTTACCAATCAGTTTCCACAGGTGCGTGATCTGACCTTGTGGCCGACGGTATGGAAGACGGGGACATCCTGCGAGATAGAGTTCGACGGCTGCTACCGTGGCGTGATCGAGGACGTATATTTCCAGTATCACAACAATGGCATTCTGCTGAACAATTGCGCGACGCCGGCAATCAACGGCTGCACGATGCTCTACGCCCACGGCGGATACAATATCAAGCTCGTCGGCACGGCGGCGGTCGGCACATTCGGGACATACATCGACCACCTGATCACTAATAATCAGGTCTATGTAGCGTATGGTGTCTACAGGGCATGGGCATTAAGTACGGCATTCACGGCTGGCGAAGTGACTGTGGCGAACGGCTACTGCTGGCAGTGCATCACGAGCGGAACGACCGCAGGTTCCGGGACGCTCACGCCGCCGACATCGAACTCTTATGACTGGACCCTGGCTGCCGGCAACGTGACGCACGGCACGGCGGTCTTCCGCGCCTTCCAGTCTGATTCGCTGGCCGGCATTCTCATGGATAACTACGCCTACAGCCTCTCGATGAAGACGGTCGGCCTGATCAATGGCGTTTACGGCGTCCGCATGACCGACACCGCGAACACCGGCTCGTCGTATCCGATGTGGATTGCCTCGAGTGACTTGCAGATCGACCACGCTTTTACGGCGGGCGTGTTCCTGGAAGCTGGCCTGGACGTAAATCTCGGAACGGGAGCGTGGATCAGCTCTACAATTGTTGGCGCCGGAATCACCGTAGGCTCTAGCTTCCAGGGCGTCTTCAAGATGCTTGGTGGGCGCATTGCATTCAACGGTGCCACCGGAATACTCATCGGCGGCGGCGAGGACTATCAGATTTCGCACAATGCGATCATCGGCAACGGCACGCTGAGCACAGGCACCTACAATGGCATATTCGTAGTCGCCGACGTGGAAGATTTCGACATCTCGCACAACGTCTTCGGCGACGAGAATGGCCTGGGCACGAACTACACCTATGCCGGCATCATAGTCGATACAGGATCGTCCGACAATTACGTGATCGCCCACAATCGCGGTCGCGGACTGTCGTCTGGATTGACTGTGATCGACGGCGGCACCGGCGTTGACAAGTCGGTCTTTCACAACCTGCCGCTAACGCGAAACGAGCCTGAATTGTTCGTTGTGTCCGGCACGACGCACACGCTGGCGGGCTCCACTGATGCCATCCGCTTCGACCCGTCCGGCGCCTGCACGGTGACCATGCTGTCTGGTGCGCAGTACCAGGGGAAGATCGTCGACTTCTACAACATCACGACCAACACAGTGTCGAGTGCTTCCAGCAACATCGGGCCTCTGGCTGGTGGTGCGGCCGGTACTGCGATCCTGCCCGGCACGGCCGGATCGTATGCGCGGCTTAAATATAATGCGGATGACGACATCTGGTACATCATCGCGGCGGGATGACATGGCGCACCATCTCATCATTGGCTTCAACGACCAGATCGGCCCATGGGTGCACGCCCGTATTCCATGGCTGCCGCCCTACGTTCCAGGCCGATGCCAGTATGTCGGCGTCGCGGAGGGGCCGGATCCGTCCGACAAGCTCCTTGCGGCATGGTTCTACTACGAGCACTGCCCGCTCGAGGATCGGCCGATTGCCATGCTCAAGAACCGGAAGTGGGGCGGGACGTGCCATGTCGGCATCGCCGTGGCGTCGCCGCGCTGGGCCACCCGGCGCAACATCCGCGCCTTGTTTTCGATACCATTCGAGCAGTATAATTGCCGCAAGGTACTAGCGACCACGCCTTCCACTCATGCGAGATCGATTCGCATCGCAGAAGGGCTTGGTATGGTACGGGAAGCCCGCCTCCGACATCAGTTCGCGAAAGGCGTGGATGCCCTGATTTTCGGAATGATGCGCGCAGAGTTCGCCCGGACTTGGGGAAACCCGCACTGGCGACGGCCGCGCCCGGATCAGGAATCTGCCAGTGCCCGCCCTATTCAGCAGCCCTTCGCCGCCGCAGCCCATTGACCCTGGCTTCGTCATCGGCCAGCAGAGCAAGGCGAACGTCAACGCGGCGAACAACTCCGCGTTCCTGAATAACGTCAACCAGCGCACGCCCTACGGCAACCTGACCTACAACCTCCTGCCTGGCGTCGTCGACTACGACGGCAATTGGGTGCCGCGCTTCGAGGCCGTGACCGAGTTCACCCCCGAGCAAAAGGCGCTCTACGACAAGCAGATGCAGGTCACGCAGGGGGCCTACAACCTTGCGGGCGACTACATGGACCGCGTCAGGGCGGCGACGGCGACGCCGTTCACGACGGCGGGCGCGCCGGACGCGCCGGGGGTGCCGCAGTACAACGACGCCTTTCATGACGAAGTGTTCAACAAGATCCTGGAGCGCAACCGGCCGCAGCAGGAGCGCGACCGGCTGGCCCTCGAGACCCGCCTCGCCAACCAGGGCATCAGTCTGGGCACCGACGCCTACCGGAGCGGGATGGACGACTATAACCGGGGCATCAACGACTTCCGGCTGGCGGCGGACATTGACGCCGGCAATCAGGCAGTCAATCGGTTCAACGCCAACGCTGCCAGCTTCGGCATGGGGACGGACGCCCGCAAGAACTACCTCACCGAGCAGCAGATGCTGCGGATGCAGCCGATCCAGGAGATTTCGGCGCTGATGGGCACCGGCGGGGGGCAGCAATACCCGTCGTTCGTACCGACGAACAACTATCAGATCCAGCCGACCGACGTCGGCGGCATCTATGGCATGGCGGCGGCGCAGCAGCAGGCCAACTATCAGGCGCAGCGGCAGGCGCAGAACGCCGGCATGGGCGGGCTGTTCGGCCTCGCGGGTGCGTTGGGCGGCGGATACCTCGGGCGGAAATGATGAGCCTAAATCGACAGGGCGGCATGATCGCCGGCCTCGTAGCGCACGATGCGCTCGGCGCACCCCGGCTGATCCTTTGCCCAGCTCTTGCTGTACTTGTAGACCTCAGAGCACCAGTCGAGCTTGGGAAGTCCGGCCTTCTCGCGCTCAAGGTTCTGTTGCTGGAAGTTCTGCGTGAACTTCGCCTTGTCCTCCCGGCTAGCCGCGTGGTCGTACATCAAGCCACCGACGAGGACGGCAGCGCAGCCGGGCAACATCGCCATGGCCGCGATCACAATCAAAAGTCGCATCATGTCGGAGGCTGCCTCTAATGGCCGACGATTTCAGCCCG
>JBFWYV010000271.1:0-6793 GCA_050186055.1 Hyphomicrobiaceae bacterium | reverse complement strand
GCTCGCCGCTGGCACTGAGCGAGCGGAGACTTGCCGTAGGCGGCCGCCGCCGCGGCCGTGACGGCGGTGGGGGAGTGAGGAACGAGCCACACGAAAGTCCGTCATGGCCGCGCCGGGGCGACGTGGCAACGTCGGACCGGAGTACGGCGGCCATCCACGCGGCTCACCGCAGGCACCGAGCAAGGTAAGACTTGCCGTAGGCGGCCACCTTCGTGGTCGTGACGGTGGTGGGGGAGTGAGGAACGAGCCACACGAAAGTCCGTCATGGCCGCGCCGGGGCGACGTGGCAACGTCGGGCCGGAGTACGGCGGCCATCCACGCGGCTCGCCGCCGGCACCGAGCAAGCGGAGACTTGCCGTAGGCGGCCGCCGCCGCGGCCGTGACCGCTGAGAGGCGGTGAGATGATCGCCACGCGAAAGTCCACGCGGCCCGTCGCGGGTACTGAGCAAGCGGCAAGGAAAATGAAAACACTCCTCCGCCGTCGGATCAAACTGCCTGAACGAAATGGTCGGGGCCGACCTCGACCATGGGTCTTTTGACCGGCTCGAAGCCCAGCGGTTTGATCGGGCTCGGGATCTCGTCGGTCATCAGCGCGCGGTTCCTCCGCTTGGCAGGATCAGCGATCGGAACCGAGTCCAGCAGCCGGCGCGTATAGGCGTGCTGCGGCCTGGATATCACCTCATCGCGCGGGCCGTATTCGACCACCTCACCCAGATACATGACGGCGACGCGGTGGCACATGCGCTCGACGACGGCCATATCGTGCGAGATGAAGACGTAGGCGATGCCGAATTCGCGCTGCAGCTCCAGCAACAGGTTGATCACCTGGGCGCGGATCGAAACGTCGAGCGCGGATACCGCCTCGTCGGCAATGATGATCGAAGGATTGAGGGAGAGGGCCCTTGCGATGCAGATGCGCTGGCGCTGCCCGCCGGAGAACTCGTGCGGGTATCGGTCGAGATGCGACTGCTCCAGTCCCACTTGCTGAAGCAGTTCAACGGCGCGGCACCGCCGTTCCGGCTTTGGCATGCCATCGTGAATGAGCAGCGGCTCGCCGATCAGATCCGCCACCGTCATGCGGGGATTGAGCGACGCGAACGGATCCTGAAACACCATCTGAATGTGCCGGCGGGTCTCCTGCATCCTGGAATGAGTGTGGGCAGTGACATTCTCGCCGTGCACCAGGACGTCGCCGGCAACGGGATCGACGAGACGCATGACCGTGCGTCCGAACGTCGACTTGCCGCAACCGGATTCTCCGACCAGCCCGAGCGTCTCGTTGGCATGCAACTTCAGCGAGACGCCTTCAAGTGCGTGGACATGGCCGGTCACACGCTGAAGCAGCCCCTTTCTGATCGGAAAACGGGTGGTGAGGCCCACGGTTTCCAACACGACCCTGGGCGGGCCGCCGGCCGATGCGTCCTGGCGCGGCGCAGCCGCCGCTGCCACGCGACCCGTGGCACAGACCGCCGCCGCAACCTCGGTTTTATCGTCAAGATCTTCCAGGCTCGTTGCGACGTTGAAGGGCTCCGGCTCCGGCTTCCCGGCCATGCTCCCCAGCCGCGGTACGGCGGCGAGCAGCATCCGCGTGTAGGGATGCCGCGGGTTGGAGAAGATCTCTTCAACCGGTCCGTCTTCCACCTTGGCTCCGCGGTAGAGAACAACGACGCGATCCGCGACCTCGGCGACGACGCCCATGTCATGGGTGATGAACATGACCGCCATGCCGATCTCTTCCTGGAGATGCCGGATCAGCGTCAGGATCTGCGCCTGAATGGTGACATCGAGCGCGGTGGTCGGCTCATCTGCGATCAACAGGCGAGGCCGGCATGCCAGCGCCATCGCGATCATGGCACGCTGGCGCATGCCGCCCGAAAGTTCGTGCGGATATTGATTCAACCGGCGCTCCGCATCGGGAATACGCACGAGTTGCAGCGCCTCCAGCGCCTGCTGCAATGCGTCCTTGCCGGATTTCCCCTGATGGAGCTGGATCGCCTCGGCAATCTGCGCGCCGATCTTGATCACCGGGTTCAGCGACGTGAGCGGCTCCTGAAAGATCATCGAGATCTCATTGCCGCGGATCGAACGCAGTTCGCCCGGACGCATGGCTGCGAGATCGACCGGCTGGCCGGCGCGCGGGTGAAACATCATCGACCCGGCCCGAACCTCACCCCCCTGATAGTCGGTCAGGCGCAGGATCGACTTGGCCGTGACGGATTTGCCGGAGCCGGATTCGCCGACGACGGCGACAGTCTCGCCTGGCGCGATATCGAAGGACACATCATCGATCGCCACGACGTCGCCGTCGATCGTCGGAAACACTGTCCGCAGGCCGCGGATCGAGAGCACGTTCGCCGGGTCCGCGAACGATCGTGACCGGTCATGATCCCTGCCTGGATTATCGACAGCCTGCATTTTTCATTCTCGTATGTTGCCATGATCTCTTTTGCGCCAGAATGTCAGTGTGAGATCCACATTGACAAGCAGGGTTTTACCGGAGCTGCCGTAACCACCCCGTCCGTACGGCAACCAAATGCCTCGCCTTGGCTGCCTTGACCCGATTTGCGCTCGCGCTCGCCAGGGTGACGACCGAGAAATTCGCTCCGGGCTGATCCGCCTGTTACGCGAATTTCTCGATCTGAACTACACGGGCAAGGCCATGATTCCAGTGTCGCTTTCAGGTTTGGGGTTTGCCGGCGACATCAGCATCCGTTGTGGCGGACTGCAAAACCGGGATGCCAGCGGCACGTTTTCAAACCGCCACAGAATTCAGCAATCGCTTTCCCAAAAGCTCAAAAAACACGCTTGTCAACGGCGCTTTCAGCCGACACAATCACGCTTCATTGGCGTGGCCGAGCACCGCCTGCTCAAGCAGTGCGGCGCCGTTGTTGTTCAATCGACCGCGTCATGCGGTCAGGATTCGTCTCGACCGAGGGAGCCCAAGTCATGGTGGAGCCGTTCAGGCGCAAAACATCCTTTGTTCTCGCTGCGGCCCTTGCAGTCGGGGTGAGTGCGGCGCTATCTCCCGCGGCCGCGCAAAAGAAAACCCGCGTCACCGTCGCCGTCACCGAAACCATCGCGTCGGTCAGCCCGTATGCCGACAGCGTATCGCTGATGTATGCGATCTATGCCGACACACTCGGCAACATCGTCGACTGGGACTACCGCAAGGGGCGGTACGTATCTCATATCCTCGAGAGCTGGAAGGTCATCGACCCGACGACCTGGGAGCTCAAGATCAAGCCCGGCCTCAAGCGCCATAACGGCGAGCCGGTCGTCTCCGCCGACATTGCGCATTCCGTGCATCGTGCGAAGACCGATGCCAACTCCAAGCAGAAGCACAACGTGAAATTCATCAAGGAGGTGCTGACACCGGACCCGAGAACGGCCATCGTCAAAACCACGCAGCCGGTCGCACCGATGCAGGAGTTCTTCTCCCGCGTGATCGTCACGTCGAAGGCGCAGTACGACAAACTCGGTCCGAATGCGGATAAAGAGGCGCCGTTCGGCTACGGTCCCTACAAGATCAAACAGGTGGCGGTCGACAACTATTTCGCGATGGAGAAGGTTCCGGGCCATCCCGCGGTCAAGCCGGGCAATCCCGACGAGATCGTCTACAAGATCATCAAGGAACCGGAGAGCCGGGTGACCGCGCTGCTCAACGGCGAAGTCCAAATCGCCCAGTTCATACCGCCGCAGCTCGTGCCGCGTGTGAAATCGTCGACGAGCGTCCGGCTGGAATGGTCGGACTCGATCGAGATCATGTTCCTCGCCATGAGCCCCAAGCACAAGCCCTGGGACAAGAAAGAGGCGCGGCAGGCCGTCGCCTATGCGATCGATCGCGACGCCCTGATCCGCGTGCTGCTGCAAGGGCAGGCGAGCAAGCTCAATGGTCCGATCGGTCCGGGCCAGATCGGCTACGATCCCAACTTTCCGGTGAAGTACGAGTACAATCCGAAGAAGGCCAAGGAACTGCTGGCCAAGGCCGGTTATCCCAACGGCGTGGAGATCGACTACTACACGCCGGTCGGTCGCTACACCGCCGACAAGCAGATCTCCGAGGCGATGGTGCCGATGCTGCAGGCCGCCGGCTTCAAAGTGAACCTGAAGACCCCGGAGTGGGGCACGCTGTGGTCGAACGTTCAGAAAGGGCAGACGCCGTTCTATTACATGGGTCGCGGCTCGGTGGTCGATCCGTCTGCTGCGCTGACGCAGTATTTCGAGACCGGCGGCTCGCCGCGCATCGGCTTCTCCAATGCCGAGGTCGACAAGTACCTGCAGGCCGAACGGCAGGAATTCGATGAGGCCAAGCGCAAGGTATTGCTCAACAAGGCAATGGCAAAGATCACAGAGGAAGCACCCGCTCACTTCATGTGGCGCCATAAGCTGGCGACCGGCGTATCCAATCGGATCGCGTTCACCGCCATCCCGAGCCAGGACGTGCGCGCAACCGATATCGTCGTGAAGCCTGGCCGCAAACGCTGAGGCAGCCGGCGTCTCGGCCGGTCGCCATGGCCGCGATCGTTGCAGCCCTGTGAAGGCGGAGCCGCGGCAGCCGCGGCGCAGAGTTCGAGTCCATGCTCAGCTATTTCGTACGACGACTGATCGGCACCATTCCCGTCATGGTGCTGATCTCGCTGTTCGTGTTCCTGCTGCTGCACTCCGCGCCCGGCGATCCGGCCGACATGCTGATCCCGGACGAGGCGACCGCGGCCGATATCGCCGAGGTCCGGGCCCGGTGGGGGCTCGATCAGCCCGTGCTCGTGCAGTACTGGCGGTTTCTGTCGGCGGCCCTGACCGGCGATTTCGGGCGCAGCTTCAAGTATGACGAGCCGGTGATGTCCGTCATCATGTCGCGCTTTCCCGCCACGCTCGAGCTGGCGTTTTTCGCCACGCTGCTCGCCATCGCCGTCGGCGTGCCGCTCGGAATCCTCGCCAGCTCCCGGCCGAACTCCCTATTCGACAATACCTCGTCGCTGTCCGGGTTCTTCGGTGTCAGCATGCCGAACTTCTGGCTCGCGATCATGCTGATCCTGCTGATCTCCGGCTATTTCAATCTGCTGCCCTCGGGAGGCCGCAACACCTTTGACGTGCCGGGAGAGCCGATCACCGGCTTCCTGGTCCTCGATTCGATCATCCAGGGGGACTGGGTGGCGCTTCAGGACGCGGCCAGATACCTGATCCTGCCGTCGATCGTGCTCAGCGTGAACATGATGGGCCTGCTGATGCGCATGACGCGGTCGTCGATGCTGGAAGTGCTGTCGGAGGACTACATCATGACGGCGCGCGCCAAAGGACTGTCCGAGCGCGCCGTGATCTGGGACCATGCGTTGCGCAATGCGCGGATCACGGTGATCACCGTCGTGGGCCTCGAGTTCGGCGCCTTGATATCCGGATCGATCATCGTGGAGACGGTGTTCGCATGGCCGGGCATCGGCCAGCTTCTGCTGCAGGGCATCACCGCACGCGACTATCCGCTGATAACCGGGCTGGTGCTGGTGTATACGGCCCTCTTCATCGTCGTGAACCTCATCGTGGATTTCCTCTATGCTGCTGCAGACCCGAGAATCCGGCTCAGCGGCTGAGGCGGCAGCGGTCGTGCTGCCGCGGGCGTCGCGGCTGCGGCGGGCGCTGGCGCCGTGGCTGACCTTCAAGGCGGTGGCCGGCACCACGATCCTCGTCCTGCTGGTGCTGTGCGCGTTGTTCGCGCCGCTGCTGGCGCCGTTCGATCCGAACAAGCAGGACCTGATGAAGGCGATGACGCCGCCGCAGTATTTCTTCGGACCCCACTTCTTCGGCACCGACCATGTCGGCCGGGACATGCTCTCGCGCCTGATCTACGGCGCGCGCATCTCGCTTTCGATCGCGGCCGCGGTGGTCCTGATCTCGGGGGCCGTCGGCATTGCGCTCGGTATCGTCTCGGGATATTTCGGCGGCAGGCTCGACTTCGGGATCCAGAAACTGGTGGAGGTGGTCTGGGCCTTTCCGCCGCTGCTGATCGCCATCGCAATCCTCGCATTCCTGGGCCAGGGGCTGGGCAATCTGATCCTCGCCCTGACGCTGCAGCGATGGATTCCCTATGCCCGGGTCGTGCGCGCGGAGGCCATGATCCTGAAGGAGAGGGAATACGTCGTCGCCGCCCGTTCGGTCGGCGCCAGCCACTTCCGGATCCTGCTGCACCATCTGCTGCCGAACCTGATCCAGTCGGCGCTCGTCATCGGTACGTTCGCAATGGCGGCCGCCATCATCGCCGAGGCCGCGCTGAGCTTCCTCGGTCTCGGCGTGCCGCCGTCGGTGCCGACCTGGGGCTCGATGCTCGCCGACGGGCGCGCCTACGTCTCGACGTCGTGGTGGATGTCGCTGTTTCCGGGCCTATGGATCTTCGCCACCGTGCTGGCCATCAACTTGCTCGGGGATGCCCTGCGCGACAATCTCGACCCGAAACTGAAGCGGCGGAAGTGAGGGGAGAGCGGACTTGGCGCGGGGGTGCAGAAATCTGCTAGATTGCAAAAACCCGCCACCGATACTCACCAACAGCGAGGAGCGATCACATGTCCGATAAGCCAGCAGCAAGCAAAAAAGAGCGGATCTGGGACACGTTCCTGACCGAGCGCGACAAGGCCGTATTCGAGAGCGCCGGGTACGGAGCGCTCGCTGCATGGGGCAAGCGGCCGGCTCTGGTCGTGATCGACGTCAATTATGCGTTCACCGGCGAACGGTCGCTGCCGATCCTCGAATCGATAAAGAATTGGCGCAACTCATGCGGCGAGGAGGGCTGGGCCGCCATTCCGGT
>JBFWYV010000270.1:0-6806 GCA_050186055.1 Hyphomicrobiaceae bacterium | reverse complement strand
TCTGGACGTGAGCCTGCCTGACATGGATGGCCGGGAATTGTGCAAGCAATTGAGAAAGGCGGGCTTCAAGGCGCCGATCATTATGCTGACCGGCAATACGTCCGACGCCGACATGATCCTGGGGCTCGATGCCGGAGCCAACGACTATGTGACGAAGCCGTTCAAGCTCGCGGTTCTGCTCGCCAGGATTCGCGCCCAGCTCCGCCAGCACGAGCAGAGCGAGGATGCGGTGTTCACGATCGGCCGCTTTGTCTTCAAGCCGGCGGCCAAGCTGCTGCTCGACGAGAAGGGCGCGAAGACGCGCCTCACAGAGAAAGAGACATCCATTTTGAAATATCTGCTGCGGGCGGGTGAAAAAGTCGTCTCGCGCGAGATGCTGCTGCACGAGGTATGGGGCTACAACGCAGGAGTGACGACCCACACCCTCGAGACCCACATCTACCGGCTGCGCCAGAAGGTCGAGAAAGACCCCTCCAGCGCCGAGCTTCTTGTCACGGAATCCGGCGGCTACAAGCTGGTTCCATAGCTGGCCTGGAAAGAGCCGTCTGCGCTCGGACCAGCACCGATATTCACTGGTTCTCCACACGTCGTCCCCGGCGCTGCTGCTGCCGCGCCGGAAGATGGACTTGAACTCCGAATCATTGGAGGATTCGGACCGGTCGTGCTGATTCCTATTGTCGCATGTGCTGCTTTCGGTTGTCGCGAGCCAGCAAGACCATGGTCCCCGCCGGGGGATCTCATGCGTCAACGTTGAGGGTCAGAGAAGTTCATGGCGATCGACCAATTGTCAGCACACCTCCTGCGTCTGGAGATCTTCCAGGATTTGCCCCCCTTGCACATCACCGAGATCGTGCGCCGGGCCGAGCGTGTCGTCTACAAGCCGGGTCAGGCGCTGATCACCGAGGGTGAGCCTGGCGAAGCGGCAATCATTCCCATCTCGGGCGAAGCCGTCCGCACCGCCGGCCCGGCTCTTGCCGATGCCGCTGACGAGGAGCAGATCGAGCCGGGTTCGCTGCTGGGCGAGATGACGATGCTGATCGATACCGACTATTCTTCCACGGTGATCGCCCGTACGCCCGTGAAGGCGCTCCGCATCGCGCGCGCCGATCTTTTGGACATGATGCAAGGCGATCCAGCCCTGGCCGATCATTTCGTGCAGAAGGTATCGAGCCGCCTTCGCCGCTTGCTCGTCGAGCTGCGCGACATGACCAGCTACGGCTTCGGCGACGACGAGGAGACCGGGGAGGATGCGTCTGACGAGCCGGATCCGCCCACCGACCGCCTGATCACCCACGATGCGAATGCGGCAACGACCGCGCACTGACGATTGAAAGCCCGGCAGGCAGACGACGCAAACCGAGCGAGCATCATCGGGTGGCCGGCCGCTCCGCCGTCATAAACCATGCCGGACCCACGCCCGATTCGTTCCATACGCCCTTCCAGCGGAACCCGGCTTTCTCATAGGCGCGCACCAGTCGTTCGTTGGCGATGGCTGCGGAGATGCAGACGGCAACGGCCAGCGTCGACGAGAACACCTCGTCGCGTATCAGGCGGAGGGCCTGTACGCCGATCCCCTGGCCGCGGTAGGCGGGCATGGCGATGAACAGATCGATGTCCCAGGTGCCCGGCTCCAGCGCCTCCGGCAGATCCTCGCCCCATAGCGTGGCATCGAGAGCGTGAGCGTAGCCGGCCGCCGAGCCATCCACCTCGATGATCCGGCAGAGTGCATGCTCGCTCGACATTGCCAGCATGACCGCCGCCTCCGATGACGCCTTTGGCCCCCAAAGCTGCTCGATTTCCGGCAGACCAAGCCATCGGCGGATCATCGGCCAGTCATCGTCGCGAGCAGGCCGGAGCCTGATTTCACCGCTGGGATGGACGTCTTCGTTCATCTCGGTCTCCGGACGGTCCGCCGACACGCGCGATGTCTGAGTGCAGGACGGCAACTCTCTGACGAAATTAGTGCATCAGCCACGTCCTCCGACAGCCGGATTTCCGCGAAAATACGCTGAATGACCGGGTTATTCCTCGGGGCGGCCCCGGGCGGCGAGGATATCGGTGTCGCTTCCATTCGACCCGCCGCTTGTCTATAATACCTCCCGCATAAAACAGGAGCGGGGGCTCCGGCGGTCGTCCATCCAATTCGGCACCGAGATGCTCACGCGGACGACCGCCGCAGGGACATTATTACGCGGCTATCGCGCATGCGGGTGGCGGCAGACAGCACCGTGCGGGCAAGCGGACGGGATTTGCCCGATGCAGCCGCTGAGGGAAAGCCTCATCGAGGTGGCAGGCGGTGGTTTGCTGGCAGTGCGCCGTGGCGTAGGGAACGAGGTTCGGACATGCGTTGCAATCCCTTGCGCTGGCTTTGGGGACTTATTCCCTTGGCCATGCTGGGTTTTGTCGCCTATCTCACGCTCCCGAAGGCGATCGAGAGTGAGTTGACGGAGCGGGCGAATGCGGCGCTCGCGGCCGCCAGGATAACGTGGGCGGCGGCGGCTTTCAGTGGCCGCGATGCACTGTTGACAGGCCGTGCCGCAGACGACGGGCAACGGCGACGCGCGGTCCAGGTTATTTCCGGCGTTCCCGGTGTGCATCAGGTCGTGAACCAGACCACGGCCCTGGAGCTTGTGCGCAACTACGTCTGGTCGGCCTCCCTGAACAAGAGCCAGTTGCGACTCGATGGGTATGTCCCGAACGAGACTGCTCGCAAGGCGATTCTGGGTACCGCGAAGGCTACATTCCCCGGCGTTCGCGTCGACGATCGCACGAAGCTGGCACGCGGCGCGCCGGATCAGGGACGGTGGCTGGCGGCGGTGACCTTCGCGCTCAAGCAGTTGTCGGCGCTGAACAACGGCGCGCGCGTGGATCTCGAAGGCCTGTCGCTGACGGTGGCCGGCGAGGCCCAGAGCCCGCCCGACTATAAGCGGATCAGTCTCGATCTGGAGAACGCCCTGCCAAGCGGCCTGCGGCTGAAGCAGAACCGCGTCAGAGCGCCGGTCGTAAAGCCGTATACCTGGGCGATGCGGCGGCGAGGGCGGCAGGTCGAGTTCTCCGGCCATGCTCCAAGCGGGAGCGCGCTCAAGCAGCTCCTGGACGCCGCCAGGCAGGCCTTTCCCGGCCTCGCTGTTGTCGACCATACGGGCGTCGGCCGCGGTGAGCCGCAGGGATGGCAGGCCGCCGCACTTTGGGCGGTGGCCCGTGTCGCCCAACTGAAAAACGGCCAGGCCGAGATGGAAGATCAGCATCTGCGTGTCACGGGTTACGCCGACACCACCGCTGAAGTCGACCGCATCCGTCAGGCGCTGAAAAAAGGCTTGCCGCCCGGTTTCGCCGTCGAGGACCGGATCGAGCAGGATCCCGAAGCCCGTGCGCGCGAAGCGGCCTTGCGCCAGCAAGCTGAGCGCCGCGCCGCCGAGGAGGCGAGGCAACGGGCCGAGGCCGCGCGAAAAGCCGAGGAGGATGCGCGCCGCAGGTCTGAGGAGACGCAGCAGGAACACGAGAGACGTGCCGCCGAGGCCGCGAAGCGGAAGGCTGACGAGGAAGCCCGCAGGCTCGCGGCTGCTGAACAGGCGAGCCGTGCAGCCCGGGACAAGGCGGCAGCGGAGCGGGACGCAGCGCGTCGCCAGCTCGAGGCCGAGCGTCGTCTCATCGCTGAAGAACGCCGCCGCCGGGCTGCCGAGGAACGCGGCATTGTCGAGAAGCAGGTGCAAGCCGACGCAGCCGCAGCGAAGCGCCGTGCCGAGCAGGGGCGTTGCGTCGCTCAGCTCACCGACGCGTCGCGCACCGGAGCCATCAATTTCGATTGGGCGAGTTTTGCCATCGATGCGGAAAGCAGGCAGAGACTCGCCAGGTTCGCCGCAATTGCGAAATCATGCCCCGATGTCGTGATCGAGCTCGCCGGTCACGCTGACGCGGAGGGGCTTCCCGAGCGCAAGCAGCGCCTGTCTGAGCAGCGCGCTCGCGCAGCAGCCGACTTTCTGATCAAGGCAGGCATCCCGAAGTCGCAGATCAAAACAGCCGGGTTTGCGGACACCAAGCCGGTGGCCTCCAATCAGACGGACGAAGGTCGTGCCAGGAACAGGCGCGTGGAAATCACCGTGAAAGCGAGATGATACGACGGAGCGGGGCGTACCGGACCAGACCGGTCCACACGCCCTTGAAGGAGCAGTAACCGCGCTTCGGCATCGGTTCGGAAACGGAAGAGTGCCATGGATTATCTCTTTCTGAAGTTGGGCTGGTACTTGCTGGCCGCCTTCGCCATCGGCGCCTGCGTCGGCTGGTTTTCGTGCGGACGCATCCGCGATTGATGCCGCCTGCATGTCATGCAGTCCGTTGAGCGTGTGAGGGCGATCGGATGACGACACTTTTGTGGCAATCGGCGTTGATGCTTCTCGGCGCCTATTTCCTCGGCGCCTTCCTTGGCTGCCTCGTGCGCCGCACGATGTTCGCCGGTACGCTGGCGACGGCGCAAGCGACGGTTTCTCCGCAGCCGGCGACAGCGACCGTGCCGGCCGTGCCGGCGAACCGCGACGCGGCGCGCTTCGAGCGTGCATTGAGCGGTGCCGGGACCGGAAGCGTCGAGACCCGGCCGCGGCCTCCTGTGAAGCCGCCGCTGACCCCCTCGACGGACGCTTCGCTGCCCGCCGCGATGGGCACATCGGAGCAGGCCGCCGTCGCGGCTCCTGTCGCGCCGATGCCGGCACCGGCCGACACCGCGTCAGCGGCGCCGGCTGACGACGATTTGACGCTGATCCGCGCAATCGATCCCGACCTGAAGCGCCTGCTCAACCGGCTGGGCGTGAGTACCTTCGCCGGGATTGCGAGCTGGAAGCCCGATGACGTTACGCGCATCGCCAGCGCGCTCGGTGTGCCCGGCCGCATCGAGCAGGAAAATTGGATCGAGCAGGCCCAGATCCTCGCAAATGGTGGTGAGACCTACTATTCCCGCCGCAAGTCGAAAGGCGAAACGCCATCGGCCAGGCCGACCCCGGACGAAGGCGAGCAGATCACTGTCCCGGTGCCGGCGGCAACGGAGCCGCCTCCAAGCCCGCCCGAAGCCTCGCCAGAGCCAGCATCGCCAGAGCCGGCATTGCCTGTGGTCCAGGAATCGCCGCAGTCGTCACCGTCCGATATCGCGGCTGCAGCCGCCGCCGCGGCTGCCGCAGCCGTTGCATCGGAAAGCACGCCGCTTGAGCAGTCTGCGCCATCTCCGGCGCCGGTAACCTCGCCTTCGCCAGCCGTCGCCAGCCCGCCCGTGGGCATGGTACGCGACAAACTCCAGCGTATTGCTGGAATCAACGCTGAGGTCGAACGGCTGCTCAACCTTCAGGGCATCACCGGCTATCGCCAGATCTCGGAATGGGGGCAGACGGACGTCGCCCGCATCGATCGGCTGCTCGGATTCGAAGGCCGCATCTCGCGCGAGAACTGGATCGAACAGGCCAAGGTGCTCGCGAGCGGCGGGCAGACCGCCTATTCACGCGCTATGGACCGTCGGGCACAGGAGGGCGGCCAACCTGAAGCCGCTGCATCATCGGACGTTTCGCCTGCGGCGTCCGCCCGCCCCGACCTTTCGGGCCTGCGCTCGGTGCGTTCTGAAGCATATCGCGACGACGAAGCCGGACCGTTGCCCGGGATCGGAGCCGCGCCTCGCGCCGACGATCTCAAGCGCATTCGAGGCGTCGGCGTTCTGATCGAGAAGAAGCTCAACTCTCTTGGCGTCACCCGCTACGAGCAAGTGGCGAACTGGACCGTTGCCGACATCGAGCGCTTCAGCGAGAAGCTCGACTTCCGGGGCCGTATCGAGCGCGAGAACTGGGTCGAGCAGGCGCGCATTCTTGCCGCCGGGGGGCATACGGAGTTCTCGCAGCGCGTCGATCGCGGCGAGGTCGAGACCAGCCGTCGCGGCTGAGACGGCCTTCACGTCGTCGAAGCGTTGAGTGAGTGCTTACGGTCCCTGTCGGGTGGCAAACCACTTGTCGTAGAGACGCTGATAGGTACCCTCCTCCCGCAGCGCGAGAAGCACGACATTGACCTTCGGCCGCAGTCGATGGCCTTGCGGGAAGATGATCCCGTAATCTTCCTTGCGGAACGGCGCGCCGACGGTCTGCACACGCCCTTTTCCCTCGTTGGCGGCATAGTAAAGCAGCACCGGCGCATCGAACACAACGGCGTCGACCTTCTTGTCGGTGAGGAGCTTATAGGCGTCAGCGATCGCCGTGACTTCGTGCACGTTGGCTCCCAGCTCTCGCACGGCCGCGGCGGCCGTGCTGCCGCGCGTGGTGGCGACCTGCTTTCCAGGCAGGTCTCTTGGGCCGTTGATCTCGCCCGCAATCTGCTGGACCGTGAGGTTGGCGGTGAGCTGCGCCGTGTAGAGCGCCACGAAGACGATGCCGACAAACATCCACAGCAGCGCGATGACCCGGCTGATCCAATGGCGAGGCGCGTGGTCGGCCTGCGTCGCCAGCGTGCCTGCCGCCCAATAGAGGGCGAAGAAGATGCCCGGGAAGTAGCTCCGGGTCGGGATGATGCCTTGCTTGTGATTTCTTTCCAGGAAGAAGACCAGGTGCGCCGGGATCAGCACCAGCAGCATGGCGAGCCCGAGCCAGGCCAGCGTCGTCGCGGAGAACAGCAGGCGCATCAAATCTGTCAGCGGATGGGTTTCCGCATCGCGACCCTTGCCGGCGACCAGTATCTGAAGCCCGGCGTTCATGATCGGCTGCGAGAACTCGAACTCTTCCTCGCGTGCCGAGGTGATCGAGATCGCGGCGACCCCCAGCTCCGCCTTGCCGTCCCTGACGTCC
>JBFWYV010000269.1:0-6825 GCA_050186055.1 Hyphomicrobiaceae bacterium | reverse complement strand
GTAGTCCGACGCCCAGCAGAGCTGGGTCTCGGCCTTGATCATCTTGAAGGTGGCCTCAAGGATCGATTTATCCTCCGGCATCTCCATCGGCTGGGTGGAGAAGTACATGTCCTGCATGTACTCGGAGGGCTTGCGCTTGAGGCTCGGGCATTCGGATGTGCGCATCATGTAGGAGTGGTCGAGACGCTGGGCGAGGCAGTAGGCCCAGGTGAGGCCGCTCTCGATCCACATCGTCCTGAGCTTCGGGAACCGCTCCGGCATGCCGTTGACGATCCAGTTGGTCATGTGGACCATGTTGAACCACATGAAGCCGAGGGCATGGACGCCGATGAAGCGGTTCTGCAGCGACAGCGACTGCTCGTTCCAGCTATAGGCGGCGTGGAACGACAACGGCAGGTTCATCTCCTCCAGGAGCGAGTAGGTCTTGATGTAGGCATTGTCGTGCACCGGCTTGTAGCGCGGGCTGGTGACCATGAAGCCGACCACGCCCTTCTTGTCGCCGAATTCCTGCACGCACCGGTAGGCGGCGTCCGGATCGTTGAACGGCAGATAGAGCATGGAAATGATGCGTGGCTCGTTGGCCAGCACGCGCTCGCAAAGCCACCGGTTATAGGCCATGGCCAACTCGGCCTCGATCTCGGGCTGTGGATGGGTGCCCAGGAACAGCATCGGCGTCGGGAACAGGCAGCAGTAGTCGACGCCCATGGCGTCCACCCACCTCAGCGTCATCGTGATGTCGCGATGGCGCGGGCCCTCGGTCTTTTCGAGCTTGCGCTGCCAGTGCCGCGTCATGCGGCCGCCGGTATCCTGGTAGCCGACTTCGCCGCCCATGAACGAGGCGCGGCCGGCGCGGTGCACGCTCTCCAGCGCGGTATGCTTGACCACGGGCGAGGCGATGTACTGGAACACCTCCTTGTAGGATTCGCTCTCGTAGTGGTGGGCGTCGACGTCGACGATCAGGAAGTCCTGGTACTTGCGCTGATGGGCCTGTCGGGTCGCATTCGCCAGATGGTCGGCTGTGTTGAACGATTCGAGCTTGAAATTGCGGATCTCGTTGGTTGCCGGCATATCCATGGCCGTCTCTCCTGCCTGAGGAATTCTTGAAGCGGAGCGGTTTTCGCATTCGGAACTGAAACCGGGCCCAAGCCCGTTCCGCCGCTTGCTCTGCTCACACCTTGACGAAAATGTCGTCGCCCTTCTTCACGACGTCGAACTTCTTCAGCTTGATGCGCCGGTTGCCCGCGCACTCGCCGGTTACGAGGTCGTACTCCCAGCCGTGCCACGGGCATACGAAATGACGGGTGTCCGAAAAGGTCTGTCCCTGATAGGTGCGGTCGGGGGCGATGATATCGACAACCTTATTGATCACGATGCCTTCGCAGGCGGGACCGCCCTGGTGCGGGCACAGGTTCGAGTAGGCGTGATAGGCGCCGTCCTCGAAGAACAGCCCGACCTCGCCGCGCGATGTCTTGATGATGCGGCGCTCGCCTTCCTTCAGGTCAGATGCTTTGCCGACGAATACTTCTGCCATCCTGCGTTTCCTTTCCCGGGCTAGGGAGCGTACCCGTGACCTGGTCCCCGATTCTGCTCCGGCCCTGTTGTGCGGGCCGGATTTGAAACACCGTCCCATTTTGCTCGAACGTGCATGATGAAGCAACAAAGTCGGCCGGCGCGCAAGCTGATGTTGCTGCCCTGCGGCGGTGTCAGCCGGTTGCAGGATCGGGTGACCGGGCTGGAAAAAGCGAAGCGTTGGCGCGTAAAGGTCTGTAAGTCAAAGACATCGGCCGGCTGATGCCTCAGCGCAGGCGCGGCGCGTTGAAGTCCGGTGCGCATGTCAGCATGCCGCTCGTCAACCGCTCGACGGCGACACGGACGCCATAGACGCTTTCGAGGCGTTCGCTGGTCAGGACGTCGGCGGGCGCACCGTCGGCTATGAGGCGGCCGTGATCGAGCATGGCGACGCGTGTGGCGATAAAAAATGCATGGCCGGGGTCGTGGGTCGACAGCACAATGGCGAGACCGCGCGCCGCCATGGCCTTGATCTGCGAGAGCACGACCACCTGATTTCCGAAGTCGAGGCTGGCTGTCGGCTCGTCCATCACGATGAGCGACGTGTCCTGGGCGAGGGCGCGGGCAATCAGGGCGAGCTGGCGCTGGCCACCGCTGATGCGGGTGTACGGGAGATGGGCAAGGTCAAGGATGCCGAGAGCCTCCAGGGCCTGACAGGCGCGCTCACGATCCCTGTGGCCCGGGCCGGCGAGCGGACCGAGATGGGCGGTGCGGCCCATCAGCACCATGTCGAGCACGCGGTAAGGGAAATGCGCGGCATGCGCCTGAGGCACGTAGGCAATGCGTTGCGCCAGCTCCTGCCGTGTCAGCTCGCCGGCTCGACGGCCGCCGATGAGGATGTCGCCGCCCTGAGGGGGCAAAAGGCCGAGCAGCGTCTTGAAGAGCGTCGTCTTGCCAGACCCGTTGGGACCGAGCAGGCACAGGATCTCGCCAGGCGAAATGTCGAGATCGGCATCGCGGCCGACCGGTTTGCCGGGATAGCCGAAGGCGAGACCGCGGGTGGACAGAAGAGGGTCCGATCTCTCTGTCATGACCAGCCTTCTCGTCCGCGAGCGAGCAGCCAGAGAAAGAACGGCGCGCCGACGAACGCCGTCAGTACGCCAAGCGGAACCTCGATCCCAGCCATGGTGCGCGCCAAGGTGTCGACCAGCAGCAAGTAGCCGGCGCCCATCAGCAGGGACGCCGGCAGCAGGCGATCGAAATTGGGGCCGACCAGCATACGGGCGAGGTGCGGCATCACCAGTCCGACCCAGCCGATCACACCGGAGATGGCAACGACGCTGGCCGTAATCAAAGTGGCGGCTGCGATGACGATGAGGCGCAGGCGGCCGGCCTCAACGCCCAAGGCCCTGGCTTCCTCGTCGCCAAGCGAAAGGACATTGATGCGCCAGCGCAAGAGCACGAGGGGGACGAGGCCGGTCAGGACCAGCGGAGCGGCCGACCACGCCTCCTCGCTGCGGATTGCGGACAGGCTGCCGAGTAGCCAGAACACGATGGCGGGAAGCTGGTCGTAGGGATCGGCGAGGATCTTCAGGAGAGAGATGGCTGCGCCTGCCAGGGAGCCGACGACGACACCTGCCAGCACGAGCACCAGTACCGGCTCGCGATCGCGGACGAGAGTGGCGATCAGATAGACGACGCCGACCGTCGCCATGCCGGCGATGAACGCCAGGAACTGGATGCCGGCGACAGGAAGGGACAGGAATATGCCGAGTACCGCGCCAAGCCCGGCTCCGGTCGAAACGCCCAGGATGTCGGGGGAGACCAGCGGATTGCGGAACAGGCCCTGATAGGCGGCGCCGGCCGACGCCAGTGCGGCGCCGACCAGGATCGCCGCAAAGATGCGCGGCAGCCGGATCGACAGCAGCACTGTATCGGCCTGGTTGCCCGGTTCGCCGGTTATCGCCCGGGCCAGCGCCTGCGCGATCTCGGACAGAGAGAGCGGATACGGGCCGACGGCAGCAGCGACTACGATGAGGATTGCGAGGGCCAGCGCAAGACCACCGATGATGGCAGGCGTGCGGTCGGGCGCTGCCGCGACGGGGGGCGCCGTGGTCAATTCCCGCGGCTGCTTCTCCTGTACCGTCACCGTCGCTTGATCCCAGCGGGTGCCTGGCCCTTCGACCACGAGATCAGCCCATCGAGGTCTGCATCGGTGAGATCGACGTGGTAGAAAAGTCTGTAGAACTCGCGCGTGGTCTGGCGCATGTCCTGCTTGAAGCGTTGCGGATAGAGGACCTGCGCCACCCATCGCAGGCCGATGATACGATTGACCGAAGGCGGGCGGTCGATCCAGCCGAACGGTGCGGTCGGGCTCAGATAGATGCGCTTGCGTTTGACGGCGTCGACGTTGGCCCAGAGCGGATCGGTCCAGACCTTGCCGAAGAAGGTGAGATCCCAGGTCAGGATGGTGTCGGGGTTGGCTGCAATCACCTGCTCGATCGAGATCCGGGCGATCCCGCGCCGGCTCCCGCCACCGTCAGCGATATTGCGGCCGCCCGCGCGCTCGATGATCTCGGTGTTGATCGAGCCGGTAAGGCCGGTTTCCAGCCCGTCGGGACCGCGGGCCAGATAGACGCGCGGCCGTTGTGCCGGCGGCGTGTCAGCCAGCACCTTGTCGATTTCGGAGAACGTCGCCTCGACATAGCGGGCCTGCTTTTCGGCAATGTCCTTGACGCCAAGCGCTTCGCCAAGCAGGCGCAAGGCGGCCGGCGTCGCTTCGAACCGGCCGTCGATCAAGAGATAGGGAATCCTGGTCTGGGCCTGCACGTTGTCGGCGAGCGAGATGTAGGTATCCCGGACGGAACCGAAATCCAGGATGAGGTCCGGCTTGATGCTCAGCACGCTCTCCAGGTTGGCGGTTCCGCCGCGACCGGTCAGCCGGCCGAGGGCAGGCAGATTTCGATAGGGCTCAGCGATGAACCGCTGATCGGACGGCCGGGACCGGGCGGGCCATCCCGTCATGCGGTCCGGCGCCAGCATATACAGGAGGATCGCTGCCGGAGGACCGGCGGCGAAGACGCGCCTGATCGTGTCCCGGACCTCGACTTTTCGTCCGGCGCTGTCGGTGATTTGCCGTGCATCGGCTGACGCCGCGGCCAGGAGGCAGGACAGCAGTGCGGCGAGGATCGTCGAGAGCGTGCGCAAGGGGCGAAATCCGATGCTGGCGGTGGCTGATGCGGTCATGGGACCAGCGAAAGTCCATGCGGGTCCGTTATATATCCTGATGACTTTCGTCGTCACGACTCTTGGTGTGGAACCGAACGTTTCTCCTGCCTTCGAAGCGGAACAGCGCCGCTGCGCTTTCAGAAACCGCCCGCGAATTGCCGGGATCTGCCTCAGGCTGCACGCTCTGGCGCCGCAAACCGATGCGATGCTCCAGGTGGCTCACGAAGGGGAAAGCTTCAATGAATAATTAACCGTCCTGGCTTACCTCTTAACCATGTATCTGCGTGTTGCCCTGTTTGCTGCGTTGTTCTCCGTGTGCAGTCTCACATTGTGGGGGTGCAGCCAGACCGCCTATTTCATTGCCAGGCCGGAACCCTGGCGGCAAGACGAAGAGCGGGCGTGTCTCGGTTCCGGGTGGGTTCGAGAGCAGCCCTGGCTCGTCGCCCGCGCTTCGCTCGGCGCATCTTCCGATTTCTGCGGCGCACTGCGGCCGTTCCAAATGTCGGCGGCCCTGGGCGGCCGCGTCGCGCTCAAGCCTCCAGCCCTGGTTCGCTGCAACATGGTCCCGGCCATAGAGCGCTGGGCCTACTACGTTGCCGAGCCTGCCGCGCGGCGCATCTACGGCGCATCGCTCGCCGAAGTAAAGGTCATCGCGTCCTATAGCTGCCGGCCGATGAACGGGATCGCGGGTTCCAAGCTTTCAGAGCATGGTCACGCCAATGCGATCGACGTCGCTGGCTTCAAGCTGACCGACGGCCGCTTCATATCGGTGAAAAGCGGCTGGTTCGGCGACGAGCGCGACCGTGCTTTCCTGCGGCAGGTGCACCAGGGGGCCTGCAGCGAGTTCAAGACCGTGCTCGGACCGGACGCCAACCGATTCCATCGTGACCATTTCCACTTCGATCTGGCGCGTCATGGCCGGTCGGGGCAAGAGGTCATCTGCAAGTAATCGGTCGCGCCTTTTAAACCCCGGACCGGGCAATCCTGTCGAGCAAGGCTTCGGTGGCTGCCAGCGCGCGGCGTGCGCGTTCGGCGGCGGGCAGGTGCGCGTGCAGGGCGCTGGGCGCTTCGATGCTGATGGGGCAATCGGGCGGCAGGGCCTCGATGAGACGGTCGAGCCAGAGCTCGCCTTCACCAGGCAGCAGGCGCGCGGTGCGCGATTCGGCTCTCAGCTCGTCGGCCGTCAGTGTGCCGATCGGCGGAGGCGCCGGGGCATCGCACAGGTGGACGAGATCCAGCATATCCGCCGGCACGCGGGCAAGATCGCCAGGATCACCCCCCGACCGCGACAGGTGAAGGGCATCGATGACGAGGCCGCTGGCGGGATGAATGGCGCCCGAGACGAGGCCGACGGCCTCCGTGAGCGACCGGCAGGCGCTGTAGGGATTGAACTCGATCAACGCTTTCAAGCCGTCGGCAGCAGCAAGATCGCACATTCGAACGTACGTCGCGGTGGCGCGCTCGAGGTCTGTGTCTTCGACCGGGCACACGAGGAAGCGAGCGTCGATGCGTCCGCTGAAGTCAATCACAGCTTCGATGGCCGGCCAGTCCATCTGAGCCTTCAGCGGGAACACGCCGATCTCGAGCACTTCCAGGCCGGTTTGTTCCAGCAGATGCTCGATTTCGGCCTCGTTGGCCGCGATGCCGACGACGCGCGTGTCGCTCGCCAGGAGCGGCATCAGCCGCAGTCCGACGGCGCCGAACCCGGCCTCTGCCGCGGCACGGATCTGGCCCGCAGGCCCGGCGTCGAGGACAGTCAGGGCCGCCAGCGAAATCAGGCGTTGCGGCATTCGCGCCTCCATCGAGCTTCCGCCGCGCGCCCGTTTGCCGCGGCTCCTACTGCTTGCCTTCCTTCTTGGCTTTGGCGGGCAGCTTGACCCGTTCGGTCTTGGCCGTGCCTTCGAAGATCTCGCGAGCGCGGGCGCGGACGTCAGCCGGTGCGTTGACGATGGAGGCGGCGACTTTCTGCGCTTCCTCGCCGGTGCTCGGCTCGATATCCATCTTCATCTTGGTGGCTTCAGCCAGGAATTCCTTGGCCTTCATGGTCGCGTCGAAGGCCCGGCGCAGGGCGTTGACGCGATCGGCCGG
>JBFWYV010000268.1:0-6839 GCA_050186055.1 Hyphomicrobiaceae bacterium | reverse complement strand
CCTCGGCCATGCCGAGGAATATGCCGCTCTCGCTCTGCACATCTGCGAGAACGCCATGCTGAACGGCACCACCATCAGGCTGGACGGCGCCCTCCGGCTTGCGCCGCGCTGACGCGGGCAGACGCATTAACCAAGGGATGAATCCTGGCCGAAAGCAGGGGCTGACTCGGAACCAAAACCGTTGGCATGAATTGGTCGCACAACTAGTGTGCGCCTCAATCAGCACCGAGCCCCACCCCAGCACGCGACTCCAGCGCTTTGGCATTTCAGGTCGGTTTGACCATGTGGTTTTCCACGTTGCTCGACAATCAGTCGGCTTTCGCGCGCAGCGTCCGGTTCGCCGCGGCGCTGCTGGCTTATACCGCCGCAGTGTCGCTCGTGCTGGGGCTTGCCGTGTACGGAGCGGTGCGCATTGCCGACGTGCTGGCGCCCGGGGTACCGCATCTGCTCACGACAGAGGTCGATGGCCAGGGGCAAGCCGCAGGTACAGGTGGAGCGGCCTCTTCCAAAGTGCTGGCCGATGATCGCTGGGATTCCGCAATCAGCTCGGAGACGTTCTGGAACGGACGGCGGTCGCGGCCTGCCGCCGAACGGAGCGGACGCCGTGAGCGCGACGGGGACTCGTGGTGGGATCGCACTGATCGCCGTGATCGCTCTGGCTGGTCCGATGACTGGTCCGACGATGAGGACGATGAAGAGTATCGCAGCCCGCGCATCACGGCGACCTACAGAACGGTCTGTGTTCGGCTTTGCGACGGGTACTATTTCCCGATCAGTTTCGCCACGTCGGCCGATAACCTGCAGCGCGATGCCGAGACCTGTTCGAAGCGATGCAGCGGTGCCCGGCTGTTCTACCAGCGCGACCCCGAGGACATCGAGTCGATGGTCGACTTGTCGGGAGCGGCGTACAAGAAACTGAAGAACGCATTTCTCTATCGCACCAGGTATGACGCGGCCTGCAAATGCAAGCCGCATCCGTGGGAGCCGGCATCGCTGATCCGCCATCGGCGCTACGCGCTGCAGGAGCGCATCCGCAAGGGAGACCGCACGGCAGTCGCCGAGCTGAAGGCGCTCAACGGCGAGGGCGCGACGGTCAAACCGGACGGCGCCATCGGCCAGCCCATCCCGGTGGCCGGCAGGCCGGAAAAGCCGGCGCCCGCCGCAACGGCTGAGGTGTCGCAAAGGCCGCCGGGCAGCGCGGCGCCGAATGCCCGAAGCCAGCCCGAGGTCAATGAGACTGTCAAGGAGACTGGGGAGGCCAGGTCCGCCGCCCGGACGAATCCGCCTGCCGAAGCAAAGCCGGCATCGGACAGAGCCGACGCTGAAGACGATGAGGAGGCGGCGCCATCGCGGGCAAGGTCGCGACGCGAGCGGCCGCGGTTTGCCTCGCGCAATTCCGAGGCCGTCATGCGTCTAGGCGGGTCCCACGCGTCTGGTGCGAGCAGGTCGCCGGCGCCATCGCGTTCCGACAGCAGCGATTGGGTGCAGCGCGCTTTTCAACAGCATTGACGTCGCGCGCATCGTGAACGCGCAAATCAACCTGGCTTCGCTCGCCCGGCAGCTATTCGATCGATCTCGGACGCCAGTTTCAGATCGCGCCGGGACAATCCGTTCACGTCGTGACTCGCCAGCGTGACATCGACGCGATTGTAGACGTTGAACCACTCCGGATGGTGGTCCATGCGCTCGGCGACCAGCGCGACTTCCGTCATGAATCCGAACGCGGTCCGGAAGTCGGCGAAGCGGAGCTGGCGGTGTATCGCATCGCGGCCCTCCACCAGCGTCCAGGCTGGCAGCGTGGCGGCAAGCGCTGTTCTCGCGTCCGTATCGAGTTTGTCATCAGCCATCGTCATCTCCAGCCGTCGAGCAGGTCGTCGTCGCCCGCCTGGTCCCATCCGCCGCGCAGCGGATAGCTTTCCTCCTCCACGTAAGGTCCGCCTCCGACGCGCGGCTTGGAGGAAAGCAGCACGAACCGCGTGACCACGAACGGTTCGGAGCGAAACGCGCCGATCCGCTGCAGATAGCGCGCGACGATCTCGGGCGGCGTGTTGCGCAGTCGCGCCAGGGTGACGTGCGGTTTGTAGGCGCGGGTTTCCGGAGCAAGTCCGGCGGCCCGTGCCGCGCGCTCGTTGGCGCGGGCAAGCGCCTCCAAGTCCGGGTTCAGCGACACGCCGGCCCAGACCGCGCGCGGGTCGTTGCCGCCGAAGGTGCCGAGCGTTTCCAGGCGCAATTCGAAGGCATCGACCTCGATCTGCGCGAGCATGTACCTGAACTCGCGGGCCGCCCGGCCATCGATGTCGCCGGCAAAGCGCAAGGTGATGTGGAAGTCGCCGGGGTCGATCCAGCGGGCGCCGGGCAGCGGCTGTTGCAGATCGGAAAGATGATCGATGATCTCGTCGGGAAGCTCGATGGCAGTGAACAGTCGCGGCATCGGTGAGCCTCCATCGGTTGCTTTCGACGGTGCGCATCGTGGCGATGCGGCTGGCCGCTCGGCCCAGGCGCGGCAAGGGTAGGCGGGAACGCCGCACCGCGCCAGCGACACGAGGCAGCACCCGGTCCATCCGAGAGCCGCCAGACGGGGGGCCGTTAGACGGGCCAGCCAAACGGGCCTGATTGACCGCAGTCCCGGCTCAACTTAGATTCGTCGCATATTTGGCTCTGGCGCTGCGGATGGTGGCCGATGCACATCATTGACTCGCATTTCCACTGGTGGCCGACGTCGGTCCTCAAGACCTTGGAGAAGCGCAAGGGCCTGCTGCCCCGCGCCGAGTTCAACACGCGTGGCGGTTACACCTATCTGCGCGCCGAAGGCGAGGACCAGCCCTTGCGGAGCTGGGCGGAATGGTATGACCTCGATCGCCAGCTCGAGCATATGGACAAGCTCGGCCATCAGGTCGACGTGGTCTGCTCGATCGGGCCGCTCTCGATCGCGTTCTCCGATCTGGACGTCGAAGCCGGCCGCGATCTCGCCTTGCAGTGGAACGAGGAAATGGCGTCGGCGCAGCGCCGGTATCCGGGCCGCATCTGGGCGTCTGCCGCAATCCCCTTCGCCGATACGGGCGTGGCATTGGAGGTGATGGAGGACGCCATCGGCCGTCTTGGCCTGATGGGCGTCAACCTTCCCGGCAGCATCGGCTCGGATCCGCGCATCGATGCGGAGCGCCTGGAGCCGTTCTATGCGCGCTGCGCCGAATTGGGATTGCCGGTGTTCCTGCACCCGACCGATGCCATCTTCGTCGATGCCCTGGAAGGCTACAACGGCGCGCTGCACTTGAGCCTCGGCCGTGTGATCGAGGTCTCTGTTGCTGCCATGAGGCTCGTTCTGTCAGGCATGATGGAGCGTCATCCCGGCCTCAAGATCGTGATGTCGCACACCGGCGGCGCACTCCCCTATCAGTCCGGTCGCATGGACAAGAACACCGGCGCGGCCAGGCTGCCCAGGCCTGCCAGCACCTATCTACATCGTATGTATACGGACACTGTGTCGCCGCACAGCGCCGGGATCAAGTTCGCGATCGATTACTATGGCATCGACAACGTCATGTACGGCACCGACTATCCATGCTGGGATCCGGCGACGGCCCTGAAGCTGATCGCAGAGATCGACCTGACGGACGAGCAGAAGCGCAAGCTCTACGTCGAGAATGCCCGCCGCATCCTCGGCCTGAAGCCACCGGTGAGCACGGGCCGCCGCGAGGCCGCCGAGTAGCGGCTCGACTCAGAAATCCATCATCAGCACGCTGACGCTTGTCCCCGCCGGCCACGCCGGGGACTGCGGCGGCTGGACGATAAGTCCGTTGGCCTGGGCCAGCACCGAGATCAGCGAGCTGTCCTGCGAGCGGACCGGCGTGACATGCGTCTCGCCGTCCGTCCCGGTTTCGACGATGGCGCGGGCATAATGCTGGCGCGGCCCGTTGGCAGGCATCGCCGCAGAAAGCCGCGCTGTTTGCACCGCGAAGTCCTGGCCGTCAAGACCCGCGAGTCGCCGGATCAGCGGCATCACGAATACGCGTGTACAGACCAGCGAGGAGACCGGATTGCCCGGCAATCCCAGCACGTGCTGATGGCCGAGCGTGCCGTGCATCAGCGGCTTGCCCGGCCGCATCGCGATCTTCCAGAAATCGAGCGCCATGCCCATGTCGGCCAGAACGGGACCGACAAGATCGTGCTCGCCGACGGAAGCGCCGCCCACGGTGACGATGACATCGCAGTCCGATGCGGCCTCCAGCTTCTCGCGCAACGCCTGTCGGGTGTCCGCGGCAATCCCGAGCAGCCGGGGATCGCCTCCTGCATTTCTTATCATCGCAGCGATGCCGAACGGATTGGAGCACACGATCTGATCCGTACTCGGCTGAACGCCGGGCATCACCAGCTCGTCGCCCGTCGCCAGGATCGCAACGCGTGGCCGGCGGTGAACCGGCACCTGGCCGTGTCCCATCGCCGCTGCAAGCGTTACCTCGCGCGCGTTGAGCCGCCGGCCCGGTTCGAGCAGCCGTGCGCCCTGGGCGAAATCGAAACCGCGCTTGCGGATGAAGCCGCGGTCGATCTGGCCATCGTTGATGACGACGATATCGCCGTCCCGGGTCGTATCCTCCTGGATCACGATCGCATCCGCGCCGTCGGGAACCGGCGCTCCGGTGAAGATCCTGACGGCCTCGCCTGCGCCCACGCTCCCCCTGTAGCCGCGGCCGGCCGCGGATTCGCCGGTCACCTTGAGGCGCGCCGGGATGGTTGCGAGGTCCGCTTCGCGCACGGCGTAGCCATCCATGGCCGACGCATCGAACGGCGGCTGCGTGTGACGCGACACCAGCGCCTCCGCCAGAGTCCTGCCGTGCGCGGCTTCGATGGCGACACGTTCGGCCTCGAGCGGCGAAGCACCATCCAGGATCCGGGCAATAGCCTCATCGACGCTGAGCGGCTTGTCGGTCATGCCTTGCTGCCCCCGGTGTTGCCTGCCTGATAATGGCCGGATCGGCCCCCGGTCTTCTCGATCAGGCGGATGTCGGAGATCGTCATGTCTCTCTGGGCGGCCTTCAGCATGTCGTAGATGGTGAGACAGGCGACCGAGACAGCGGTCAGCGCTTCCATCTCGACGCCGGTCTGGCCGGTGCAGCGAACCTCCGCCGTGACGTGGATGCCGATCGGGGCACGGCGTGCCTCGAAATCGATGCCGGCCTTGGTCACGGGCAGGGGATGGCACAGCGGGATCAACTCGTGGCAGCGCTTGGCGGCCATGATCCCCGCGATGCGGGCTGTCGCCAGCACGTCGCCCTTTTTGGCCTCTCCCTTCTCAACCAGCTCCAGCGTGGCTTGCGCCATGCCGACGAAGCCCTCCGCGCGCGCGGTGCGGTGCGTGACGGCCTTGCCGGAGACGTCGACCATGCGCGCCTCGCCCTTCTCATTGAGATGAGACAGCCTGCTCACGCCGCGCCTCCCAACAACTTCCGAGTGGCCGCAGTGACGTCCGCCTGCCGCATCAGGCTTTCGCCGACCAGGAACGCCCCTACGCCGACCTGTGAGAGTCTCATAAGATCATCGTGCGTGAAGATGCCGCTTTCGGCGATCACGATCCGGTCCTTCGGCACCATTGGCGCCAGCCGTTCCGTCGTCGCCAGCGTCGTCTCGAAGGTCTTGAGATTGCGGTTGTTGATGCCGATCAGGCGGCACGGCAGCCTGAGCGCACGCTCCAGCTCTATCTCGTCATGCACCTCGACGATCGCATCCATGCCCCAGTGGGCCGCCTCCTCCGCCAGCGTCCTCGCCAGCGTATCGTCGATCTGGGCCATGATGATCAGGACGCAATCGGCGCCCCAGCTCCTGGCCTCGGCGACCTGGTAGGGATCGATCATGAAGTCCTTGCGCAGCGCCGGCAAGGTGCAGGCGGCGCGCGCCCGGGTCAGAAACTCCGGCGCGCCCTGGAATGACGGGGCATCGGTCAGCACCGAAAGACAGGTCGCACCGCCGGCAGCATAGGCGGCAGCGAGTGCCGGCGGATCGAATTCCTCCCGGATCAACCCCTTCGAAGGCGAGGCCTTCTTGATTTCCGCGACCAGCGCGAAACGTCCCGCCGTCATGCATCGCTCTATGGCGCCGGCGAAGCCACGAACAGGGGCGACCTCGCGGGCCGCGGCCTCGGTGGCGGCCTGGCCGCGCTTTGCTTTTGCGGCAGCGACTTCGTCGCGCTTGTAGGCGGTGATCTTGGCAAGGATGTCGGTCATAGGCGCAAGATAGGAGGATCCGCCTCGTCACGCCAGCGGATGCCGCAACCATGGTCGACAGCGGGCACCGCCGCCGACGGTAATGATGCAACTGTGTCGCGCCGAGCTAGGCCGTCTGATTGCTGATCTCGACCAGCTTCTCAAGCGCACCCGCCGCCGCGCCGCTGTCGATCGACTGCACGGCCATCGCAACGCCGTCTGCAAGACTCGTAACCTTATCCGCGATCAGCAGGGCGGCGGCCGAGTTCAGCAGCACCGCGTCACGAAAGGCGATCACGTCCGGTCCCTTCTCGGCAGCGAGGAGCCGCCGCATCTTGCCGGTGTTCTCCTCGGGCGAGCCGCCGAGAATGCGTCCCAGCGGGTGCTCGGGCAGGCCCGCATCCTCCGGCTTCAGCTCGAACTGGCGTACCGCGCCGTTTTCCAGCGCAGCAACGAACGTCGGACCGGCGATCGAAATCTCGTCGGTCCGGTCCATGCCGTGCACGATCCAGGCCTTCTCGGCCCCGAGTGCGCGCAGCACTTCGGCGATCGGACGGTTGAGATGCTGGGTGAAGACGCCCGTGAGCTGCCGCTTGACGCCGGCGGGATTCGTCAGCGGGCCCAGGATGTTGAAGACGGTGC
>JBFWYV010000267.1:0-6854 GCA_050186055.1 Hyphomicrobiaceae bacterium | reverse complement strand
CAGCCTCGAGCGGCTGCCGATCGGGACTATCCGAGCTGATCTGCTAGTGTGGTGGATTTGAAGTTCGCAACATCATTTGCCGCGATCTCAGGGGCGAACTTCAAATCCAAAACCACACTAGAAACATTAGCTTGCTAGTGTCCTTATCGATTCCGAAGTTCGTTCGGAGCCTGCTGCAAGAAGTGACGAACTTCGGAATCGGGACACTAGCGTCCCTGGCTCTCGTGCATGCAGTCGATGGACAAACGGCGGGCTGCAATCAGCAGCGCCTCCGGCACGGGCTCGCCCGCAGCCACCAGCCCATCGATCCTCCGCTTCACCGCGGCATAGCCGACGCGAGGGTCATCGGTCGCTTCCGCGCTCTCAAGCACCCGGCTCGACTCAGCGTCGAGGTGCCCGGTCTCTCGACCCATTACGCCCTCCTGATTTTGGGGTGTTTTTGACTTGTGAACCAAAACGCGGTTCTCCTCCCGGCGAGACTGCGGCCGCCGCCACCATCAAGGGAGGGCGGACTTTTTGACAGCAGCCTCAATGACCACATATGGGAGAGCTTCGCCCGAATAGAAGGCACCCCGGCTGCGGCATAAGACTGCCGCGGCTGTTGCGAGAGGATGGCTGACTTGCGCAACCTGATTACCGATGTTGCGGGGCTGTCGGTCGGCCATGCCCATGACGACCGGGTTTTGAGCGGCGTCACCACGATCCTGTTCGACGAGCCGGCGGTGGCGGGCGTCGCTGTCCCAGGCGGCGCGGCGGGCGGACGGGACATTGCCTGCCTGGAACCCGATGCGGCGGTGGGAGGCATCGATGCGATCGTTCTGTCCGGCGGCTCCGGTTTCGGACTCGATGCGGCCAGCGGCGCCCAGGCCTGGCTGCGGGAAGCCGGCCGCGGGTTTCCGGTCGGAACCATGCGGGTGCCGATCGTGCCCTCCGCGATCTGCTTCGACCTGCTGAATGGCGGCGACAAGGACTGGGGCCGGTATCCGCCTTACCGTGAGCTCGGCTTCGAATCCTGCGTGGCTGCATCAGCCGGCGCGTTCGAGCTTGGGAGCGTCGGGGCGGGGATGGGGGCGAGCACTTTCGACCTCAAGGGCGGGCTCGGCTCGGCCAGCGCCGTGACGTCGACGGGGCATACGGTGGGGGCGGTGGTCGTCGTCAACGCGCTGGGCTCGGCATTGATCGGCGACGGACCGCATTTCTGGGCAGGAGCGCTCGAGCAGAACGGTGAATTCGGAGGACTGGGCTTTCCCGGTTCCATTCCGGCAGCCTCGTCGGCGCTTCAATGGAAAGGCGGCGGACGCAGGCCGGGGACAACGATCGCGTGCGTCGCAACGGATGCGGTCCTCGATAAGGCGAAGGCGAAGCGGCTGGCGGTCGCCGCGACCGCGGGGCTTGCAAAGGGTCTGCGGCTGACATTCGCGCTGATGGATGGGGACACGGTATTTGCGGCTGCAACCGGCCGGCGGGCGCTTGCGGACAGCGATCAGTCCCTGATCGAGCTGGGCGCAATCATGGCCGACTGCCTGGCCCGGGCCATAGCGCGGGGCGTGCATGCGGCCGGGCCGCCCGGACCGGCGTGGCGTGGTCCCCCGTCCTGGTCCGAACGCTTCCGTCGCTCGTCCTGAGACGCTGTCGGCGACATCGGGACTGTTTGCAGAAACGGTGTTTCATGGACGCTGGCGGACGCCGGGTCTTGCCGATCTGCGCCTGCTCTTGCTGCGTCGCGGCATTGCGTCGGACCGATAGCTGCGGAAGCCGGTTCAGATGTGCGACTCGGCCGAGTGGCCATCTGTAATTCATCCATGAGTTCCATTACCTTTGGAGTTGGGGAACGGCGGGGCCTCGGATCGATGAAACATTGGCGGATCGTCCGACTTGTCGAGCGTGAAATTGTGGTCTAGGGAGGCTTGGGTTCGCATACTCTTCGGCGGCGCAACAGGACGTCCGGTGGGTATGCGGAATGGTCGGCGGTCAGCAAGGACGACTCGAAAGGACTATTCATGAGCGCTCAGAACGATACGGCCGACCAGGCCACAGCCGGCAAGCAGGCGACACTCTCGCTGAGTGGAAACCGCTCGGTGCAGATGCCGATCCGCTCCGGCACGATCGGCCCTGACGTGATCGACGTCGGACGGCTTTATGCCAACACCGGCTGCTTTACCTACGATCCGGGTTTTGTCTCGACGGCCAATTGCTCCTCCAGGATCACCTACATCGACGGCGAAGAAGGCGTTCTGCTCTATCGCGGCTATCCCATCGACCAGATCGCCGAGCAGTCGACCTTCGTGGAGACGTGCTACCTGCTGCTGCACGGCGAGTTGCCGAACAAGGCGCAGTTCGAGCTGTTCAGCAATACGATCTCGCGTCACACGATGCTGCATGAGCAGATGACGCGGTTCTTCACCGGCTATCGCCGCGACGCCCACCCGATGGCGATCATGTGCGGCACAGTCGGCGCGCTCTCGGCCTTCTATCACGACTCGACCGACATCAACGATCCGCACCAGCGCATGGTCGCCCAGCATCGGCTGATCGCCAAGATGCCGACGATTGCGGCCATGGCCTACAAGTATTCGGTCGGGCAGCCGTTCATCTATCCGCGCAACGACCTCGACTATACGTCGAACTTCCTTCAGATGTGCTTTGCCGTCCCGTGCGAGCCCTACCAGATCGATCCGGTCCGTGCGAAAGCGCTCGACCGCATTTTCATTCTGCATGCCGATCACGAGCAGAACGCATCGACCTCGACGGTCCGGCTCGCCGGCTCCTCGGGCGCAAATCCATTCGCGTGCATCGCTGCCGGCATTGCATGCCTGTGGGGGCCGGCACACGGCGGCGCCAACGAAGCCTGCCTCAACATGCTGAAGGAAATCGGCACCGTCGATCACGTCAATGAATACGTGAAGAAGGCGAAGGACAAGAGTTCGGGCGTCAGGCTGATGGGCTTCGGCCACCGCGTCTACAAGAACTACGACCCGCGCGCGAAAGTGATGCAGGAGACTTGCCATGAGGTGCTGGAGCATCTCGGCGTCAAGGACGATCCGCTGCTGAAGGTGGCGCTGGAACTGGAGCGCATCGCTCTGCAGGATGAGTATTTCATCGAGAAGAAGCTCTATCCCAACGTCGACTATTATTCCGGCATCACGCTGAAGGCGCTGGGCTTCCCGGAGGATATGTTCACGGTGCTGTTCGCGGTGGCGCGCACGGTCGGCTGGATCGCCCAATGGAAAGAGATGATCGAGGACCCGGAGCAGAAGATCGGCCGTCCGCGGCAGCTCTATGTCGGTGCGCCGCGTCGCGAGTTCGTGCCGATCGGCCGGCGCGGCTGATATCGTCCGTTCTCGGATTTCATTGCATCGCAGGACTTCAGGAAGGCCGGCACGTCTGTCCGGCCTTTTTCATTGGGACGCGCTGAATCGGCCCGGGCGCCTGTCGGTCGAGGCATGCTCCAGCACGATTGCCGCCGCGGCCGCGCTGGGACTGCCGGAGTTGACAGCGAGCAGATCCGGCACGCGCGCCAACGCCTCGCGCTGACGCAGCAGGGTCGGGCCATCCCTCAGCAACTCGGCAAGTGCAGCGGATAGATTCTCCGGCATGCAGTCTTCCTGCATGAACTCCGGAAAGATCATGTCACCGAGGACGTGGTTGGCGAGCGCAGCCTTGTCGGTCCTGATCATGCGCCGCAGCAGCGGGGCAACCAGCGGCTCGACCTTGTAGGCGACGACGGTCGGCACGCCCGCCGCCGCAAGCTCCAGGGTGACGGTCCCGGATGCGGCTAGCGCGGCGTCGGCCAGTTTGAACGCGCGCCACTTGTCCTCGTCGCCGTCTATCAGATGAACCTGCCGGGGCCAGTCGGACAATTGCCGGGCGATCTGCTCGCGCATCGCAGGCACGACCGGCATCAACACCTCGTACCGGCCGGAGTTGGCCCCCAGAAGCCGGACTGTTTCGCGAAACACATCGAACAGCCGGGCGACCTCCGATGCGCGGCTGCCGGGCAGCACAGCGATCACCTGCCTGTCGCCGCAGAGCCCAAGGCGGGATGCCAGAGGCGATGGATCGAGCGCCCTGATCCAATCGAGTTGCTCCACAAGCGGGTGGCCCACGTACGTGCAGGGCGGGCCGCCGAGACGCGCGTGCGCGGCCGGCTCGAACGGCAGCAGGGCCATCAGATGATCGACGTAGGGACGCATCGCGCGGGCCCGGCCCGGACGCCACGCCCATACGGTCGGGCTCACATAATCGATGATCGGGATCTGCGGACACCGTCGCCGGATCCTCTTCGCGACGGCATGCGTGAACTCCGGAGCATCGATGATCACGACTGCGCCGGGCGCGAAGGCGATCGCGGCATCGACGGTCTGGCGGACCCGCCTCACGAGCAAGGGCAGGCGCTTTGCGATCGCGATCGGTCCCATCACGGCGATGTCCGACAACGGAAAAAGGCTCTCGAGCCCTTGTGCCTGCATCAGATCGCCGCCGACGCCTGCAAAGGTAATCGCTCCATCCCAGCTCGCGCGCAGCGCCTGCATCAGCTTGCCGCCGAGCGCGTCGCCAGAATGCTCGCCGGCGACGACGAACAGGCGAAGTCCGTTGTCGCTCCGGGCGCTGGCGTCAGAGCACGTCACAGCGCTCGTCCCGGCGCCAGAACGAACAAGCCGGCCCGATCGGCTGCCATCGTCAGCATCGCCAGACCCGCTTCGTCGCGCGGGGAACGCAGGACCGCGAGCCCGGCGAGACCGCTCGCCTTCGCCTTCACAATGAGCGCGCCAGGGTCCGGGCCAAGTTCACCGTCAAGCTCGCTGATCACGAGCACACCGGTTCTGCGATGCAGCCGGCGTGCACCCCACGGCTTGAGGCGGCCGACCCGTTCGGCAATGCCCAGCGCACCGCCAGGCCCTTCCGTCGCCAGCACGTAGCCTCGGGACACCACGGTACAGGCGCGTGGCCAGAACGGCGTCAGCGAGGACAGCAGGTGCGCTGCCACCTCCGCATCCGCAAGATGGCGCTGCGCCGCCTTCAGATGACCGATCGCGCCGAGCGCCTCCACCGGCGACAAGGCGGCGAGATCGCTTTCAGCATCGAGATCATGTTCGATAGGCTGCGCGGACATGTCCGCTTCATCGAGCCCGACCACGAACAAGCCGCCGGCATCGGCTTCACGCACCACGTCGGCACGCTCGGCGACCAGCGTCGCACCCGCCCCTACGGCGATTCCGGCAAGCCCTGCCTCCGCTGCGCGCAGCACCGTGTCCGGGCCGATCGCGGGCATGTCTATGCGCCGCTCCTGGGCCGGTTTCGGGAGCTTCACGAGGACGCTCCCGGCGGCGTCGAGACGCGGCCGGTCGGCGAGCCGCCGCAGCATTGCATCGGTCCCGTCGGCTCCCTCGATCGCCACCAGGCCGCCGGCCCCGACGACGGCTGCCTGGGCGGCATCGAACGGCCCGATCAGCCGCAGGGCGGAGGCTGCATATGATGCCTCGGCCAGTTGCTCCCTCGACGGCATATGGCGGCCCAGCGGACCGGGCGTCGCGAGAAGCTCAGGGGCGGCTTCATGGGCCCCGATCACCTCCAGGCCATGCCGCTCGAAGAACCCGACGACGAGCCTCAGGATGGTGTCGTCGCCGCCCTTCAGAAACGGCAGGAGGGCCGGGATGCTGCGCCAGAAGCCAAAGTCCGGACGCAGCGCCAGCAGGTTCGGCCTGCACACACGACCGACGATGACGAGCTGCCGGCAACGGGCGGCCTGGAGGGCGGAGATCATGGCGCCGATGCCGCCCCAGTTCACCCAGGTATGGGGATAGCCTGCGATCCCCGCTTCGGCCTCGCCTTCGATACCGACGATATGGACGCTGCGGCCACGGCGGATGACAGCGTCCGCCAACTCCATCGGCACGGCCGAACCGCCCGCCAGAATCCCCAGCGGCGAGGTCTCCTCAAGTCGATCGCTCGACCCGATGGCGGCCACGATGTCACCCCTCGACGTCGCGTGGAGTGCAGAGCGAACGCTTGCTGCCGGCGCGGATGAAGGCCACGATTTCCTGCACGATCTGATGATCGGCGAATTCGCTGGCGACGTCATCGACCCGCTCCATCAGCGTGCCTTCGTCAGCGAACAAGAGCCGGTAGGCCCGCCGCAGGTGGTGAATATCTTCACGCGAGAATTTGCGCCGCTGCAGCCCGACAATGTTCAGGCCGGCAAGGTGGGCCCGATTGCCGAGCGCCATGCCGTAAGGGATCAGATCGTTCTCGAGCCCCGACATCCCGCCCAGGAATGAATGCGCGCCGACTCTGGCGAACTGGATCACGGCTGCGCCGCCGCCGATGATCGCGAAGTCGCCGACCGTGCAATGGCCGGCCAGCATCACGTTGTTGGAAAAGATCACGTTGTTGCCGACGACGCAGTCGTGGCCGACATGGCTGTTGGCGAGAAACGCGCAGCCGTCGCCGATCGTGGTGTGCATGCCGCCGCCCTTGGTGCCGGGGTTCATCGTGACCCCTTCGCGGATGATGCAGTTGCTGCCGACGGTCAGCGTGGAGGGCTCGCCCTGGTATTTGAGGTCCTGCGGCTGATGGCCGATCGAGGCGAACGGGAAGACCCTGGTGTCGGCGCCGATACTGGTTCGGCCGGCCAGCACGACGTGGCTGACGAGCTCGCAGCTCCGGCCAAGCTCAACCTCGCCGCCAACCACGCAATAAGGTCCGATCCGCGTGCCTTCGCCGATACGTGCGCCGTCCTCGATGATGGCCGTCGGATGGACGTCTGGGCTAGACATTCTGGTTTGCAATCGCCTGGGTTTCGGGCGTGTCTGCAATCATGGCGCTGACCTCCGCCTCGGCCACGATCTGGCCGT
>JBFWYV010000266.1:0-6904 GCA_050186055.1 Hyphomicrobiaceae bacterium | reverse complement strand
CGGGATCATGGGACGCGGCATCGCGCTGACGGAGGCGGAGACCGTCAGTCTCCCGATCCCGGCAGAAGCCGAATTCGTCGTCGAAGGGCTCGTCCATCCCGGCCCGCGCGAAGCGGAAGGACCGCTTGGCGAGTTCACCGGCTATTACGGTCGCGAGCGCTCGCCGCAGCCGTTGATCGAGGTCACCGCTGTGCACCATCGCCGATCGCCGATCCTGACGGCGGCATTGATGGCGAAATATCCGTCCTGCGAGATCGGCGCCTACTACGCCATCATGCGCTCGGCACGGATCATGGAGGATCTCCAGCGCATCGGCGTCCCCGGGGTCGTCGGCGCCTACGCCCACCCGGCGGCGGCATCAGGCTGGGGCATGGTGGTCGTCTCGCTGCAGCAGAAGTATGCGGGCCACGCGGCTCAGATCCTGGCGCTGACCGCTCAGTGCCCGGCCGCGGCCTACTACACGAAATGGGTCATCGCCGTCGACGATGACGTGGACCCGACCGACATGAATGATGTTCTGTGGGCGCTGTCGACCCGCTGTCATCCGACCGAGGATCTCGATCTGCTGCGCAACACGTGGTCCACCGGCCTCGACCCCAGCCGTTTTCCCGCCGAGGTCCGTCCCTACGGGGCCAAGGTGCTGATCAACGCGTGCAAGCCTCACGCGCATCTGGCCGACTTTCCGCAGGCAACGATGCTGCGCCGCTCAGTGTACGACAGCGTGTCCGCGCGCTGGAGCGAGCTGGGTTTCGACGGCCCGCCGCCCAAGATCACAAAGTTCCATCCGGAGATCGGAAAGAAGGGAAAATAGTCGGAACGGTCATGCGGGTCGTTGTCCGGGCCGACGTTGCCACGTCGCCCCGGCGCGGCCATGACGGACTTTCGTGTGGTTGGAACTCTCATCCTCACCGCCGTCACGGCCACGAAGGTGGCCGCCTACGGCAAACATCCGCTTGCTCGCTGCCCGCGGTGAGCCACGTGGATGGCCGCCGTTGTCCGGGCCGACGTTGCCACGTCGTCCTGGCGCGGCCATGACGGACTTTCGTGTGGTTGGAACTCTCATCCCCACCGCCGTCACGGCCACGAAGGTGGCCGCCTACGACAGGCATCCGCTTGCTCAGTGCCCGCGGTGAGCCACGTGGATGGCCGTCGCTGCCGTCGCCGTGGCAGTCCGCATGCGGAGAGTGTGCATCGGAGGTCCCGACCGTATCGGACGCCGCACGAAGTCAGGCGGCGTGTGCCTGTGCAGTGGCGCCGGATCCGTTCCATCCGCGCCGGCAGACGGCGAGCAGCATGACGATCAGCAGCAACGGTACGACCGTCACCGGCGAACCAAGCACGGCCAGCGCCACGGCAAGAGCCCACAGCAAGGCCATCAGGTGCTCGATCATGGCGACCAGTTTCGATTGGGCGTGCC
This sequence comes from Hyphomicrobiaceae bacterium, assembly GCA_050186055.1. Taxonomy (GTDB): domain Bacteria; phylum Pseudomonadota; class Alphaproteobacteria; order Rhizobiales; family Hyphomicrobiaceae; genus CAMDPA01. The sequence goes on along the minus strand of JBFWYV010000266.1, from coordinate 5,487 downwards.
GGCGCAGCATGCCGCGCCGCTTGCCGGGCACGGGATGCCAAAGATTGAGCAGCGCCCCGGACGTCGCGCCGCCGATCGCGAAAAGGAGACATAAAAGCGCGTCCTTCAACGAGATCAACGCGAGTCCCGCGAGCGGTCCCCCGACGACGAGCAGCAACGGCAAGGCGATGGCGCTGAGCTTGGCGCAATTCACATCGAACTGCCGGACCGGTGCCGCCATCACGAGTTCGGGAGCTTCTTCGGCTGAGACGGCGATCCACGCCAGCGAGGCAGCGACCTGGGTCGCGATCACGACGATCACCGGCCCGAGCGCGATCGCTGTCGGGATGCCGTTGCCGCTCCGGATCAGGACCACGGCGGCGGGAAGCGTGTAGATGATCTGCAATGAGAGCTGTGCGAGCAGGTTCGGATCGCGCACCAGAAGGCGCCACTCCTTGCGCCTGAGCGAGGCGGCAAGGCCCGTGCTGAAGCCGGCAACACGCGTGTCCCGGAGGTGATGTCGGGTCGTGGCGCGGCCGACCTCGGCGCTGCCGGCCGCCGTGCGTGCAAACGCCGGTCCCGCCATCCTTACGGCGACCGCGAACAATGCCACGGCAAACACAAGCAGGCCGATCAATGCAACCGGTTCGCCATGCACTGCTGCGATCACCGCCGCGAGCGGTTGCGATGCGCCGATGTCGCTGATCCCGGCAACCAAACGGGCTCGAATGTCCGAAGGCATCAGCGCCGCGATCTGGATCGACAGCACCAGCGCGCCGGCCAGCACTGCCGCTGCAACCGATGATGCCACCCGCGCACGGCGGGGGCCGGTGGCATTGAACAGCACGATCGCTATCACCGACCCCACTGCCGTCCCGATCATCGACAACGCAATGAGCGCGGGATAGAGCGCCAGCCAGCGAGGCCCGTCGATCAGCGTGCCGGCGTTGGCGAGCGGCAGGATCAGCAGGGCGGCGGAGCCGAATGCGCTCGACCCAAGCGCAACCGCGCGTGCGGCGAGAATGCGATCGGGCGGCAGCGGCGAGCACAGCAGCAGATCGAGATCGCCCCGGTCGTGCAGAAGCCGCGCGGTGGCAAGCAGTCCCTGCGCCGTCAGCCATGCGACGAGACATGCGAGACCGATCGTCAGCGCTACGGGCGGGCTGCCGTTCTCCTGCATGCCGTGGATGATCGGCCGGGCCCGGTCCAGCACCGCCCAGGCGACCGCATGCACCGTGAGGAGACCGCCGGTGCCGATGGCCCAGGACGACATGGACCTCGAGCCGGCGAACATCGCGACGAACTGGCGCCAGCTCAGCCGCAAATCATGCGCGACAAGCCACGCGAACGAGCCGGGTGCGGGACGCAGCGGCAGTGTCATGATGCGATCCGCGCGGCCGGCGGCGACGTGGCGCCCGTCAAGGTGAGGAACACGTCTTCCAGCGTGGCGCTTGCCCGCCCGGCGGTCGCGGTCAATTCCGGAAGGGTCCCCTCGGCCAGCAGCCGCCCGTGCGCGACGATGCCGATCCGATCGGCGAGCCTTTCGGCTACCTCGAGAATGTGCGTGGTCAGAATAATGGTCGCGCCGGCTCTCACGCGCGCCATCAGCAGGTCCTTGACCTGCCGGGCGATGGCGGCGTCGAGCCCCGTCAGCGGCTCGTCCAGCATGATCAGCCGGGGCTGGTGGATCAGGGCACCGGCGAGCGCCACCTTCTGCTTCATGCCGCGCGAGAAGCCTTCGCAGCGAGCGTGCCGGTGTGGCCACAACTCGAGCACGTCCAGGAGTTCGGCCGCCGCCTGCTCGGCCCGGGCCGGCTCGACTCCCCACAGGCCGGCGACGAACTCGAGATATTCGAGCGGCGATAGCTTGTCGTAGAGCATCGGCTCATCGGGCAGCCATGCGGTGATGCGGCGCGCCGCGATCGAATCCGTCAGGGCATCGATGCCGAACACATGGATGCTGCCGGCGTCGGGACGGAGCAGTCCGGCGATCATCCGCAGCGTCGTCGTCTTACCCGCACCGTTGGGACCGAGCAGCGCGTAGAACTCGCCTGCCTTGACCTCCAGGCTGAGACCGTCGACGGCCGGCTTGCCGAACGACTTGCTCACGCCACGCAGGGATAACGCCGCCGGCGCTGGCTGCCGGGGCGCCAGCAAATCTGGCTGCTCAGCCACAACGATGGAGGTATCAGGAGGCGGAGTGGGCACGCTGGACAGCCTTCAGAAACGACGTTGGCAACGCCGGTCGAACATCGAAAGCTAATCCGCCGCGCTTTATGCTCGGTTAAGCATGGGCAGGGCCGGTCCACCCGATGCTGTCTCCTCCTCATCCAGGGGCGGCCGGCACCGGCTCAGATCTTGTTCAGATCGAGGGTGGAAGCGGCGAACATCTCCTCCGATTTCAGTTGCCTGACCGACAGCCCCTGCTCGAACGAGTAGCGGGCCAGCGTGTCCAGGACATGCTTGTTCTCCTTGTACCCGTAGCTCCAGTAGTCAGGCCCCATCACCCGCTGCAGCCGCTCGAATTCGTAGACCGACCACGGCAGCGACACCGCGAGATGACCGATCTGGCCAAGCTCGTGCATGGACAACTCTTTTGCCTTCATGAACGCCTTGAGGATGCTGACCGGCAGCCAGGGGTACTGCTCGGCAAGCCGCCGCCTCACCCCGATGATGTGCATGATCGGGAAGATGCCGGTCTTCCCGAAATAATCCTCCTCCGCTTTCGGATAGTCCGGAAACAGACGATCGACGTTCGGGGCGCCGCGCAGGAAGCAGGACGGCGCGCGCGCCGAGAGCAGGCCGTCGATCTCGCCCTTCTCCAGCATGTCGGAGAGTGTCCGGTCGTGCGGAATCGCCGCCAGCTCGATATCGGCAGGCAGCTTGATCGGCGAGCGCTCCTCACGGCCCGGGTCCTCCAGCCCGCCGTTGCGCCAGCGGATGTCTCGCGGATGGATCCCGTACTGGTCCTGCAGAATGCCGCGCACCCAGACGTTGGCCGTCATCTGGTACTCCGGCAAGCCGATGATGCGCCCCTTGAAGTCCGCCGGGCTGTTGATGCCGCGGTCGGTGCGAATATAGATGCTGGAATGGCGGAACAGGCGCGAGACGAAGGCGGGGATGCCGACATAGTGCGCATCGCCGCGCGCCGTCGTCATGGTGTGACTGGACAGAGAAAGCTCGGTAACGTCGAACTCCTGGAACTTGTAGGCGCGATGAAAGCTCTCCTCCGGCTCCAGTGCGACCGCATTCACATCGCAGCCCTCGATCGGTGCCCGACCGTCGAATAGGGCGCGCGTGCGGTCGTAGTCGCAGACGGAGAGGCTGATCGATAGCTTGCTCATTATGCTTCTTCTCCTGCACCTGTTGAGGAAGTCCGCTGCAATGCCCAACCGGATGCTGGCAGGCTCGCGTGTAACTGGCAATAGTGGCTGTGAGCGCGAACGGAAATGGCGGACACCGACATTCGACCGTGCAACGGCGCTGGCGTGTGCCGGCAGTTGAGAGCTATCGGAGGAAGCAATGACGCACGAGGAGACGCGGACATTCGAAATGCTGAGCTTCGATGCGGGGGAAGTCCGGTCGTTCGTCGGCCGCCTTTTCGAGAAGGCAGGCTGGAGTGCGGAACATGCGCGCACCGCTGCCGATCAGCTTGTGGCCTCCGATCTGGCAGGTCACCCCTCGCACGGCATCGGCCTCCTGCCGACCTATGTGCGGACCATCGCCGCCGGACGGCTGACGCCATCGGCAGCGGCATCTGTCCGGGTCGACAACGGCAGCTTTCTCGTGGTCGACGGCAACTTGAGCCTCGGCCAGGTCTCGGCTCTGAACCTGACACGGCGCGCCATCGAGATGGCGCACGCGCACGGCATCGCGCTGGCAAATCTCATCAACTCGCATCACGTCGGCCGCATAGGCTATTTCGGCGAGACCGTTGCGCGGGCGGGATATATCGGCCTGTTCTGGGTCAACGTGCATGGCCGCCAGCCGACGGTGGTGCCGTATGGCGGACGCGAGCCGCGGTTCTCGACCAATCCGCACTGCATTGCCATTCCGTGCGAAGGCAAGCCGCCGTTCCTGCTCGATTTCGCGACTGCCGAAATTGCCGTCAACAAGGCGCGCGTGGCGGCCGCCCAGGGAAAGCGCATGCGTCATGGCACGCTGATCGATGCACGAGGACGGCCGAGCGACGATCCAGGCGTGCTGTTTCGAGAGCCACGCGGCTCGATCGCGGCATTCGGCCTGCACAAAGGCTCCGGCCTCGCCATCGCCTGCGAGCTGCTGTCGTCGATCCTCAGCGGCGGACCGATGGTGGCGGACCGCGAGGAGCAAGGCGCAATCCTCAACAACATGCTGGCGCTGGTGATCGATCCTGCCCGGATGGCAAGCGATGGCGAGACGGTGGCCGCGGCGACGGCGCGAATGCTGGACTGGGTCAGGAGCGCCGCGCCGGCAGAAGGCGTGATGACAGTGCTGACGCCTGGCGAGCCGGAAGCGGCATCGCGCGCCCGCTTTGCCGATCGCCTGGAGATCGATGCGGCGACCTGGGATGCGATCGCCGCGGCAGCGCTGTCGGTCGGTCTCGAACAGGCGGATGTGCCCGGACGCCGAGGCCGATCACAAGCGCCCGTGCCGGAATAGGCGGCGCCGTACCTAGGCCGCCTTAGGCTGCCTTGGCCTTGCCGGCCGGCAGCAGGCCGGCCTCGACCAGCGCAGCGCGGATCCGCTCGATCTCGGCGTCCTTGATCTTCACCAGCGGCGGGCGCACGGTGGCGCTCGGAATGCGGCCGAGCAGCACCAGCGCCTCTTTCATCCTGTTGTGCATGTCGACGAACGGGCTGGCATAGAATACCTGAGCCAGCGGCCGGATACGCTCGTTGACTGCGCGGGCCTTCTTGAGGTCGTTGGCCTGCACGGCCTGGTACAGTTCGGACTGCAGATCGGCAATCACGCTGCCCGAACCTGACAGCAACCCGTTGCACCCGAGCACCAGCGACGAGAACAGCCACGCCGAATGCGTCGTGAGAACGTTGACCGGCCGCGACCGGCTTTGCAGTTCGACGATGTGGCGCTCATGCTGAGGAACGTTGTTGCACCAGTCCTTGATGGCGCGCACGCTCGGCACTTCGTCGAGCAGCCGGTGCAGCGTCTCGCGCGGATACCCCTGGCCGCCTGCGAGCGGATACTGGAAGGCGATGATCGGCAGGTCCGAGGCATCGGCGATGTGCTTGAAGTGGGTGATGACCATGTCGGCGTTCTGGCCGAGCGTGAACGGTCCGGGCGGAAACACCAGCAGGGCCGAGGCACCGCCGGCAGTCGCCTGCCTGGCGATCCGCGCTGCTTCCAGGCTGCCTTCCGCATAGACGCCATGAACGAGCGGAAGCCTGTCCCCGATGGCGTCCGTGGCGGCGTCCATCACCCGGGCCTGTTCCTCCAGGTTGCACGAGCCGACCTCTGTCGAGTGGGCATTGATGGTGATTGCCGATAATCCGCCGACCGCCGCGGTGT
>JBFWYV010000265.1:0-6933 GCA_050186055.1 Hyphomicrobiaceae bacterium | reverse complement strand
CCTTGAGACCCATTGCGTAGTTGCCGCGGCCATCGAAGCTCTTGGGATTGAGGCCGCGGAAGTCCTTCACGCGCGGCAGCGCGATGGTCACGAGCCGGTCCAGGAACTCGTACATGCGGTCGCCGCGCAAAGTGACCTTGGCGCCAAGTGCCATGCCTTCGCGCACCTTGTAGGTCGCAATCGACTTGCGCGCGTGCGTCACCACCGGCTTCTGACCGGCGATCATGCCCAGATCGGCAGCCGCGTTCTCGACCTTCTTGCGGTCGTTGACGGCCTCGCCGACGCCCATGTTGATGACGATCTTCTCCAGGCGCGGCACCTGCATCGGGTTGGCGTAGGAGAACTTATCCGTCATCGCCCCGCGCACCACCTTCTCGTAGTGCGACTTGAGGCGCGGCTTGTAGTCCTTGGGGCGCGCGAAAGACCGCGGCGCCGCATCGCTCGCGCCCGCTTTCTTGGCTGCCGCTGCGGCCTTGCCCTTCGGCTGCCCGCCCTTGCCGCCTTGCGGCGGACCCTTCCTTGCTTTGTCGCTATTATCGGCCATGGCTTACTTCCTGTCCGGAATCACTTCGCCCGAGCGCTTGGCAACACGGACCTTCTTGCCGTCGTCCAGGATCTTGAAGCCAACCCGCGTCGGCTTGCCGTCCTTAGGATCCTCCAGCGCCAGGTTGGAGAGGTGGATGGGGCCTTCCTTCGAAACGATGCCGCCCTGCTGGGAGGCCGTCTGCTTCTGGTGACGACGGACGATGTTCACGCCCCGCACCAGCGCGCGGCTCTCGCGCGGCATCACCTGGATGACCTCGCCGCGCTTGTCCTTGTCACGCCCGCTGAGCACGACCACCCGGTCGCCCTTCTTGATCTTGAGCGATGCCATCACAGCACCTCCGGTGCGAGCGAAACAATCTTCATATGGTTCTTCGCCCTGAGCTCGCGCGTCACCGGGCCGAAGATGCGGCTGCCGATCGGCTCGCCGCTGGCGTTGACGAGCACGGCCGCATTGCGGTCGAAGCGGATGAGGGATCCGTCCGGCCGCCGCACGCCGAATGCCGTGCGCACGATCACCGCCTTCATTACCTGGCCCTTCTTCACGCGGCCACGCGGGATCGCCTCCTTGACGCTGACCACGATCGTGTCGCCGACCGTCGCAAAGCGGCGCTTCGAACCGCCCAGCACCTTGATGCACTGGACGCGGCGCGCACCCGAGTTGTCGGCGACGTCGAGATTCGTCTCCATCTGGATCATCGCATCAGTCCCTTCGTCTCCGCGCCGGCCTCACCGCCGGCTGTCTTGCTCGCCACCCGATCAGGCGCAGAAAGCGTCACGACCAGGCCTTGTCTATCGCCGCTGCTGCAAACCTTCGGCTTGCAGCGATCCGTACACCCGCGATCCGGGACCCTAGCGCTTGGCCTCGCCGGTCACTACCCAGGCCTTGCTCTTCGAGATCGGACGGCTCTCCTCGATATTCACGATGTCGCCGATCTTGAATTCGTTCTTCTCATCGTGCGCGTGATATTTCTTGGTCCGCCGCACGGTCTTTTTCAGCAGAGGATGCGTGTAGCGGCGCTCGACCTCGACCACGACGGTCTTGTCGTTCTTGTCCGACACCACGACGCCCTGCAGGATGCGCTTGGGCATGAAACTCAGTCCTTCTCGCGTTCTCTACTTCGACGCACCGACGCTCTTCTGGCGTGCGACGGTCTTGATGCGGGCAATATCGCGACGCACCTGGCGCACGCGGGCGACGTTCTCGAGCTGGCCGGAGGCCTGCTGGAAGCGCAGGTTGAACTGCTCTTTCTTGAGCTTCGCCAGCTCGTCGTCGAGCTGATCCACCGTCTTGTCTCGCAACTCTGCGGCCTTCATCGCCTTGATCCTGTCACCTGTATCCTGGTCCGCGGCATCGGAGTCTGTGAGCCCCGGCACCGGCAGTCCGCAACCTCACTTAAGCCGCGTCACGATGCGGGTTCTGATCGGCAGCTTGGCAGCGCCGAGCGTCAGTGCCTCGCGCGCCGTCTGATCCGGTACGCCATCGAGCTCGAACATGATGCGGCCCGGCTTGACGCGAGCGACCCAGAGCTCCGGCGAGCCCTTGCCGGATCCCATCCGCACTTCCGCCGGCTTCTTCGACACCGGCACATCCGGGAAGATGCGGATCCACACGCGGCCGGCACGCTTCATGTGACGTGTGATCGCCCGCCGCGCCGCCTCGATCTGGCGCGCAGTCAGGCGCTCCGGCGCCATCGCCTTCAGCCCGTGCGAGCCAAAATTGAGCAGCGTACCGCCTTTCGCGGCGCCATGGATCCGGCCCTTGTGGGCCTTCCTGAACTTGGTTCTCTTCGGTTGCAGCATGTCAAAACCTTCTGAGCCGTCTGGTGCCCAAAACCGTTAGGCCCGATCACCACCGCGCGGTCCCCGGTCGCCCCGGTCTCCGCGGTCACCACGATCGCGCCGGTCACCGTCGCGCCGGCGGCCACCGCCGCTTTCCTGCAGATCGTTGGCGCGCCGCTCCGAAGCCAGCGGATCGTGCTCCATGATCTCGCCCTTGAACACCCACACCTTGATGCCGATGAGGCCGTAGGCGGTCTGCGCCAGGCCGTAGCCGAAATCGATGTCGGCACGCAGCGTGTGCAGCGGCACGCGGCCTTCGCGGTACCATTCCGTCCGGGCAATCTCGGCGCCGCCCAGCCGTCCCGACACGTTGATCCGGATACCGAGCGCACCCTGACGCAGCGCCGACTGGACCGCCCGCTTCATCGCGCGCCGGAACGCGACGCGGCGCTCAAGCTGCTGGGCAATGCCTTCCGCGATCAGCGTCGCGTCGATTTCAGGCTTCCTGATCTCGACGATGTTCAAGTGCACATCAGACGAGGTCAGCTTGCCGATCTCGTTCTTGAGCTTCTCGATATCGCTGCCCTTCTTGCCGATCAGCACGCCGGGCCGCGCGGTGTGGACCGTGACCCGGCATTTGCGATGCGGACGCTCGATCACGACCTTCGAGATGCCGGCCTGGCGCTGCATCTGCATGATGTGATCGCGGATCTCGATATCCTCGTGCAGCAGCCTGCCGTACTCGCCGCGGCTCGCGAACCAGCGGCTGTCCCAGGTCCTGTTGATGCCGACTCTGAGGCCGACCGGATTGACTTTCTGACCCATGACCTCAGTCCTCCTGCGCCGCCTCGGCAGCGTCCGGCTTCTTTTCGCGCACCACCACCGTGAGCTGCGAGAACGGCTTGAAAATCCGGCCAGACCGACCACGGCCGCGCGCCGCGAACCGCTTCATCACCAGGTTCTTGCCGACCCAGGCCTCGGCGACGACCAGATCGTCGACATCGAGCCCGTGATTGTTCTCAGCATTCGCGACCGCGCTCATGACGCACTTGCGGACGTCCTGGGCAATCCGCTTGCGGGAGAACTCGAGGTCGGCCAGCGCCACGTTGACCTGTTTGCCGCGGATCAAGCCGGCCACCAGGTTGAGCTTTTGCGGCGACACCCTCAGGTTCTTCGCAATGGCACGCGCCTCGTTGTCTTCAAGGGTGCGCTCTCGTTTGGGCTTGCCCATGGCTGGTCTACCTCATCTGCCCCTGGAGGCTTTCTTGTCGCCGCTGTGACCCGTGAACGTGCGGGTCGGCGCGAACTCGCCGAACTTGTGGCCGATCATGTCCTCGTTGACGGAGACCGGAATGTGCTTCTTGCCGTTGTAGACGCCGAACGTGAGACCGACGAACTGCGGAAGAATTGTGGAGCGCCTGCTCCAGATCTTGATGATCTCGTTGCGGCCGGATGCGCGAACCTTCTCTGCCTTGTTGAGCAGATAGCCGTCGACGAAAGGGCCTTTCCAGACTGAGCGTGACACGTTGCTTCTCCTAAAGCGCGCTTACTTCTTGGCGCGGCCGCGGATGATGTACTTGTCGGTCGACTTGTTCTTGCGGGTCTTGTAGCCCTTCGTCGGCTTGCCCCAGGGCGTCGCCCAGTGCTTGCCGCCGTTGGTGCGGCCACCGTTCGGATGGTCCACCGGGTTCATCGTGATCGAGCGCACCGTCGGCCGGCGGCCCTTCCAGCGCGTGCGGCCGGCCTTGCCCACCACCTGGTTGGAATTGTCGGGATTGGACACCGCGCCGACGCTCGCCATGCACTCCGCACGCACGCGCCGCGTCTCGCCCGAGTTCATCCGCAGGATGGCCCACCCGGCATCGCGGCCGACGAGCTGCACATAGGCGCCGCCTGCACGCGCCATCTGTCCGCCGCGGCCCGGCTTGATCTCGACGTTGTGGACGATGGTGCCGATCGGCATCGCCGACAGCGGCATCGCGTTGCCGGGCTTCACGTCCACCCTGGCGCCCGCGATCACGGTATCACCGACCGCCAGACGCTGCGGCGCGAGGATGTAGGACAGCTCGCCGTCGTCGTAGGTGATCAGTGCAATGAACGCCGTCCGGTTGGGATCGTACTCGATCCGCTCGACCTTGGCCGGCACATCGAACTTGCGGCGGCGGAAATCGACCAGACGATAGGAGCGTTTGTGCCCACCGCCGATGTGACGGGTCGTGATGCGTCCGAAATTGTTGCGGCCGCCCGTGCGCGTCTTGCCCTCGACGAGCTGCTTGACGGGCGCGCCCTTCCAGAGCTGGCCGCGATCGACCAGCACCAGATGGCGCAGGCCAGGAGACGTCGGACGGAATGTCTTCAATGCCATGGCTGGCGTCCTTCCCTTAGAGGCCCGTCATCACATCGATCATGTGGCCGGACTCGAGCGTGACGACCGCCTTCTTGACATCGCTCTGCAACGCGCGGATGCCCCGGAAGGTCTTCAGCTTGCCCTTGCGCACCGATGTGTTGACGGCCTTCACCTTGACCGAGAACAACTGTTCCACAGCAGCCTTGATCTGCGGCTTGGTCGCATCGCCGCGCACCTTGAACACGACCTGGTTGTTGACCGAGGCCTTGGTCGACTTTTCGGTAATGACCGGAGCGATGATCACGTCGTAAGCGGTCAGAGTGCTCATTTGAAGCGTTCCTCCAGCGCTGCGATGGCCGCTTTGGTCAGCACCAGCTTCCGGCGGCGCAGGATGTCGTAGACGTTGATGCCCTGCACAGGCAGAACGTCGATGTTGGGAATATTCCGAGCCGCAAGCGCGAACCCCGGCTGCAGCTCGGTGCCGTCGATGATCAACGCATTGTCGAGCTCGAGCTTTGCGAAGCTCGCCTTCAGCGTCTTGGTCTTGCCGTCGCCGGCCGCTGCATCGAGCACCACGATCTCGCCGGCCTTGGCCTTGGCCGACAGCGCATGCTTTAGCGCCAGCGCACGCACCTTTTTCGGCAGGTCGATGGCATGGCTGCGCGGCTTCGGCCCGAACGCCTTGCCGCCTCCACGCCACTGCGGCACCGATTTGTCGCCGTGGCGGGCGCCGCCGGTGCCCTTCTGCTTGTAGACCTTCTTGCCGGTCACGTTGACCTCGGACCGGTCCTGCGCGTGATGCGTCCCCGCCATCCGCTTCAGCGTCTGATAGCGCACCATGCGGTGCAGCAGGTCCTGGCGCGGCTCAAGCCCGAAGATCGTCTCCGCGAGCTCGATGGTTCCGGCCTGGCCAGCTTCAAGCGTTGTCACGTTAGCCTGCATGGGATTACTCCTTGGCCTCGCCGGCTTCAGCCGGAGCCGCAGCCTGCCGGACAGCGCCGGGCTTCGGCGCATCCTTGTGAAGCGGCCGCTTGACCGCATCGCGGACCAGCACCCAGCCGCCCTTCGAGCCCGGGATCGCACCGCGGATCATCAACAGGCCGCGCTCGGCATCGGTCTTGACGACGACGAGGTTCTGCGTGGTCACCCGCTCGTCACCGAGATGGCCGGCCATCTTCTTGCCTTTGAACACCTTGCCGGGGTCCTGCCGCTGACCGGTCGAGCCGTGGCTGCGATGGCTGATCGACACGCCGTGGGTCGCGCGCAGACCACCGAAGTTCCACCGCTTCATGGCGCCCTGGAACCCTTTGCCCTTGGACGTCCCGGTGACGTCCACGAGCTGGCCGGGCACGAAGTGTTCCGCCGTCAGCTCCGAGCCGACATCAATCAGGTTGTCAGGGCTGACCCTGAACTCCGCGAGCTTGCGCTTCGGCTCGACCTGCGCCTTGGCAAAACGCTGGCGCTCGGCCTGGCTGACATGCTTCGGCTTGCGTTGGCCGACGCCGAGCTGAAGAGCGGTATAGCCGTGCTTGTCGTCGGTGCGCTGCGCCACCACCTGGCACTTCTCGATTTTCAGCACAGTGACGGGAACATGCTCCCCGGCATCGGTGAAGATGCGGGTCATTCCGACCTTCTGTGCTACGAGACCTGATCTCATCGGCCTGGTTCCTCAATCCAAGTATGGGAACATCTGGAGTGGAGCGCTGATCGTCGCTCGACCAATCTCCTCGTCAGTCCCCAACCTCATCTCCGCTCACAGCTTGATCTCGACATCGACGCCAGCCGCGAGGTCGAGCTTCATCAGGGCGTCGACCGTCTGCGGTGTCGGATCGACGATATCGAGCACCCGCTTGTGCGTGCGCATCTCGAACTGTTCCCGGCTCTTCTTGTCGATGTGTGGCGACCGGTTGACAGTGAAACGTTCGATGCGCGTCGGCAACGGAATAGGCCCGCGAACCTCCGCTCCCGTCCGTTTGGCGGTGTTCACGATCTCGCGCGTCGAGGCATCGAGGATGCGATGATCGAACGCCTTGAGGCGGATCCTGATGTTCTGGCCGTTCATGTCGTTCGTCCTGATCGCGTATTCAGTCTCGAAGCGGCCCGCGCCGCTGCAAATGTCCGTGTCAAAATATTCAGCGCCCGGCCTTCAATCTCCGGGCGCTGGTGTTGACCTACTCTGTGATCTTGACGACGACGCCGGCGCCGACCGTACGGCCGCCCTCACGGATGGCGAAGCGCTGCTTCTCCTCCATCGCGATCGG
>JBFWYV010000264.1:0-6939 GCA_050186055.1 Hyphomicrobiaceae bacterium | reverse complement strand
TGCTCCGAAGTTCCGGTGACGTTGTCCGGATGCGTCGCATTTCCGCCGATGGCTACGACGATGCGTCCGGGAAGCTCGGATGTTGCGCTCATGCGGACCCTCCCCGCGCCTCAGCCCGATACGATTTCAGCAGCGAGTTGGGCGGCATCTGCGTTGGACGGTGCGAGCAGAACGCCGGCTGCTTCGAGCGTGGCGGTCTGTTGAGAGAGCCCCTGCGGATCTTGCTCCGTACCCGTCACGGAGGCGATCAGGACCGGTCCGTTCTGCTTGCGCCCGGCCAATGTTGACGCCAGGTGACCGGCAGGGTCCATGTAGCCGCCGAACCCCAGCACGATATCGACGAGCACGGCGCCAACGGCGGGATCGGCCAGCGCTTCCGCAAGGGGCGCGTCGCGGACGGCGGGATCGATCATCGGATGCGGGCGACCGCGGGTGAATTCGTCATCACCCAGATCGACGAGCATGTGGCTGTTGCCGGCGCCTTTCATGGCCGCCGCTCCAGGGGCTGGAATATTGGAGGCGACCTGCAAACCCGCGTCCATCAGTATAACCTGTGCCTCGGCGCAGAGAGTGCCGCCCGAATAGAGGCCGCGGATCAGTTTGCCTGGCGCTCTGATTGCGGATGCCGTGGACGCTCTTGCTCGCGGCTCCCCACCGCCGACCGCGGCATCCGCTGCTTCCTTCATGGTACGGACGAGCCGCGCGTTGGGGGCAGCGCCCTTCGCTGTGCTGCCGAGGAAGCAGACCACGTAGGGCTTCTTGCTCCGTGCGATCCGTTCCAGCACGCGCTCGGCGACTTCGGGTGCCGGCGGTTTGGCGATCAGGACCACACTGCTGGTGGCTGGGTCCGTCTCGAACAGATCGATCGCCGCGAGTGTCGTCAGCGCACCGACCTCGGCCTTGAGGTCGCGGCCGCCGGTGCCGATGGCGTGGGATATTCCGCCCCCTGCCCGGGCTATGAGGCACGAGACCTCCTGAATGCCGGTCCCTGATGCGCCGATGACTCCGATGTCGCCCTGCGGTACGGCGTTGGCAAAGGCGAGCGGCACGCCGGCGATGATTGCGGTCCCGCAGTCGGGCCCCATGACAAGCCGGCCCCGGGCAGCGGCTTCCTGCTTGAGCGCGACCTCGTCCTCGATCGGGACGTTGTCGGAGAAGATCATGGCGTCGAGGCCGCGCCTGATCGCCTTGCGGGCCTCGGCGACGGCGAAGTCTCCGGGCACGGAAATCAGCGCGAGGCTGGCATCCGGCAACTGCTGGAGCGCGGCGCGCAAGGTGCGCGGCTGCCACGCCTTGCCCTGTTCGGCCGTTCGAGACGGCTGGTCGAGCTGGCGTCTGGCTTCGGCCATTGCGGCCTCGGCGGCCTCGGCGCTTTTCGCTTTCAGCGCGATGACGAGATCGCCGGAACCGGCTGCTGCTCCGTTCTCGTCGAGTACACCTGCCTCCTGAAGGATCTGACGGTTCGCGGGTGTACCGATCATCAGCCCGGCTTCCACCACACCCGGCATCTGCCGTACGGATCGTGCAATGCGCATCAGCGCGACGGAGTCGAGATAGAAGCTCGCGCGTACCTCGTTGAGGACAATCATCAGCGGACTCCCATCGCTTCGGCGAACGAAACGAGCGCATCCTGGAAACACTTCAGCGGCGCTTTCACGACGCCGGCCCCCACCTGTCCGACGCCGGGCTGGCGATGAGCGATGCCGGTGTTGATGATCGGGGCGAGGCCGGTTTCAACGACGAGACGGATGTCGATGCCGGTCGGCACGCCGGCGTAATCAAGAGCAGGGATCGTCCATTCCGGATTGCTCCCGGCCGTGATCTCGCCCATGGCGCGCGTGAACGTAACGGCCTCGGAGGCCGGTCCGGCCCCGACGAACCCGACGACGGCCGGTGCCGCCGCCATTGCAAATCCGCCGAGCCCGATCGTTTCCACGATTGCGGAATCGCCCATGTCGGGATTGGCGTCCGTTTCCGAGTAGCCCGGGAAATAAAGGCCGACCGGCATCTCGACGGCTGCGGTGTACCAGCGGTCGCCGGTGCCTGAGACCTGGACGCCGAACTCGGTGCCGTTGCGGCTCATGGCGGTGACGATGCTGGAACCGGCGATGCCGCGTGCGGGATCCGTCAGCGATTTGCCCATCGCCATCGCGATGTTGAGGAAGAACTGGTCGTTGCGGGCAATGAAGTCGAGGCAGCGGGCGAGAGCGGCCTTGGCGGTCATCGTCTGCGCCAGCGCCGGCGCTATCTCACGCATGAACAGGCTGGAGCATGCGATATTGCGCTGGTGCATCTCGTCGCCCATCGTCAGACCACGTGCGATCAGGGTCTTGAGCGGAATGCCTCCGGTCGCTCTCAGTGCGCGCCCCAGTGCGGGGCCCATCTCATCGCGCAGGAATGCGAGGCGAGCCAGAACCTCGGCGTCGTTGCCGCCGAAGCGCATGACTTTGCCGAGCCCCTCGTTGATGGTGCAGAAGGCGCGGTTGCCGAAAGCGCGGTTCTCCACGATCATCACCGGTTGCGACCGCGTCGTCATGCCGGTCATCGGGCCGACGGCGCCGTGGCGGTGGTTGGGTTCGAGCCTGAAGCTGCCGGATGCCGCCTTGTCAATGGCTTCGTCGATGCCGGCGGCCCAGCCCTCGAATACGGCGATGCCTGCGATCGCGCCGCGCATCGGGCCGCACATCCGTTCCCAGGGCAGCGGCGGGCCGGCATGGAGGATCATGCCGGGCTCAAGTGCGGGTATGGCCTCTTGCGCCGGCAGGCAGTCGATAAGTACGGGGTCTCCCGTCAGCAGGCGGTCGAGGGTCTCGGCGTTCGCCTCTTCGATCTTCTGCACGTCGCAATCCGCCGCTCAAGACCCGAGTTTCGACAGCAAGGCCGCGAGCCTCGCATCGCCGCCGGCGGGTGGAGACCACTGCACGTGGACGACCTCGCGGCCTTGAGCCTTCAGTTCCGTGGCGAAGCTTTCCAGGCCGATACTGATCACCTTCACGGGTCGCGAAAGGAGCGACGGCTGTTGCTGTGACGGAATCGAAGCCGGTTTCGCCATGAAGCCTCCCTCAGACATGAAGCCTCCCTCAGAGATGCGAATGAATGACTGGCCCGCGTTCGTCATCGCACCAGTCGTGCCATGACGCGAGCCTTTCAGAAATCGATCGGGCGCGGCGTTGACGGCCCAATCACCCGTTCGACCTGCGCAGGGGCGTCGGCGGCGTCATGCGGGGCGGGAGCGATGTACCGCCATCGAGGCCCGATGGTATGCCCGAAGATTGCCGGGCACGCCAGCGATCGGTGTCGTAGCTTGCGGCATACCACTCGTCGGTGCCGAACAGCCATTGGCGGAAGCGGCTCTTGTGCACCTCGCGCTTGGTGATGGCGTTGTGAATGGCCGAGATCAAATGACTGGCCGAGGTGAACCTCTGCTCGCTTCGGCTCTCGGACTCCTCGATCGCCTTCAGGCGATTGTTGACGACGCTGAGGTCTCCTGTGGTGTCGAGCCGCCATTGCTCAAGCGCGCCCGCGAGCGTCTGCTGGTTAGCATTGAGCCTGACCAAAGCCTCGTGCAGTTCCGCCAGATCCCGCTCATGGGTGGCGCCTGCTTCGACCGCACGCTCGGCGTAGCCGGCGACGGATCGTTCGAGATTGACAAGCCGCTCGGCCGTATGGCTGCGTCCGGTTCCGAGCGAATCTTCGAATGACCGCAGACGCTCGCCGACAAAGGAGACGGTGCGTCCGGTTTCGGCCGCCCGATTGTCGAGCGCGCGTTCGATTGTGTCGAGACGCGCCGATACTGGAGCGATCGCGCCGATGGCTTCGACCTTTGCCGCGATGCTCTGCTCCACCTCCTGAAGCCGGCCGTCGATCAGTTCCAGATCGATCGAATCAGGTTCGGCGAGCAATCGACGCTCCAGTCCGGTCAGCCGGTCGAGGAGCAACTGGAAGGTGCGTTCCAGCTCACCGATCCGGCCATCGATTTTTTGCTGCAGTTCGGCGAGGTGCTGGATGCCCGGGTCTGCGACAAGTTCGGATGCATTTTGCTGCCGCCGCTGCAATACGTCTTCGAACTTGCTCAACCGGTCGCTCAACCCGTTGCGGAAGCGGGATGCATCTTCGCTCTGGGAGGCTGAGTTGCGCTGCAGTTCAATCAGGGTCGAATGCAGGGCCTTGCGGTCGTCGGCGAGGTCGAGGGCGAGATCGCTCAGCGCACGCTCGAGCGCATCGATCCGGCCGGCGCTCATGCTGTCGAAGCTTGCCGGCGCAGGCTCGCGGCCCAGCCGTGCCGGCAGGTGATGGAAGGATGCCGCGCCGCGCGTGAAATAGTCGTGGGCGGCTTGAGAGGCATAGCGCGGGCGATCGTCGATGACGTCGTAGCGCATATCGGCGCCGTACCGATGCATGTGGGGCAACGGCTCGATCCGTGGCCTGACGGTATCCACGTGACGCTGCAGGAGCTGCACGGCGGGCGTGTCCCGCTTCGTCTCCAGCATGACGAGCAGCATGTCTTCGACCGTGACCGGTGTGCGGCGCGGATAGGCGCGGTCGGCGGCCAGCCTGAGTGCCTCCTCCAGCGCTTCCGAGCGCCGTGGGCCGGGCTTGCCGGCGGTGAGGGTGGTGATCGTCTCGGACGCAATGGCTGCTGCACTTTCCCGACGAAGCGCGGGAACCGCAAAACCATGTGCTTCGAGCACCTGGATGGCAGCGCTGTTCAGGGTCATCGCATTGATGAAGTGCTCGAGCTGCACCTCGGGTGCGCGGTGCGCAAGAGCAAGGTCGAAGGCGTGATTGCAGCACGCCATGACGGTGTCGTCGACCCAGATCGGATCGGCCCTGCCGCCCTGGTAGATGGTGGTCCGTGTCCACCAGTTCGGCTGGTCTTCATTCGCCTGTTCCCGGCCTTGGGCTCCCCAGTTTTGCGGGGTTCTCAGGTCCAGGTCCTCACCTCTGTAGGCCATGTTCGATCCTCTCGGCGCGCGCTACGCAAACTCGTCTGCGAACTGGGCAAGCGCGGCATTCGCGCCGCTGGCCCCCCGTCAGCCTCGAACAGCGTGCCAACTTGCTTCCCCGACCTGCTACGGCAAGATCGCGGCAACCTATTGACTGTTGCAGATTAATCCGTTTCCCGCCGCAAGGCGAGTGACCACGGATCGATGCGGAATGGCGCAAATAGTACTATTGATATCAATTGGTTAATTAAGCATTGGACGGATCATTTCGGCGATTTCAGGGCTTTCGTCGCGGGGATTGTTCAATCGCGGGCCGACCTCCACGGCCTCCAGCGCATCGTCAGGCGCGGGGTGCAGCAGCGCATCCATGCCGACCGACGTGCCGGCGCGCGTATCGAGCCAGGCTTCGAAACCGGACGGGTTCATGATGGCCGGCATGCGCTCATTCATCCTGCAGAGGGTGGCGTTTGCCGGCACCGTGAGGATCGCCATGGTCTCGACCTCGCTGCCGTCCGCGCCGAGCCAATGGTCCCAGAGCCCGGCGAACGCCAGCAGCCCGCCCGCGCGGGGACGGACCAGAAATGGACGCCGGGCGCCGGATTTGCCGGTCCACTCGTAATATC
The DNA here is from genome assembly GCA_050186055.1 of Hyphomicrobiaceae bacterium. GTDB lineage: Bacteria > Pseudomonadota > Alphaproteobacteria > Rhizobiales > Hyphomicrobiaceae > CAMDPA01. Next base: position 1,370 of record JBFWYV010000264.1, on the reverse strand, counting down.
CGTTGGCGGGGACAAGGCAGCGGCGGTGGCGGAACGCGCCTCTGAACGACGGTTTTTCGGCGGCGGTCTCGGCGCGGGCGCTGAACAGGGTGCCGAGCCTGGCCGGATCCCGCACCCAGGACGGGATCAGCCCCCAGCGGACCAGCGTCAGCTCCGGCTGTCTGGCATGATTGTGGCGGGCGATCGCGACCGGCTGGGTCGGCGCGATATTGTAGCGTGGAGCAAGCCGGTCGGGTGGCGGGCAGCCGAAGCAGGTGGAAACAGCCTCCGGCGGAGATGTCAGGCAGTATCTCGACGTCATCTGGAAAGCGTCCTGACAGAAGTGCGAGGCGGTCAAAGCGAGCGGTGGCGTCGCCCGGATGGCTGACGACAGACCGCCTGGTCGGCATCGGGCGCTGCCCTGCGCCAAGAGGTGGCTGATGCATGGCCACACTCACCCTTGCACGGGACTCCCCATGTAAGCTATAGACCAGCCCTCCGCTGGCGGCGGCCTCATGGGCATCGCGCATCCGGCGGTTTCGGTCGGGCGGAGCGTAGCGCAGCCTGGTAGCGCACTTGCTTCGGGAGCAAGGGGTCGCGAGTTCGAATCTCGCCGCTCCGACCAATTTTTTCAATAGATTAGCATTGGGAGCCTGGCGCCGGGCCGCTCAGTCCTTAGTTCGTCTCGTTACCAGCCATGAGATCGGCGGCGTCGATCAATCCGCGCTTTCGTGCGACCTGCTCCGCTGTCACGCCCTCCTTGTTCACGATGCTTGGATCAGCGCCATGGGCGATGAGCAGCATCGTGATCTCGACGGCTGCGTCTTCATCGTCGGGCAGGCAGAACAGCGGTGTGATGCCGGTTCTGGGGCCTACCGCGTTGACGAGTTGACGATCTTCGGTGAGCAATTCCCGCAGCCGATCGCCGATGCCGAGATAGGTGAGGTTGAACACGTCGCGGCTGAGCGGCATGAGGAAGGTGGCGATCTCACGGCGATCGAAGTGGGCGGCATAGCCCATCGCCCCGCCGCCGAAGCTCGTCGTGGGCCGGTCGATATCGGCGCCATGGGCGACCAGCAGCTTGACCACCTCCAGCGACCCGCCCGCGACCGCGACCTGAAGCCCGCGCTGTTCGATCCCGTCGGCGACATCGACGTCCATGCCGAGTTCGAGCAGCAGCGCGACGACATCCGCGTGGCCCTGGCGCGCTGCGGTCAGCATGGGAGCCGGATTGTGCAGGCATTCCGGATGCTGCTCCGCCAGCTTGCGTGCCGCATCTTTGTCGAGCCGCATGCACGCCGCCTGAAACGCGGCCTCGCCTTCCAGAGGCGGCTCCGCCGCACCATAACGCACCAGCAGGTCAGCCATCGCGGCATGGCCATAGATCAGCG
>JBFWYV010000263.1:0-6987 GCA_050186055.1 Hyphomicrobiaceae bacterium | reverse complement strand
TTTGTCGTATCCGTTCCAGGGTGAGTTTCCGGGGCGCAAGCGGTCGTTCACCCTGCGCACGGTCCAGTGCGCACCGCTGGTCAGCTTGCTGAGCTCTGGCCAAGCAACGGGGACCGAGATGCCCATACCGGGTCTTGACCGGGCCGACCATGCGCTGACCGTTGTGGCCCCGCGGCCGTTGCGCAGATAGTCCACGAGTATCTTGCCGACGCGGTTTCGCGGTCCGCTCTTGGAGACGAAACGTTGAGGAATGGTGCGGGCGAGGTACTGCACCACCGCTTCGGAGAAGCCCTTAACCGTGTCCCGGTCGTGCAGTTGCTTGATTGGGACCGCGACATGCAGTCCCTTGCCGCCGCTGGTCTTCAGGAAGGACGGCAGGCCGAGCTCGGTGAAGTATGCGCACCAAGCCAGCTGCCTCTTGCACGTGCTCCCACGGAACGCCTTCGCCCGGGTCGAGGTCGAAGATCATCCGATCGGGACGCTCGATCCGGTCTTTCGTTGCGTTCCAGCTGTGATACTCGACGACGTTCATTTGCGCGCCGCCGACCAGACCTTCGGGCTGGGCGACCACCGGCATTGCCGGGTGGCCCGGATAGAGATCCGGGTCGAGCCGTTCGACGCCGGCGATACCGCCTTTGTCCAAGTGCTACAGGAAGAACAGCCCGTCCGTGACGCCGTCCGGTGCGCGCAGCAGCGCTACCGGGCGAGCCTTCACCCACCGCCGTGCCTTCTTGCGAGGATCGCGCTTCCTGATATCGGCCTCGGTCTTCCTGCCTACGACGTGAGGGATGTAGCCATGATCCTCGGTGGTGCGAAGGTGCTCTGCGCCGCGGTAGCCGGCGTCGGCGCACGGATGCCTGCTCCGGCGATTTGGCGGGTCCTTGCGCCTGACGACGATCGAGCAGAGCACTTCATCAAGCCGCTTGCAGTCATGAACGTCGGCCCCGGTCACGACGATCGACAACGGGACGCCACGGCCGTCCACCAGCAGGTGACGTGCATGATCGGCGAGACCACCTGCACGGTCTCGCCGTTCATGATAGGTGCTCAGGCGTTCGGGTTGCGCAGGTCTTCGGTCTTCGGGAGGATGCCGATCTGCTGCATCATGCCGAGCGAATCCCACCAGGCCCAGGTTTCCGCGATCTGGCCGTTCTCGAAGCGGTAGAGGCTGACGTGCGGGATCTCGATCCGCTTGCCGGTCGGTGCGATGTTCCAGAGCATGCCGGTGTGCGTGCCGCGGAACGTAAAGCGATGCACGACCCGGTCGCCAGCGGCGTACATCTCTTCGGTGGTCAGGACGGCGTCCGGATAGGCAATCTCCCGGAACCGGCGGCGAATGCCCTTCATCCCCTCTTTGTTGTGCATCTCGAGATCGGGGCTCGAATGGTCATGAATGATGTGCGTCGGTGTGAGGATCTCGTCGACGCTTGCGACGTTGTGGCCGTTCAGGACGTCCCGCGCCCAGCGACGTGCAACTTCAAGGTTCTTTTCTGGTGTGCTCATGTGCGGTTCTCTCGGATAGTGAAGGATGCCGAATCCCTGAACGTTGATCGTCTAAAGGACTCAATGACATTATAATAGAACATTTAGGATTGGCAAGTGGCTGGCTGTTCGCGAGCGCGGTCACGTCACAGATCGAGGGCTAGGTCCGCGCGGTCGAGTGACCTGGAGCAGCAAATCATCATGGTCTTCCCAGCCTTACGTTCATCGTCGGAGAGGACGTGATCACGATGGTCGATCGGGCCGGAAATGACGGCTGTTTCGCAGACGCCGCAGACTCCTTGACGACAACTGAACGGGACGTCGCGACCAGCCTGCTCCAGCGCCTCGAGGATGCTCTGTTCAACTTCGACGCGAATCCTCTCTCCTGATCTCGTAAGAAGAACATTGAACGCACCGGTAGTACCGCCCGAGATCGGTGCAAAGGCCTCGATATGCACGAAGTCGGGGTTACGGTCGCGAGTTGCGTTGCAGAAGGCTCCGAGCATGGACTCGGGGCCGCAGCAGTAGAGGTGGGTTCCGGGGTCCGCCTTGGCGACGAGCTGCGCGATCGAGAGCTCTCACGAGGGCAAGTATCGGTCGAGTAGATCGTTGTTCTGGACCGAAACGGATCTGTCTGGAGAAGATCGATAAACGCACCGGTTTTCGGGGATCTCACTGCGTAGTGAAGTGCCCAGCTCGCTGTAAGCTCTTGCAGACGATAGGCCATCGACAGGATTGGCGTGATACCGATGCCACCGGCGATCAGCAGGGTGTGCGCAACTCGTTCTTCGAGTACGAAGCAGTTGCGGGGAGGTCTGGCGCGAACCAGTGCGCCTTCGACGAAATTGCGAGGCGCCGCCAGCGATCCTCCTCGGCCGGCTTCCTGGCGGAGCACTGCGATCACGTACCGGTCGTGTTCGCGGGGTGGATTGAGGATGGGGTACGAACGCCATACCCCGTCTTCGACCTCCAGATCGAGACGCGCGCCGGCCTGGCGCTCCGGGAGGTCGCCTTGCGGATCGGCGAGCCGAAGCTCGTAGGCACGTATCTCGTCGGCCTGTCGTGCGACGGAGGCGATGCGCAGGGTCAGCAGCTTGGTCACGTCAATTAGATATACCCTTGGTAGAACGTTGTAAATCGGGTTCGGACGGCAGCCGCCCCGCGATATGGCATCGAGGCGCGGCTGCCGAAGAACGGTCGTCGAAGGTCATTCGGGCCTGATGCCGGCGCTCTCGGCAACGGATTTCCACTTCCGCGCTTCGGCAGCCACGAAGGCCAAGAAGTCCTCGCGCTTCGATCCCGGCTGCGCAGTTTCGATGCCGAAGGCCTGGTTCTGTGATCGGAACGCCTGGTCGCGCAGAACGCGTTGCAGGGCTGCATGGAGCGTATCGAGCGCCTTGCCCTGCGTGTGCTTCGGCGCCGAGACTCCACTCCAGGCTTGGACGACAAACTCACCGAGTCCGCTCTCGAGCATGGTCGGAACTTCCGGCAGGACGACCGTCCTTTCGCGGGACGCGAGTCCGATCGCACGCATTCTTCCTGCCTTGACGTGGTGGGCGAGCTCGGCAGGGAAGCCGAAGCAGAACTGCACTTCGTCGGACATCAGGGCCGAGAGCATCTCTGCACCGCTCTTGTAGGGCACATGCATGAAATCGACGCCGTATCGAGCCTTGAACAGTTCGGCGGCAAAGTGCGGCGTGCTGCCTTTTCCGGGTGATCCGAAGTTCAGCGCGGACGTTCCCTTCCGTGTCTTGCCCGTGGCAATGAACTCTTTCAGAGTGCCAACTCCGAGCTTCGAGCTGACCGCCAGGATCTCCGGCGTCGAAGAGATCAGGCCGATCGGCTCGAAGTCGGTCTGAGCGTCGTAGGCGAGTTGCGGGTAGGTCTGCTGCACCAGCGCGAACGTCGCGTTGGTGGCGAGAATCAACGTGTAGCCATCCGGAGCCGATCTCGCGGCTACCGTCGTTCCGATGGTTCCGCCTGCGCCTGCGCGATTCTCGATCACCAGCGGGACGCCGAGCGCTTCGCCGTAGGGTTTACCGAATGCGCGCGCACCGATGTCCGTTGCGCCGCCCGCACCGAACGGCACGATCAGCTTGATCGCTTGGTTGGGGAACTCTACCGACGACCAACTCGGGCGGGTCGCTGCAGATAGACTTGCCAGGGTACCTGCAAGTATGAGACGGCGCCGTGAGCTATCCGTATCCATGATTTCGTGATCTCCGTTGGACTGACACTGGGATTGCCGTTTCCCGCAGTGAGCGTGGACGAGTCTTCCTGAGCGGTGACGCGGATTTCTTGGGGCTAAGCAGGGCTCTGCAGCAGTTCCCGCATCAGGTCCTATGGATATAGTAATAGGGCATTGGAGAATCTGCAATACCGGATACGTTTGCACCGGCCGAGGGTTCGCCCGTGCCCAGTCTGGTACCTGAGGAGGGAGCCGTTCGTGCTGGCAGGTCGGTTCTGGTGCACGAGCGGCGCCCAGGCGGAGTCAACATCGCATTCATGGGGAACATCATGGCAGAGCATTTGATTGAAGCGCGCCGTACGGCACTCGTCATCGTCGATCTTCGGAACGACTGTCTGGCGCCGGATGGCGCCTATGCGCGTGGGGGGCGAGCAATCCGGCTGTAACGGCATCGCCCGACCGAGTCGCGGCGGCTGCACGCCGGCTGAAGGGAACGGTTGGCCTGGTTGTCGCGAGTCGCTTCATGCTCTGGCCTGATGCTTCGGGAGAGCCGATGATCGGGGCCCACCTTCGCGGGCTTCGGCCCTTTCTTCGTCGAGGGGACTTTGCCCCCGGCAGCCGGGGTCATGCGAACGCACATGTGATCGCACCGTATGTCGATGTCAGTGTGAATAGGGTGGCCTATTCCGCCTTCATCAATACCCAGTTGGACTGGGTGCTGCGACACGCGGGCATCGAGACCCTGGTCTTCTGCGGGATTGTGACCAATGGGGGCGTGGCCAGTTCAGTGCGCGATGCCCACGCTCGCGAGTACCGGCTGATCGTTCTCGAAGACGGATGCGCTGCCTATGGGGAGGCAGTCCATGCGACTTCAATCGAGGATCGACGGACCGTCGCAAAGATCGATTCTTGCGACGGGTTCCTCGCGATGCTCAATGCCGGCATGGACCCGGGGACGGGGGCAGGCTGAACGACCGGCTCCGTTGAGCCTGTGCTGAACAAGCCGAGTCCCGTGGCGATGCGTCGGCTGACGGGCAGCTTTCGGCGGGCATATCGGGATGCCGTGGCACAATTCCGCAAGCGAAGCCCGTTGTCGGCGATCGGTCCGCAAGCTTGGATCATCGACGGCAGGAGGGATATTGTTCCTCTTCTCTTTCAGCCATGTCGAACAAGGCGCAGATGGTATCCGAGAACCCCGCGCGTGAAATGCGCGTCCCCCTTTACCACCAGATCTATGTCGTCATCCGCGATCAGATCCTGAACGGCTATTTCCCGGCAGGAAGCACTCTTCCGTCCGAGCGGGAGATCATGGTCAGCTACAAGGTGTCCCGGATCACCGCGAAGCGTGCACTGGATGAGCTTGCCCATGAGGGCATGGTGACGCGTGTGCGCGGCCGGGGGACGCAAGTGACGCCACTGTACACACCGCCGCCGTTACAGGCGTCAGTCAGTTCGTGGCTTGCGACCATGGATGCTATCCGGGAAACCAGTACCGTCCAGATCGTCGACTTTCACTACGCACCCGCGACGCTTGAAGAGGCGGACGCACTCGAGATTCCGGCCGGAACGACCATTCAGCGGTCCTTGCGCGTGAGTTCCGTACAAGGTGTTCCGTTCAGTCAGTCACAGACGACGGTTCCGGAGCACATCGGCAGATCGTTCTCGCGCACCGACCTGAAGCGTCAGGGGTTGCTGGAACTGATTCAGCGCTTCGGTGAGAAGGTCACCGGAGGTCAACAGACCGTCAGTGCCAGCCTTGCCGACCAGAAGAAGGCCGAGCGGCTGAAGGTCGAGGTGGGTTCGCCGCTCTTGCGTGTGAAGCGCGTTGTCAATGGCAGCTCGGGCAGGCCGGTTCAGTTCGTGGTCGCTTATTACCGGCCTGATCGCTATCAATTGCAGATGTCTTTGCCCCTGGCAGAGTTGAGCTAGACATCATGGTCGCCCGTAGGCCGGTGGCCGATCTCCCGGCAACGTAGGTTGCGCGGCAAGCTGCGCGGAGCTACATGCTGAGGGCTCGGGTTTCGCAGCAGACAAACAGGAGATCGACCATGGACAAGGGTATCAAGGTTTACGCGGGTTTGGACGTGCACAAGGACACGATCGCGGTGGCGGCCACAGCGGCCGGGAGCGGACGGCGGGCAGGCCGGTGGTGCAGATCGCGCACGACGTGTCCAAGCTGCTGAAGGCGCTGGGCAAGCTGGGCGGGGCTGATGAGGTGCACGTGGTGTACGGGGCCGGTCCGACGGGCTACGGGCTGCAGCGGTCGCTTGCGGCCAAGGGATACCGGTGCGAGGTGATCGCACCGTCGCTGATCCCGCGCAGAGCGGGTGAGCGGATCAAGACCGACCGCCGGGACAGCGTGAGGCTGGCGGAACTGTCGCGGGCCGGGGAGCTGTGCGCGGTGTGAGTTCCTGACCGGGCGGATGAGTCGATCTGGGATCTGACGCGGGCGCGCGAGGACGCGATCAAGGCGCGGATCCAGGTGCGGCATCTGCTCGGGGCGTTTCTGCTGCGTCACGAGATCCTCTACCCGGGCAGGACGAGCTGGGCGCTGTCGTTCTACCGCTGGCTCGGGGATCTGAGCTTCGACGATGCGAACAGTCAGAGCGCGTTCACGCAATACCACCTGCGGTGCAGGCGGCCGACCAGCGGCTGGCCCGGTTGCCGCAACCTGAACCTGCGCGGCGTGCATCACAACAAGGTCTGCGTGTCCGTGGCCCGGGAACTGGCGGGCTTCATCTGGGCCGTCGCCCGCCAGGCCGACGACGAGGCCGCCAACGCCGGCACCGTCACTCAATGAAGCCGAGCCGATGACATGACCGAACTGATCGATGCAGTGATGCGATCCGGACAACGATCGTGCAAACCCTCCAGGACACTATCACGGCACTCCGACAGGACTGACCCGCGACCCTAGACCGAGGCAGTGCACATGAAGAATCGATGAAATGCGGTACCTAACCAGCGCATACGAGTCTGATTCATCGTCGCCGCATCCGTTTGCGGTCGCATCACCTCATCGATCAGTTTCCACTCTTCAATCTTTCAACCCGGCTTGGCTTGACAATGGCGACCATACGAGTGTGCTGTCCCGCAGATAACTGGCATTGGACTTAAGCGGCGCACGCGGTTTATTGAACGTCGTATCGCGGGCCTGTACGACAACACTCGCCCTGGCCCGGCGCGCACGATCGACGACGAACGCGTGGCGCACCTGATCAAGACGACGCTGCACACCAAGCCTGCCAACTGCTCGTCGCCCACCATACGCGGTCGGCCAGGGCGCAGTTCATCATAAAGCCCAGGCAGCCGATCTC
>JBFWYV010000262.1:0-7005 GCA_050186055.1 Hyphomicrobiaceae bacterium | reverse complement strand
GTTCCCGGCACCGGCGCCGAATGCGATGCCTCCTTGCACCGATCCCGACGTCGTCATGTATCTCGCCTTCACCTCCGGTACGACCGGCGCGCCGAAATGCGTGATGCATTCCGCCAACACACTGCTCGCCAATGCGCGCGACATGGTGCGCGACTGGGGTCACAGCTCAGACAGCGTGATCCTCACGCTATCGCCCTTGTCGCACCACATTGCCTGGGTTGCGGTCGCACAGTGGCTGCTCACGGGAGGACTTCTTGTCACCGACGATCCGCCGCCGGGACGCAGCCGGCTCGACTGGATCGTCGAAACCGGTGCGAATTATGTATTGGGCGTGCCGACCCACGCCATGGATGTGCTCGCCGAACAGCGGCGGCGCAACGTGTCCCGTTTAGGACGGGTTGGCGTGTTCTACATGGCCGGCGCGCCGATCCCACCGACCGTTGCCGAAGCCTTCGTGCAGCAGGGCATCAAGCCGCAGAATGTCTACGGCATGACGGAGAATTCCTCACATCAATACACGCATCCGACCGACGACACCGAAACGATCGTCGGTACCTGCGGTCGCGGCGGGCGCGCTTATGAAGTGAAGCTATTCGACCCGGCTGACCCGGATCGGCCGGTCGGCATCGGCGAAGTTGGCCACATCGGCGGACGCGGCGCCGCACTGATGCTGGGATATCTCGATAACCAGGCTGCCACGGAGGCGAGTTTCAATCGCGATGGCTGGTTTTTGTCAGGCGATCTCGGCATTCTGGACGCGCGCGGCAACCTGACCATCGAAGGTCGGCTCAAGGATCTGATCATCCGCGGTGGTCACAATATCTACCCGGCCCATGTCGAAGCGCGGGCGGTGCGGCATCCGCAGGTCGAGCGCGTCGCCTGCTTTCCAGTGCCCGACGAACGGCTCGGCGAACGCATGTGCATCGGGGTGATGGGCATGGCCGCGCCCGAAGAGCTGCTCGAGCATCTCGCGCGCGAGGGCGTATCCCGCTTCGACATGCCGGAATATTTTGCGCGCGTTGAAAGTTTTCCGCTGACCGCCAGCGGCAAGATTCTCAAGCGGGAGCTCGCGGCCATGGCGCGGCGCGGCGACATCGCATTGACGCCGATCCGCTACCAGCCACGCCAGGAGAAAAGCGCATGAACGTGCATCTCTCCGAGCAGAACGACGTCGCGGTCCTCACCCTGGACCGGCCGCAGGCATTGAACGCGCTGTCGTTCGACATCCTGACCCGGATCGGCAAATTGATTGACACGGTGGCGGCGAGCAAGGCGCGGGCATTGATCGTCACTGGCGCCGGCGGCAAGGCATTCTGCGCGGGCGCCGACATTCCGGAATTGCGCGGCCGCGATCTTGTCGCGCAGAAGCGCGGCGTCGAACATGGTCAGGCGGTGTTCAGCAAGCTCGATCGTCTGCCCATGACGTCAATCGCCATGATCAACGGCTATGCCTTCGGCGGCGGACTCGAACTCGCCCTGGCCTGCACTTTCCGGCTCGCCACACCGAACGCCAAGATGGGGCTGCCTGAAATCAAGCTTGGTTTGATCCCGGGTTACGGCGGGACGCAGCGCCTGCCCCGTCTGATCGGCCAGGCACGCGCGCTCGACATGATTCTGACGGGCCGGACGATCGATGCCGCGGAGGCGGAGCGGATCGGTTTAGTCAATCGGCTGGTGGATGGCGATCCCCTTCAAGAGGGCATCGCCTTCGCGCGCAGCTTCACCGGCTACAGTTTGCCGGTGCTCGGCTTTGCACGCGAAGCCGTGCAGCGGGCCGGCGACGCGCAGCTCTCGGACGGCCTCGCGATCGAAGCTGCGCTGTCCACGCTCGCCTACCGCACCCAGGACGCCGAGGAAGGAATGGCCGCCTTCGTCGAGAAGCGCAAACCGGGATTCCGCGATGCGTGAGGGCCAGATCATTGTCACCGGAGCGAGCCGCGGCATTGGCGCCGCGATTGCGTCCGACCTAACCAGCCGCGGCTTCTCGGTCGCAGCACTCTCGCGTTCCGGGACAAGTCCTGTGGGGCGCAGCCTGTCTTGCGACGTGACCAGCGAAAGCTCCATTGTGGACGCCTTCCGCGCCGTCGCCTCGCACGGGCCGATCCTCGGGCTCGTCAACAATGCCGGCGCGCACGAAGCGAAAGCAAGCAACGAGCTGAGCGCCGCCGAATTCGAGGCGACGCTGCGGCTCAATGCAACGTCCGTCCTGATCGGAGCGCGCGAAGCGTATCCTCATCTCATGGCGGCGCGAGGCGGGCTGATCGTCAACATCGGCTCGTTCTTCGATAAATTCGGCGTGCCCGGAAGCCTCGCCTATTGCGCATCCAAGGCTGCCGTCGGGGCCATCACGCGCTGCCTCGCAGCCGAATGGGCGAAGGACAATATCCGCGTCATCAACGTCGCGCCCGGCTATATCGAAACCGATCTCAATCGCGATTTCCTAGCTAGGGACAAGACCCGGGACTGGATGGCCAAACGTGTGCCGCTTGGGCGCGCGGGGCAAGTCGAAGAAGTCGCGCGTCTCGTTGGCGCGCTATTCTCTGAGGACATCGGCTATCTCACGGGAGAGACCATCTATCTGGATGGCGGTCAGGGGATCAACCACTGATGAAAATCTTCGCACAGATCGACGAGCACCGAAACTGGAGTACAGACGAGCAACTCGTGCTCGATCAAGTACGTCGGTTGTGTGATGAGGTAATCCGGCCCAACGCTGAACATACGGACCATAGCAGCGAATTTCCTTGGGCCAACATTGGTGCGCTGAACAAGCTCGGGCTGAACGGCTTGTTCCTACCGGAAGCCTATGGGGGCAGCCCGGTCTCGTTCCGGCTTTACCTCGCCGTGGTCAAGATGATCAGCGAGGCCTGCGCATCAACTGGAATAATCTACGCGACCACTTTTCACGGCATGAAGCCGCTGATCGACTTTGGCACCGACAAACAAAAAGAGCGGCTTCTGCCCGCGATTGCCGAGGGAGGACTCGGCGCACTTGCGATCACGGAGACAAATGCGGGTTCAGATGCGACTGGCATGCGCACTCGCTTCCGGCCCGACGGCGATCAAATAGTGATCGATGGCAGCAAAATTTTCATCACGAGCGGCGACGTTGCTGATCGCATCCTTCTGTTCGGAAAGTGGAGCGAAATCGACGATGCTAAGGCCGCGATCTCCGCTCTTGTGCTGGAGAAGGGCGCTGCAGGCTTCTCTGTAACCCGACTCGAGGAGAAGATGGGTCATCGCGGCTCATCTACGGCCGCTATCGCGTTTGACGGCTGTCGCGTGCCTCGCGCGAATCTCCTCGGAAATCCGGGCGACGGGTTGAAGATCCTGTTCGCTTCTCTCAACAAGTCGCGACCGAGCGTCGCGGCCCACGCCCTGGGCATCGCGCGAGCGGCGTTCAACGACATGGTCGCTTATATGAACGAGCGGCGGCAGTCGGGCCAGCGCATCATCGATTTCAAGGGCAACCAGTTCCTCCTCGCGGATCTCGCGACCGACCTCGCGATGGCCGAGGTATGGCTCGACTATGTGGCGAACGTAATCGAGAGCGGCTCCAGCGATCTCGGCCTGCAGGCCTCCATGGCAAAAATGCGCGCTTCCGACCTCGCGATGCGGATCGCAACCGAGGCTGTGCAGATGCACGGTGGCTACGGCTACGTGCGCGACTTTCGGGTCGAACGGCTGATGCGCGACGCGAAGATCACTCAGATCTGGGAAGGCACCAACCAAGTGCATCGTCAACTGATCGGCCGGAGCTTTTTGAACAAATGAGTCCTGAGATCAAAACCGTGGGCGTGTGTGGAGCTGGCGGCACGATGGGCGCTGGCATCGCGATCGTGGCCGCGCGCGCCGGCTTTCGCACCCTATGCTACGACCAATCGAGCGCAGCTCTCGACCGAGCCACGACCGAGTGTGCCGGTTTCTTCGGCAAGTCGGTTGAGCGAGGCAAAATGACGGCGGCAGAACGCGACGCCGCACTCGCCCGCATGGTCCGCACGACCGCCCCCTCAGATCTGGGCGTCTGCGACCTGGTTGTCGAGGCCGTGTTCGAAAATCTAGAGGCCAAGCGCGCATTATTCGGGGGGCTCGACGCGCTCTGCCCGGCACATACGATCTTTGCTTCCAATACTTCAACCCTGTCGATTACTGAGATTGCCGGCGGCACCAATCGGCCCGATCGTGTGGTCGGCATGCACTTCTGCCTGCCAGCGCAACTGATGAAGCTCATCGAGATGTCGCCGGGGATACTCACGTCTGACGAGACTTTGCGCGCAGCCTGGGCGTGGACCGAAGCTTGTGGTCAGATTCCCGTACGAACGCAGGACAAACCCGGCTTCATTCTCAATGCGCTGCTGGTGCCATTCAACAACGATGCGATCCGCGCAATCGAGGCCAGTGTCGCATCACCGGCCGACATCGACACTGCAATCAAAGTTGCGCTCGGTTACAAGATGGGGCCGCTCGAACTGATCGATCTGATCGGCCTCGATACGCAAATTCGTCTATGCGAGGCTTTTTATCCGGTGACTCTCGATCCGCGCGCCGCTTGCCCTCCTCTGCTTCGGCGAATGGTCGCTGCGGGCCTCGTGGGCCGCAAGTCCGGACGTGGCTTCTATACCTATGATGGCTGCGCGATGTTTGGAGCCTGAGCGATGCGTTACGCAATTCTGCAAGACGGCGTGAGCCGGTCCTTTCCTCACGGAGATCCGTTCCTCAACGGCGCAAGCTCATCTGCGGATGCCGAGGTGGTTCTGCACCTCGGCCCACGATTGACCGACGATCCGACCCGCAAAGCCGTACTAGTCGAGCTCGGTAGCGAGTGCCTCAGCGTGCACACCGGCGAGGCCGTCGGCGAGGAGGGCTCGAACGTGTTGGGCTTCGCCCGCTATCGCAATGGCGATGATCCGCCCTCTCCTCTAATTGAGCTGGTGAGACAAGCGCACACACTGGAGAGCGCGGTCGCCGCGGCGCGTGCCGTCTTCGAGTGCGCGGGCCTCACCGTGGTAATCTGCACCGACCAGACCGGGCGCATCGTGGATCGATTGGTGAGGCCGAAATACAACGCGGCCCTGCGCCTTCTCGACGAGGGACTGGCCACTGCAGCCGACATGGACATGACCTGCCGTCTCGGCCTCGGCTACCGGGACGGACCGATCGAGCGCGTTGTGCGCGGCGGACTTGCTCATCATTACGATATCACACGTGCGCTGTTCGAGACTTTCGGCACACCGGGATTCGCGCCAGCGCGCCGCTCAGTCGTAGCCGCGGCACGGCGGGAGCGTGGCTGATGCGTCCACTCGACGGGCTCCTTATCCTTGACTTCTCGACCTTACTGCCTGGTCCGATGGCGACGCTGCTCCTCGCCGAGGCCGGTGCCGAGGTCATCAAGATCGAACGTCCGGGACGGGGCGATGAGATGCGCAGCTACGATCCAAAATGGGGCCGCGACAGCATCAACTTCGCTCTGCTGAACCGTGGCAAGAAAAGCATTGCGCTCGACCTCAAGGATGCGAGGGATCGCGACCGATTGTTGCCGCTACTCGAGCGCGCCGACGTGCTCGTCGAGCAATTCCGACCGGGTGTGATGAAGCGGCTCGGCCTCGGTTACGAGGACGTCGTCAAGATCAATCCTCGGATCATTTATTGTGCAATTACCGGATATGGACAGACGGGACCGAAGCGCGACGTTGCCGGCCACGACTTGAACTATATCGGCGATTCCGGCCTGCTGGCTTTATCCTCCGGGCCGCTCGATCAACCGACGACACCGCCCGCCCTGATCGCTGATATCGCGGGCGGCGCCTATCCAGCTGTCATCAATATCATGCTCGCACTCACCGAACGCGCGAATACGAACCATGGCCGCTATCTCGACATCGCAATGATCGACAACCTGTTTCCGTTTATGTACTGGGCCCTCGGCAACGGCCTCGCAGCTGATCAATGGCCCGGCAATGGCGCAGACCTCGTCACAGGAGGGACGCCGCGCTATCGCATGTATCGTACGGCGGACGACCGTATGGTGGCAGCCGCGCCGATCGAACAGAAGTTCTGGGAGGAATTCTGCGCGATCATTGGGCTTGAGCCCGATTTGCGCGACGATCGGCGTGATATGGCCGCAACCACGCGCCGCGTGGTGGAGATCATCCGCGGCGAAACGGCGGAGACGTGGCGCGCCCGCTTTGCGGGCCGCGACTGCTGCTGCTCCATCGTGGCCGATTTGCGCGAAGCTCTCTCCGATCCGCATGTGAAGGAACGCGGCTGCTTTGCGCGCGCGCTGCTAAACGAAGAGGGTGCGCGCCTGCCTGCGCTTCCGGTCCCGATCGACCCAGCCTTTCGGGGACCTCTCGACGAAGCGTTAGCAGCCCCTGCGCTCGGCGCGAACGAAGGCCTACGATGAAAGCTATCATCGTACCAGAGCTCGGAGCAGCCTCGCTCGTCGATTGGCCGGAACCACGTCCCAATAGCCACGACGTCATCGTTGATGTCGCGACGATCGAACTCAATTATCCCGACCTCCTGATGATCGACGGTCGCTATCAGGTAAAGCCGGCGTTGCCGTTCATGCCGGGGAAATCCGCGGTCGGCTGCGTGAGGTCCCTCGGGGCGCAAGCGACAGGTTTCGCAATCGGTTATCGCGTGCTGTACGGCTTGAGCACGGCGCCAGCAGTTGTGCGCACCGGCAACGAATTGCTTTCCAATTCCAGATGACCTCGACAACGAGACGGCGGCGGCACTTTGGCTGCCATACCAGACTGCATGGTTTGCGTTGCGCGACCGTGCCGGCTTCACTCAGGGCGAGAGCGTACTCATCCTGGGCGCTGCCGGCAGCGTCGGTCTCGCTACCGTGCAACTCGCCAAGGCGCTTAGCGCATCAATCGTGATTGGCCTGATGCGCGGTGCCGAAAAAGCCGCGCTGGTGATCGCTGCGGGTGCCGGCCACGAGGTCGACACGGCTCGGTCGGACCTGCACGACGCACAGCGCGAGGAGGTGCGGAGATC
>JBFWYV010000261.1:0-7010 GCA_050186055.1 Hyphomicrobiaceae bacterium | reverse complement strand
CGGGCCCTGTCACCCGGACATTCTGTGACCCGGACAGGTTACCGCTTCAGCCCGCCGCTACGACATCGGGCGTTTCCGGATTGGGCTCAGCTGATCAACTTGATTGCCTGCCTGGGCACGCCCAGCGCCGGGCTAATCCGCTAACCTGAACCACTTGTCCAAAGGGGGACACTGCCGCTCAAGTGCCGTGTCCTGACTGGATGCCTCTGGTAATTTCAAGAGAAGCTGCGCTTCAATTTCCGTTCGTCTCCGCATCGGCTCGGATTGATGGCGATCAAGGCATGAAGTCTCCGTCGCCTGTACCGCTTGTGTCGACTGCGGCGACCGCTTGACTTGCGAGGACGTTGCCTGGGCACAGTCGGTCGCAAAGAAAGACCACGGGAGTACAGGAATGACCATCCTGACGTTGCTGGCGCTTGCGACGCTCCTTGTGGTTCTGGTCGCCGCCGCCGCGAGCTATCTGCGCTACCAGCTCGATATGCGCGACGCCCGTACCGCCTGGAAGACCTTGGCCGATAGCGGGCGCGAGATTGCCGAGACGTTTGATCCGCAGACGATCCGGAGCCTGCCGGAAGCCGCAAGGCGCTACCTGATCTTCTCGATAGCGCCGGGAACCCGTCTGTCCACGACAGTAGAACTCGATATGGAGGGGGATTTCGCGCTTGGGGACAGGAACAGCCACCGCATCTTCCCAATGCGCGCGCGCCAGATCCTGTCACCACCGCGTGGCTTTGTCTGGATGCCGCAGATGGGTTCGGGTCTCATGCGGATGAGCGGCTCGGATGGCTACGTGGAGGGTGAAGCCTGGACCCGCTTCTGGCTGCTGGGGCTCATCCCTGTCGCGCGCCTGTCCGGCAGTGAGGACCTGAAACGATCGGCCGCCGCGCGCTCCATCATGGAGGCGATCTGGGCGCCGGCGGCGCTGCTGCCCCGGAACGGTGCGAAATGGGAAGACCTGTCTGCCGACCAGGCCCGCGTGACCTTTTTGGTTGGAGGGGAGCCCATGACCATGACCTTGCGCATAGCGGAAGACGGGCGGCCTCTCGAGGTCAAGACGATGCGCTGGAGCGACGCCAATCCTGAGAAGACCTTTCGCTGGCAGCCCTTCGGTGGAACGCTGGAGGCCGTAGCCGGCTTCAGCGGCTACTCCATCCCGACGCGCGTCTCGGTCGGCAACCACTTCGGCACGGACCAAGAATTTCGTTTCTTCCGGGTCCGGATTACTGCGGCCCGCTACCTGGAGGCATCATGATGACAATCTGGCTTCTGCTCCTGCAATTGGTTGTACATCAATACCGAGGGAGCAATAATTTGGGCGTGGCCGCGACGACGACCGAGCGGATCAGATGATCACTCGCCGTGCACTTCTCACGGGGATGGGTATCATGGGTGCGCTGGGTGCGGCCTGGTCTGCCGGCGCCTATTGCGCTTCGATGGCCGCCGCCGATACGCGGCTCACGCATCGCAGCAGCGTGATCGATACCAGTTCCGGCACTCTCGAATACGCGATCGCCGGGCATGGACCGCCGGTCATGATGATCCACGGCACTGGCGGCGGGTTTGACCAGGGACTGCTCCTTGCGCACCGCTGAGCGAAAGCGGGCTTCCAGATCGTCGCCCCTTCGCGCTTTGGCTATCTGGGAAGTTCATTTGCCGACGACGCCTCTCCCCTGCATCAGGCCGACCTGCTGGTCGAACTGCTCGACCATCTCCGCATCGACCGTATGGCCGCGGTGGGCGGTTCGGCTGGCGCACTGAGCGCAGCCGAGTTTGCACTGCGGCATTCTGACAGATGTTCGGACCTCGTCTTGCTGGTTCCGGCAGCGAATCTCACAAATCGCGATCCGGTTGAGTTCACCCGGCTGCAGGGCATGGCGGTGGATGTCGTGCTCGGCTCGAATTTCTGGTTCTGGGCGCTTGCTTCGTTGGCGCCCGGTCAGATGGTGCGCACGCTTCTGGCGACCGATCCTGCCCTGATGAAGCACGTTGCGGCAGACGAGAAACGGCGGGCGGAGCTGATCCTTGACGGCCTCATGCCTGTCGGCCGAAAGACCAATGGGTTGAGAACCGATGCTTTCTGGGCCGGCAAACCGTCGCCGACTGCCTACGAGGACATTGCCGTACGGACTCTGATCCTGTCCTGCGAGGACGACCTGTTCGGCACTGCCGCGACGGCCCGTCTGCTCGCCGAGCGAATCCGGGTGCCAAGCTTACGATCTGGCCCGAGGGCGGCCACATATGGCTGGGGCACGACGCAGACATGGCCGAGGAGATCGCCAGCTTCCTCCGGCCGACAGTTCGGTAAGGCGACACCGAATCACCGAGATGTCGCGCGTTGCTGTCCAGCATATTCGGGGCCGTTGTTGCCTGTCCGGTTCCGGCTGGAAATTCAGTAAGCCGCCGTTCTGTTCCTGCCGGCGTTCTGTTGTTCCGAGGGCAGGTGTCGCAATCTGCCAGTCGGCTCCCCACCCCATGATGGTCGGAACAACTCGGCGTTCCTGGCGGCAAGAGCAGCCAGCCGCACTGCATCGGGCGCCGGCTTGAAAGCCCGGATTTCTGCAGCGTCACAGATTCTGGGAAGCGTTTTGGCTGGGGAACCTGGATTTGGAGACAGAAAAACCCATGGTCCCCAGCTAGACCATTGAGATCGCTGGGAAATCCGGACTGGCGAAGGGGCCTCGCCACAATTTGTGCATCACCTCTGTGCCCAGATCTGGGGGCGACGTCAACAGTATATTTGCCGGGTTGGCGTAACGCTCATTAGCCGACCACACCAAGGCAAACTTTGCCTAGCCGTCGGTCTCAGATCAGCGACCGGTCGGGCTTGCAAGTTCGCCAACATATTGCGGTGTCAGTTATGGGGTCGGCAGGAGACTGTCCGCTATCGAGGTCTGCAATCGAGAAACGAACATGCTGCTCAGGGAAATCGAGGCTATTGGCCCAAAGCGGACCTTGCGCGGCGCTCCCACCGAACATAGGTCAGCCATTGGCTTACGACCTCGGCGACGCGACCTCGGGGAATGCCAAGACGCCGTCTGCCAACCGGGCGCCCTGTACTTCGATTGCGTCGACAACTCCGTTCAGCTCGGAGATTTCGGCATCGGTGAACGTGAAGGCGGCTGCACCGGCGTTTTCTAGTATGTGCACCGTCTGCGTTGCTCCGGGAATTGGAACGAGCCAGGGCTTCGGGGCCAGCAGCCACGCGCTGCGACATAGGTGGCGCGTAGGATGAGAAGTCCGAGATGACGCTTGGATCTACGGTCGAAGGGCGGAACTGGGCACCCATTGGGAACGTGGAAGTGCGAATACGGCAGCGGTTCGCCGCGTGAAGCTAAGCCTTGCGGGGTCCCGCACCCATTTGACAGCTAGAGCGCTCGTCGGGCTGAAATTCTCAACCACCGCGAGCACATACTGACTTCGGGCAGCGCACGCTTGAGAATACTCGTTGTTGGTAAGAACGGGACTGCATCGCCCGGCGCTCGACTTGACCTCCACCATTATGGTTTCGCCCGCTCGCCGAGCAAGAAGGTCGTAACCAAGGTTAAGCCGAGAGTTGTCGGTCACGGTCCAGCCAGCGCCCTCAAGCAGAAGGCGGACAGCCTGTTCGGCATCCCACCAGAAGGAGTTGGCTGGTGGGGCGATGTTTGGAGCAGTAGCCGGGGTCGCAGGAGTGGCCGGCTTAGGCTTGGCCGGAACCACACCTCCGATAGGCGGAGGTGCGGCCGCTGGATTGATGCGATTCCAAGTGATGGCACCCGGGTACATGGCCGAGAGCTGTGCGTTTTCTACCGTTACCGGGTCGTCGTCGAAATACGCGCCAAACTCGCCGGGCGTGAAGCCGAAATCGACCAGGAACTCGGACAAGTCCACTTGAAAGCGGCCAGCTGCGACGATGGAGTCGAAATAGAGTGCCACGATCAAAGGGCCGATGGGAATGCGTCGACCCTGACTGTTGAGTACAAAGTTGCTGTAAAAAGCAACATCCCCCGGATCGTAGATAAACAGCGTGCGGTCCACAGGATCTATGCGGAAGACTTTGGCATGATCCTCCCGGCGATAGGTCCCTTGCGGGTCAATCGAGCAGTGCGCACCGTTCAGTTGACCTGGGACCGCCGGTAGCATGTGTGGGCAGAGCGTTCTGGACTGGTTCCTAAAGGCGGCATTCAGAAGATCGGCTGCCGGCGCATAGCACCCAAAGCCCTTCTGCAAGTTGAAGTTGTTGCGCCAGATGTTTGACGGCGATGCCAAGCCCGGGGCAATCGTGCCAGTGGGTGCCAGATGGTTGTTATTGAATATGATTGCAATGCGAGTAGGTCCAAGTGATGGCTTCTCGTAGAGATCATCCAGCATGTCCTGGAGCGTGCCGCTATTCAGACCCGCTGGGTCGCCGACCACCGGCATGGAATGGCCATAGTACTTAGCGGCAATGAATATCTGAACCAATCGGCCGAGGTAGGCGTGCCCTTTGAACTGATCAAGGAAACCCAAGGCCGAATTGTAAATGGCGAGGTTGTCTATCCGTATCATCTGCGAGCTGTCGCTGACCCTGAATGTATTTTCGCGGCGTCGTCCGTCCGCGCATGAGCTCTTGGTAAGACGATTCGGGTTCCGTGAGATACGGTAGGTGCGCCCCGTCCTGCCCAGCCTTTAGCTCCGGAAGATCAGATATTGCTTCCCGGGCAGAGGTGCGATCGTTGGCTGACCATGGCTGAGCAATATGGGGTAAGAAATTGCCTCTCGGTACGCCCAAGATGATGACTCTATTGCGACGTTGAGGCACGCCATAGTCTGCGGCATTCACTCGGTCCAGTCGCACGTCGTAGCCGACCTCTCGTATCTCATCGATCACTCTACGGACGAAGGCGCCACCGTCCATGCTAAGCAGCCCAAGCACGTTCTCAAATACGATCAGATCGGGCGCTATTCGGGCGATGAGAGCCACGTAGGACCGGAACAGCCAGTTTCGCTGATCGTCCACTGAGCGACGTTTGCCGCCAGTTGAGAACCCTTGGCAAGGTGGCCCTCCTACCAGAGCGAGTCGACCTGATCGCCGAGCCGCCGCGGCCTCAAGGCGAGCAAGCGTGTCTTCCGATGTCATGTCACCGACAAAGGCGACCGGCTCGACATTTTTGTTAAAGGTAGCGACGGCACTGGGCTCAAAGTCGGTCGCAGCTAGCGATCGCCAGCCCGCCCATTTGAAGCCCAACGATAGGCCTCCCGCGCCAGCAAAGACGTCGATCATCTCGCCGGGATCTCCAAGGCCCAACGCCAATTGGTAAGCGAGTAGTGGTGGTACTGCGTTGCCTATCTGCTGAGAGATTGCGCGCTGTGAGGTGCCGACGAACTCAAAGGAATCAGGGAAAGATTGAAAGCGCGCCGCCTCGCGATGAGACAGCGTACGCTCCTGCCCATAGTGTAAGTGACAGCCATTCCCAGGGCGGGAGTAGTAGGTGTTAATTGTGTACGAAGGCGCGTGGTCTGCAAGCCTGCCGTAATACGTGGATCGAGATCCCTCACCGGCCGCAGCGCTAACTCTAATCTGCGCGATGCGGGCCGATGGGACGTCGGGAGGAACGTCCTTCCAGTTGCCGCCAGGGCGGACATGGCGAGCAATTTGCAGGTCGAGAGCACTTAGCTTTGATGCTACGTGGTTTGCAATCATTCGGCTGCTGCAGCCCAGGTGTCCTGGTCAAGGAGGGTGTCGCGCTCATTGGCACCCAACTTCGGGAAGCAATCCAAAAGGGCGGCGTACTCATCTCTTTTCAGCTGAAAAGCCTGCGCCACAGCCACTTCAAGGAGCTCATTTCGGCCGCCCTTTAGGACTGCGTCACTTGCTCTAGCCAAGCGGTCCTCCATATCCGACGAGAGAGCTGGGATGCGAGCTGAGCGCACAGCGCCTAGCGAAACATGGCCAGTCGCCAACCTGGTGCGGACCTGAAACTCGACAACGTAGGAGGAGATGAGCGCGTACAGCGCTCTCAGCCGCTTCCTGTCTCCATTGTTGAAGTACGCGACGTGTAGCGAGTTCCCTGCTACCCAGCGCTCCGGAATGATGGCGCTGATCATTCGTCTTGCCTGCGATGCACGAGAAACGTCGCGCCAAACGATGCGCTCATGCCGAACGGAAGGCGACGACACGTATTCAGGGCGTACCGAAACGCTCGGCTGCACACGAACGCGATGTCGTTCGATCATCTTGCCCTTGATAAACGGGTGCCGTTCGCCGGAGGTGACCTTCTCGCTCATCCTGGTTTCGTCCACCTCACGTCCCGCCCACAGCCCATGGGGGTGGTCGGACTCGAGCTGGCCAAGTCTTTCGAGGTGAGAGAAATTCCTCATCACATGGTCGGCCGCGGCGCCAAAGCCTACTGGAAGAGCATAGCCGTGGTCGCCAAGCTCCCGCGACTCTCGGGTGATAGTCACGGCCGCTTTGAGGCGGCAATGCGCGTCGTACACCGTCAACGGAAATGCCTGTATGTCCGCCGTTGGCGCAGCGTTGCGAAACACTGCAGTAACTACCGACTGGTCCACCTTGTCGAACAGTCGGGCTTCGGCCGGGTAAGTCGCTAGCGTCTGCAGTTGCGAGTTCGAGAAAGCGTATCCCCGCATCCTCACCGAAGCCTGATCGGCAAACAGCGTCGCGGGAAGCACGATACCAAGCGTTCCGTTTGGAGCGCACACCCTCAGCGCCAGCTCCCACCCGCACCTGGCAAGGTTTGTTCCCCATCCGGCCCACTGCCTCTCGGCACGCGCGTTAGGAAACATCCCATTCAACAAGTCGCTTCGGACCCTAAGAAGGCGCCGATACTCAGCTTGTTCGCTCTGCCCCATTTGCGCGAGCTCGCGGCTGACCGGCTTGATGTGTTCCCACGGGGGGTTTGTGACAACGATATCGCTGGAGGGTAAATCCCGCCAGTTTACAAAGCTGTCCCCAATCCGAGTCTCAATTGTGGCACGGACGCCTAGTACGGAAGCGGCGAGTCTCACGTTGGCAGCCGCCACTTCTACCG
>JBFWYV010000260.1:0-7098 GCA_050186055.1 Hyphomicrobiaceae bacterium | reverse complement strand
CTTGTAATTCGTTGAATTTAAACGCTTTCTGCTCGTACTCACCTCCGTACTGTTCGCAAGAACTTTTGGGGAACGGAGAATAGAGAATGCAAACGCGCCGATTGATTTTGCTTCGCTTTTTGCGATCGCGGGTAGGGAGTCTTTGCATCGATTGCAAATAGAATGGACGCATGAACCGAACGGCAGTCATCTATGCGCTCGTGTCGGCCGCCCTCTTCGGCATCTCGACGCCGGCTGCTAAGCGCCTAATCGGCGTCATCGATCCCATTGTGCTCGCTGGCCTGCTCTATTGCGGCGCGGGTATCGGCGTCGTCCTGCTGCGACGGCTCGCGCACACCGTCATCGCTCCGGCCGCGCGTGACGAAGCGCTTCGCCGGCAAGAAATTCCGTGGCTCGCCGCGGCGATCTTGGCCGGTGGCCTGGCCGGTCCGATCCTGCTGATGCTCGGACTTGCGCGCACCGACGCATCCTCAGCTTCACTGCTGCTTACGCTTGAAGGTGCTGCAACTGCCTTGATGGCCTGGTTCATTTTCCACGAGAACTTCGACCGGCGAATCGCGCTTGGAATGCTTTGCCTCGTCGCGGGTGCTGGCGTACTCGCCTGGTCGGGCACGCCGACGCTGGTGAGTATCATCGGCCCGGCGGCCATTGTCGGCGCCTGCATCATGTGGGGCCTCGACAACAACCTGACGCGCAAGGTGTCGCTCGCCGATCCCTTGCAGATCGTTGAACTGAAAGGGTTGTTCGCCGGGCCAATCAACGTCGCGCTTGGCCTTTGGGCCGGTGGATCGATGCCCGCTGCGTCTGACGCGCTATTGGCCGGTGTCGTTGGATTCTTTGGTTACGGCGTGAGTCTTGCCTTATTCGTGGTCGCACTCCGCCATCTCGGCGCTGCGCGCACCGGCGCATATTTTTCCACGGCTCCCTTCCTGGGCGCGGTCGTTGCGGTGTTCGCGCTGGGTGAACCGGTTACGGTTCAGCTGACCGCAGCCGGAGCTCTCATGGGGCTAGGCGTGTGGCTGCACCTTACCGAGCGGCACGAACATGAACATACTCACGAGCCCATGGAACACTCGCACTCACACCTACATGACGAGCATCATCAGCATCGGCATGGGCATAATGATCCGGCGGGGGAGCGGCATACGCATGTCCATTCGCACGCCCGGATCAAGCACTCGCATCCCCATGCGCCGGATATGCACCATACACATCGGCATTGAACCACAAGGTCGGGTTTGAGATCTCAACCTTGATGGCGCGGCGTGTCGAGTCTATAAATCAAGTGTCGGGGCATCGCAGGCTCCCGGCGTCCGAAAGGCGGCTTCCGTCCAAGTCCTGCTCGCGGCCCGCGCGATCACGCGGGTCAGGAGCACGAATATGAATGCGGAGCCGTTTTCCATTTCCAACCCAAGAGCTCGCCTCGGACGTGTCGCTATTCTATGGCGGGGCGATGACGTGGCGCGCCGCAGCGCCACGCCGGAGACCAGCCGGTTCAAGGCCGTCTTTGCGGCGCTCGCCGATGCCGGCGTCCAGTCGGAACCGGTGGTCTACGAAGATGATGTCCTCGAGGCCGTGCGTTCCCAGCTCGCAACGTTCGATGGCGTGCTTGTCTGGGTCAATCCGATTCATGAGGGGCGCAACCGCGCTAATCTAGACGCGCTGCTGCGCGAGGTTGCCGCGCGCGGCGTGTGGGTGAGCGCCCATCCCGATGTGATCCTCAAGATGGGTACGAAGGAGGTTCTCCATCGTACCCGCACGATGAGCTGGGGCTGCGACACGGTCCTCTATCGAACGGCCGAGGCGATGCGCGCCGAATTGCCGGCGCGGCTCGCCGCTGGCTCGCGCGTGATCAAGCGCAATCGCGGCAACGGCGGCCAAGGCGTCTGGAAGGTCAAGGCGCTGGCAAGTTCTCGTAACGGGGCGATGGTGCGCGTGTTGGATGCTACCAAATAAGCGTCGGAAGATCTGTGGCTGGACGAGTTTCTGGACCGGTGCGCCGAGTATTTCGAAGACGGCAGCGTGATCGATCAGCCATTCCAGGAGCGCCTGAGCGATGGTGTGGTGCGCTGCTACATGGCCGGCGATCGCTGCGCCGGCTTCGGCCACCAGAAGGTTAAGGCCCTAATCGATGCACCGGTCGCCCGTGCTGAGGCCGGGCGGCGACTCTATACCTCCAATTCGAACCCGCGCTTCCAACGGCTGCGCCGGTTGATGGAAGACGAGTGGACGCCCGAGCTGATCTCCTTACTGGGCATCCCGCAGCGCGACCTGCCGATGATCTGGGACGCAGACTTCATGCTCGGCCCGCCCATCGCCGACGGAACCGACAGCTACGTGCTTGGCGAGATCAATGTGAGTTCGGTGTTCCCGATCCCCGACGAGGCGCCGGCAGAGATTGCGCGGCGCGTTGCCGATCGGCTGCGATCGAAGCTGTGAATGGCTGGGTGAAACCGCCGAGAGCTGACGTGTGAATGCCGAACCTCCGTACTTCGTTGAGGACACTTGCGTTTGATAATCAACGGCAGCATCATTGCGGCTTTGACCCGTGTTTTGGCTGTTTGGCGGTGTCTATTTCGGCAACTGTCAGTGCTGCGGGCCGACGATCCAGGGCTCGCATATGATTGAAGTCAACGACAACAGAGCATGATCATGAAGGATTGTGCGAGCCAAGGTAGAAAATTACCCGTCAGATGCGCAAGAAATGAGCTTCTTCACGATCCTGCACAAGCCGTCAATAAAGTACGCGCTGGCGGCGGCAAGCGTGATCGTCATCATTGCCGCCGCGGTCTTTTTCTATTCCCTTCGCCCGATCAATGTTCAGGTAGCGGAGATCGAGCAGAATGTTCCGATCCGGGTATTTGGTCTGGGCACGACCGAGGCCCGCGTCGTCTCGAAGATCGGGTTTGAGATAGGCGCCACACTTGCCGAACTTTACGCCGATCACGGTGACCGCGTCAGCAACGGACAAGTACTTGCCCGCCTTAACACCGGCGAACAGGATGCCAAGGTTGCCAAAGCACGTGCCGCGCTGCTGATCGCCGAGGTTAATATCGCCAAGAGCGCCGCCAATTTGGAGAAGGCGCGCGCGATACTTATTCAGAGGCAGGAGACCAATCGGCGCAAGCAGGCTTTGGCGGGTCGTGACGTCGTTTCTCAGCAGGCGGCGGAAGAGGCGGTCCGCGACGAGGCCGTGGCCAAGGCGGATGTCGCGGTGGCCGACAGCGAGGTGGAGAACGCCAAGGCGCAGCTGGCCGACGCCCGTG
Organism: Hyphomicrobiaceae bacterium; assembly: GCA_050186055.1. Lineage (GTDB taxonomy): Bacteria > Pseudomonadota > Alphaproteobacteria > Rhizobiales > Hyphomicrobiaceae > CAMDPA01. The sequence continues at coordinate 3,832 of JBFWYV010000260.1, read as the reverse complement.
CCCAGCTTCAATACGAAGAAACCATGCTTCGGCACCGCACACTTGTCGCACCTTACGACGCGGTCGTCATCGAGCGCCACAAGGAGCCGGGCAGTGTCATCAAGGCCGGCGATCCGATCTTCACCCTCATTGCTGTTGGCAGCTATTGGGGCCTCGCCTATGTCGACGAGGCGCGCGCCGGCTTTATCGAGGAAGGTCAAATAGTCGAGGCGCGCCTGCGCTCCCGGCCGCTCGAGACTTTCACCGGCCGCGTGGTCCGTATCGGCCTTGAAAGCGACCGCGTCACCGAGGAGCGGCGCGTCTATCTCAGAGGCGAGAATCCTCCGGCCCGTGTCTATCTCGGCGAGCAGGTGGAGTTCTGGATCACGGTCGCTAAGCTCGACTGGGCGCTGCTCGTGCCGTCAGCCGCGGTCCATGGCTACGACGGAAAGCAGGGCACGGTGTGGACGGTCGAAGACGGTCGTTTGCATCGCCGCCTTGTCCAGTTCCGACATCGCACCGAAGATGCGCGTCTTGAGATCGTCGACGGTCTTCCGACAGACGCTCGTGTCGTGACCCGACTGGAGAACGAGCTGCGTGAAGGCCGTGCGGTGCGCGTGATCGAGACCAAGTCAAAATGAATCTCGCCTATCGCGACATCCGTCACAATCTCGGCCGCTTCTTGTTGACCTGCCTGGGGCTCGGCTTGCTGCTCGGCGTCGTGCTGGCGATGATCGGCATCTATCGCGGTCTCGTCGTCGATGCCCTGACGATAGCCCGGGCGCCGGCCGTCGACCTGTGGGTGGTTGAGGCCAATACACGCGGTCCTTTTGCTGAAGCCTCCCGGATTCCCGGTGACGTCCGCGAGGCGGTTGCGCGCATTGCCGATGTGACGGCCGCAGGCAGCATCACCTATCAAACCGTCGAGGCCGAGCATCAGGGCGGCAAACTAAGGCTCTACGTTATCGGCTATGAGCTGACGCGTCCGGGCGGTCCGCCGGAGATCGTCGGGGGTCGCGAGATTGCACGCAGACATTACGAGATGGTTGCCGACCGCTCAGCCGGACTGACCTTGGGCGAACGGATCCGGCTCGGCCGCAGCAGTTTCACGGTCGTGGGATTGACCCAAAATCAGGTCAACTCCGGCGGCGATCCCGCCGTCTACATCGCATTGTCCGATGCTCAGAAGCTGCAGTTCGAGCTTGCTCCGCCGGCGGCGCGGGTGCAGCTCGCGCGTGGCACCGGCAGCGCGAGCCGCGACACCGTCAACGCCGTGGTCGCCCGGCTCCATCAAAACGCTTCCCCCGATGCGACCGCCGCAACGATACGGCGCTGGAAGCATTTAGCGGCTATCACACAGGAGGATCAGGAACTCATCCTTTCGCGCTCGCTCGTTGATCGCGCACGGCGACAGATCGGGCTTTTCACGTCACTTCTGCTGGTTGTCTCGGCTGTCATCATCGCTCTCATCATCTACACGATGACCATGGAGAAGCTGAAGCAGATCGCGACCCTGAAGCTGATCGGAGCGCCCGACCGCACCATCATCGGCATGATCGTGCAGCAGGCGCTTGCGCTCGGGCTGATCGGCTTTGCCATCGGCGCCACGCTGATCGTCAACATCAAGGATTTCTTCCCGCGGCGTGTGGTGCTGGAGCCGGACAATGTGGTTGTGCTTGGCCTGATCGTGTTCACGGTCTGCCTGTTGTCCAGCGGTCTCGGCGTGCGTGCGGCGCTGCGGGTCGATCCGGCGACGGCGCTCGGAGGCTGATATATGGCACGACCGGAATCGGGCAGGCCATTGGTGCGTCTTGAGGGCATCTCCAAGCATTTCGGCGAAGGCGAGACGCGCGTGGATGCGTTGCGGGAGGTCTCACTCGAAGTATTTCCCCGGCAGGTCGTGGCCTTGCTCGGACCTTCGGGCTCCGGCAAGACCACGCTTCTCAATGTCATCGGCTGCATCCTCGATCCGTCGGCAGGCTCCATGGAGCTCGACGGCGAGCGCGTGCTGCAAGACGGAGTGTGGCAACGCGGCGATCTAAGACGCCTAAGGCTCGACAAGATCGGCTTCATTTTCCAGTTTCATAATCTACTGCCCTTTCTCGATGCGACAGATAACGTCGCGGTCGTTCTGCAATTGGCGGGTGTTGACATGGCAACCGCCCGTAAACGGGCAGGTCAACTGCTGGACGATCTGGAGGTCGGCCACCGCAAGCACGCGATGCCGGCCAAGCTCTCGGGCGGCGAGGCTCAGCGCGTGGCCATCGCTCGTGCGCTCGCCAACAGCCCGCGCATCATCCTGGCCGATGAGCCGACTGCCGCGCTTGATTCCCAGCGGGCCGCCATTGTTATGGACTTGCTGCGCAAGCTTGCCGTCGAGCGCGACGCCGCCATCATCGCCGTTACCCATGACGAGAAGATCTTCGACCGCTTCGATCACATATTCCATTTACGCGATGGCCGTTTGGCAGATGCCTGACGTTGGAAGAATGCCATGACCAGCCGACCGTTTGCTCTGAAGGTTGCCGCCGCTGTCGCAGTGATCTTCGGTCTTCTGACCATTGTCTCGGGCGGGCGAGCGCTCTTTGCAGGGGCGGATATGGGTGCTGTGGTGCCCTTCGTGCTGCGGTTCAATTTCGCCGCAGGCTTTGCCTATATACTAGCGGGAGTCGGCCTGTGGCGGGGGACCGGATGGGGACGGGCGCTGTCTGCCGGCATCGCGTTGGCGACGGCTGCGGTATTCGCCGCCTTTCTGTTGCATGTCTGGCAAGGTGGGGCCTATGAGGCTCGCACCATGGGCGCGATGATCCTGCGAACCGGGGTCTGGATCGCAATCGCAGCGCTCGCAATCAGATGCCGATAACCTCGCTGGTATCGGCATGGCTCCTGCCGAACAGGCCGATCATCAAACCGTGTTGTGCTCGATTGCTCCCGCAAAACTGATGTAGGTTCGACCAGGACTGGGGCTTGGCTTTCGGCGGTCCTTATTGATCAATCCTCGTCCCGCGGCTGCGTTTTCGGCGGGACGCTTCGGCGATCGACTTCCGCACGTCGGCATGACAATGCGGCGATCAGGATGTCAGATTTCAGGTTCTCCTGCTTTACATGCTGATTCCATCTTTGCGTCCGGTTGCTTGGGGCGCTGCCGCCCTTCAGGTTGTGAGCCCGAAGATAAGTCGTTGGAAGTGCCACTCGATCGGAAACCGTTTCAATAGATGCTCAAGCTGTAGTCCAGCGGGCTGCCTGCCATTCAAGACCGCATCGATTAGGTCCGGCGTCAATAACGTCACCCGCAGCACGCGCCCAAGATAGGATTCATTGATGTTCTCGGCCACCGCAATTTCGCGGATGGTCGAATACTCCCCGTCTTCCAGCATCTCGCGCCAGCGAAAGGCCCGAGCGATCGCCTTGACCATGGCACTGTCAATGTGCCGACAAGCCGGTGCCGCGGTGACGTTCGCCCCATTTGGCGCCAGCACCAGCTTGCGACCGCCGCGCCGTCGCACCGAAAACGGCACCCTTACTGTGACGGTCCGGCCATCGTCCATAACCTTCGGTTTCGCAGTCATGCTGCCCTCCGCTTCTCGGGCTGGATGGCGCCCAAGTCCTCAACGAGGCTCGTCAGCCCTTGCGTCCGCAGTCGGATATCAGCTCCCTCGGTGCTGAGGTCGACGCGCTCGACCAGCAACTCCACGATGCGAGCCTGCTCGGCCGGGAATAGCTCCTCCCAGAGCGGGTCGAGCCGTTCCAGCGCTTCCCGGACGTCAGCCTCCGTCAAGCCCTCTATGGACTGCCGCGCAGCCCGCCACGTGCGCACGATGATCTCGGGCGAGCGCAGCACGGCACGCACCTG
>JBFWYV010000259.1:0-7132 GCA_050186055.1 Hyphomicrobiaceae bacterium | reverse complement strand
GCAAGGATTTGCCGGCCTCTGTCAATGACAATTGAGCTTGCTGGGAACTGAATACCCGTGACACCCAGTTGCAGGGCTGTGATCGCGCCAGCGGAATCGGTCGCCGGCAGCATCACTTGTTTGTTCGCCCCCTTGCATGCCAACACAATGCGGCGCACAGCGTCTTGGACCACCGGAGCCGAGCGCTGGCCCGGCACGCCCATTGAAAGGGCCATGTCGCCCGTCCCAATGCTCACGCCCGTCAGGCCGGGGACGGCGAGTATTGCGTCGATGTTCTCCGCTGCCACAGCGCTTTCGACCGTCGCGAACGTCGACAGCGCGCGGTTGACGAGAGCGATGTGGTCAGCTGCCGACCGGACGACGCCGAAGGCCCCTGCGGTGGTCGCCATCGAGAGTCCCCGCGTTCCTTTGGGCGGGTAATAGACGTGATCCACCAGAGCCTTGGCTTCCATCGCGGTCTCTACCTGCGGGGTCTGGATCCCATCGGCGCCAATGTCCAGATAGCGCTGTATCTCGTAGCCATCGCAGCCAGGCGTGCGGACGTAGGCGGCGAGCCCCATCGCCTTGGCTGAGCGGATCATCCCCTGGGCGGAAGCCGGCGTGATCGGGCCATGCTCGGCGTCCAGCAGCACAAAGTCGAAGCCGGCAAGCGCCACCATGTCGATGAAGGGCATCGAATCGAAATTCACGATGACGCCGAAGACCGGGCTCTTGCCCGTCAGCCGCGGCGCGAAGCTGTTTTCACCGTTCATACGGGTCCTTGTAGCGTTCCAGCACGGAATCCATTTGACAAAGTTATAAACTTTTTATGTGATGAAAGAAAGGGCCTTGCGGGAAAAACTTCGTCGGACCGCACAGGCCGCAGCAACAGCGCCATCGACCCCGCCGACGACGCAGGCGCGCCCGATCATGGATGTCATCTGAATGGAGCACGCGATGATCCCGACCCAACCCGTGACAGGCCCCGCAGTGTGGAATGCCGAGCAGATTGCCGGCAGCGACGCTTGGCGGCGAAAGATTAGCCAGGCCGCGTTGGACGAGCTTCCCGCGCTCCTGGCAACGGCCAAGAGCGAGACCATCAACCCGGAGCACGCTCCGCGGTTTCCGGCCTTGATGCGTGTTGTGTCCGAGATCAAGGTGGACCTGCTGGAAGGCCGCGGATTTCTCCTGCTGCAAGGCTTTCCGGTCGACCGCTTCACGGTGCCCGAGATCGAGACACTCTTCCTCGCGATCGGGCGGCTGGCGGGCAAGCCCATATCGCAGAACTCCTACGGTGAGCTCCTGGCCCACGTTCGTGACGAGGGCAAGCGCATTACGACGGTCGGCCAGGTCAAGGGAGTCCGCGGCTACCTGAGCAACGAGAAGCTACTCTTCCATACGGACCTGGGTGATGCGGTGGGCTTGCTGTGCATCAGGAAAGCCAAGGAGGGCGGGCAGAGCAGCATCAGCAGCTCGATGGCCGTCTACAACGAGATCCTGCGCACTCGGCCGGATCTGCTGCCCGTCTACTTCAACGGCTTCGCACTCCGCAGCACCGAGGCCGACGGCGTTCCCACCGAGTGGCGCCTGCCGGTGTACAGCTACGAGAAGGGGGTGCTGAGTTGCGCGATCCGCCGCGCCATGATCGAGACCTCCCGCCTCAATGGCGTGCCCTACACGGCCCAGGAGAACGAGGCGCTCGAGTACCTTGACGCGATGGCTGCTCGCCAGGACCTCCGCTACGACATGCAGCTGGAGCCTGGTGACATCCAGTTTCTCAACAACTACGTGACCTTCCACTCCCGCACCGCCTTTGTCGACTATGACGAGCCGGAGAAGAAGCGAGACCTGATCCGGCTCTGGCTACAGCTGCCGGGGGGCCGCACGCAGATGGCCAAGTACCCAGTCCTCTATGACGGCATCCCCGCGACTCTGGCGCGCGCCTAGCCGAGGCCATGACATAGCAGCGCGCCAGCCGAGCCGCTGACTAAGAAGAAGCACTTTCCTTGGAGGAACTCCGATGAAACGCGTCGATGTCTTGTCCCACAAGCCAAATGTCCTCACCGAGAGCCAGCGCCAGCGCTATTGGGAAGACGGCTTCCTCGTCCTGCCTGACTATGTCGACCGTGGCTGGCTGCGCCGGCTTCTCGACGCGACGGGCGCCCTGATCGACCGCAGCCGGGAGGTCACGCACTCGAACAACATTTTCGTGCTGGAACAGGGCCACTCAGCGGATGATCCGCGGCTGCACCGTGTTTCCAACCCGCAGGACCATCACGGAACGATCTGGGATTTCCTGAAGAGCCCCCTCGTCACCGACCTGGTGGCCGATGTCGTTGGGCCTGACGTCAAGTTCCATCACGGCAAGCTCAACGTGAAATCGGGAAACAGCACGCGCACCTTCGACTGGCACCAGGACATCGGCGGTTGGCCGCACACCGACTTCTCGCCTGTTACGCTGGGGGTCTACATCAATGGCTGCAAGGCAGAGCAGGGGCCTCTTTGCTTCATGCCCGGTAGCCACAAGGGAGCGCTGTACAGCCTCTATGACAAGGAGGGCAAGCTGGCGCTGCGGATCAGCGACGAGGATGCCAGCAAGGCCATCGACGACGATCGCGTCGTGAAAGCGACAGGCGGCCCGGGAACCGTCGTGTTGATCAACTGCCGTGTTCTGCACAGTTCCTCGAAGAACACGCTGAAAGAGCCGCGTCCGCTGCTGCTGGCGACCTATTCGTCGGCCGACTCCTTCGCCTACACCGCCAATCCCCACGTCAGTCCGCATGCGGGCGACATCGTACGCGGCCGGCCGGCACAGTACGCCAGTTTCGAGACCGAGCCGGTGTGCGAGCTGCCGCCCGACTTCAGGGCGGGCTATGTGCAGCCCTGGGTGGCTCAGCACGAAGAGGCCAACCGCCAGAAGTCCTGACGCGAAGGGTGGGGGGGCCATGCCCAGCGGTGGAGTACCAAGCCGTGCATTTCCTCTCGAGCGCACAGCTTAAAAAGCGACCGAAACACGCTGGACTCCAACCAACCTAATTTATATAGTTACTAATGTGCGTCGACGATATCAACGGACGGCGCGAACGGCGGCGGCGCAGCAGGTGCCTTCCGCTTCGTCATAAGGGGAGGAAGACATGCATCGTAGACAGGTGGTCGCCGGCTTGCTGGCCGCGCCGATGGTCATGAGCTTTGCCCGTACCGGCAACGCGTCGACCGAGTGGGACCTTTACATCGTGACGGGTCTATCGAGTCCCATTGCCGGCTATCTGCAGCAGTTCGCCGACGAGGTGAAGCAGAAGAGCGAAGGCGAGCTCGTCATCAACGTGCGTCTCTCGGGCGAACTGCCGTTCAAGCCCAACGAGATGGTGCGCATCACCAGCCAGGGCCAGGTGCAGCTGGGCGAGGCGATTGCCCTGTTCAACAGCGGGACGATCCCCCTGCTGGGTGTCGGCGGTCTTCCCATGCTGCTCGGCGACGTCGAGGACCTGAAGAAGGCCCAGCCGATCATCGAGAAGTACATCAAGCCCGAGCTCGATAAGATCGGCGTGAAGGTCCTCTTCTCCTACACTTGGCCGTCGCAGAACATCTTCGGATCCGGCGACCCCATTCGCAGCCTCGCCGACTTCAAGGGACGCAAGCTGCGTACCTTGGGCCCCCAGCAGGCCATCATGCTGGAGCGGCTGGGCGCCTCGTCCGTGACGATGACCACGCCCGAGGTGGCGGTCGCGCTTGAGCGCGGTACGGTCGAGGGCGTCTTCACCGCATCGCTGTCGGTGAAGGGCAACAGGTGGGAGGAGTTCATCCACTGGGGCTATCTGCCCAATGCCACCGCCGGCGACGACTACGTGCTGGTCAACATGGAGGCCTACAACGCTCTCTCCCCGAAGGCGCGCACCGCCCTGGATGAGGTGGCCGCCGTGTGGGGCCCCAAGATCACCGACGGCTTCACGGAACTCGACCGTGCGAGCTTCGATGAGCTGCGCAAGGAGTACAACGTCGATCTGTTCTTCCCGCCGGAAGACCAGATCGCCGAACTCGAGAAACTGATGCAGGACAGTTGGGACGAGTGGGCCCAGCAGACGGGGCCTGACGCGGTCGCTATGCTGGCGGAAATTCGGGCAGCCATCGGCAAGTAGATGAGCGATCGTCCAGGTGCATTTTCTCGCGGTGTCGCCAGGTTGTCGCTGATCGGCGGCTACTTGGCGGCCATCGCGCTGGTCGCCATGCTGCTGTTGGTCATGGTCGAGATCGTGATACGCGGCGTCTTCGGACAGTCGACACAGATCTCCGACGAGTTTTCTGGTTACTTCAATGCGGCGCTGATCTTTCTCGGGCTTGGCCTGGCGCTGAAAGATGGCCAATTCATCCGCATTGAGTTCTTCTATGCCCGTATGCGGGGGCGAATTATGCGGGTAACCCGCTGGTTCATCCTCCTCTGCAGTCTCTCGTACGTGGGGGTGCTACTTTATTATATCCTCGACCAGATCACCTACCTCTACTCGGCGAACATTGCCGCACCCAGCACGTCGCAGATCCCGCTCTACCTTCCGCAGCTGGTGATGCCGATCGGCAGCGTCATTCTGCTGCTGCAGCTCCTCGTCTTCGTCTTCCGTCCGAAGAAAGAGATGCCGTGAGTCATTCGCCGCTGCTGTTGGTTCTGATCATGGTGGCGGTCCTTGCCTTCACCATGCTGGCCGGTCAGTGGATCGCCTTCGCCCTTGGTGCCGTCGGCTCGCTCATCCTGCTGCTCACCAAGGGTTTCCTCGGCCTCGAATCCATCAGTTCCATCGCCTGGAACAACACCAACAGCTACGTCCTCATCGCGGTACCGCTGTTCATCCTGATGGGCGAACTCATCGTGCGCAGCGGCGCCGGGCGCAACTTCTACAGTGGCGTGGCGACACTCATGGGTTCCGCACGCGGTGGCCTGCTACATGCCAATACCGTGAGCTGTGCGGTCTTCGCGGCGGTCAGCGGATCAAGCGTGGCGACGGCGGCGTCAGTTGGCACCGTCGCGATCCCTGAAATGCTCAAGCAAGGCTATGACAAGAAGCTAGTTTTCGGCTCGCTGGCCGCGGGCGGCACGCTGGGCATCCTGATTCCACCGAGCCTCTCCATGGTTCTCTATGGCGCGCTGGTTGGCGAATCGATCTCCCATCTTTTTATCGCCGGTATCATTCCCGGCTTGCTGTTGACCTCGATCTTCTTGATCTACGGCTTCTGCCGCATTCGTCTTAACCCATCATTGGCTCCGCAGGCGTCGGAGAATACCCGCAGGCCCAGCAAGCTTGCCGCGCTGCCCCAGGTCTTGCCGATCACGGCGCTCATCGTCGTGGTGCTGGGAGGAATCTATTCGGGCTACACCACTCCGACCGAGGCGGCGGCTGTCGGTGCATTCGGCGCCTTCGTGCTGGCTGCCTGCTATGGGCGCTTCAACTGGATGGTCTGCCGAGATTCGCTGCTGTCGACGGTGAAGCTGACCTGCATGATCATGTTCCTGATCGTAGGCGCGCAGATCCTGTCCGCGGCGCTAACTTACTCCGGCATCAACAAGGAGATCACCGACTGGATCCTCCACATTGGCTTGTCGAAGTGGGCGTTCTTTTGCGTGATCGTGATCTTCTTTTTAGCCCTAGGTATGTTCGTCGATGGCGTGTCGATGATGTTCCTCACACTGCCCGTGTTGTTCCCGGCCATCACGGCATTCGGCTTCGACGCCGTCTGGTTCGGCGTGGTCCTCACGGTGCTGATCGAGCTTGGGCAGATCACACCGCCGGTCGGTCTCAACCTCTTCACCATCCAAGCCATCTCGGGCGGAAAGAACTTCCGGGACGTGGCGATGGGCGCCGCGCCGTACTGCGGCTTGATTCTCTTTCTGCTGGTTCTGCTCGCGTTCTTCCCGGCCCTGGCAACCTGGCTGCCCACCACCATCCGGTAGCAGCTGCAGGGCCCGACAGCGCCTGCGACCTCCCGACGCTAGATTCAGGAACTCGACACATGACAGCGCCAAGCCAAGTCAATGCTTCCCTGGGCGAGACTGGGTGCGACTGCGCATCATCCGTCCAAGGTCTCGTCGCCCTGGTAGTCGGGGGCGGCAGCGGCATTGGTGAGGCCTGCGCCAAGGCTTTCGCGGCGGCTGGCGGTGCGGCGATGATCGGTGACTTGCGCTTGGAGGGCGCTTCCAGGGTTGCCACAGAGATTGAGACTGGCGGGCACCAGGCCGCGGCCGTGCACTTGGACGTTGGGGTTCAGGCGGACATCGACGCCGCTGTTAACACCACTGTCGTCCGCTTTGGCCGAATCGACGTAGTCGTCAATGCGGCCGCCATGGTTCGGCCCGCGAAGCTCGAAGACTGTTCGCTGGAAGACTGGGCGGCCTGCTTCCGGGTCAATGTCGTGGGCGCGCTCATGCTCGCCAGGACCTGCCTGCCGTACCTGCGCCAAAGCCCCGCGGCATCGATCGTCAACATCGGTTCGCTCAGTGGCATGTTCGGGCGTCCCAACGGAGGCTCCTACGGGCCCAGTAAGGCTGCGCTGGTTTCGCTCACGCGGCAGATGGCTCTGGAATGGGCGCCCTACGGCGTGCGCGCCAACATCGTCAATCCGGGCAACATCGACACACCGCTGGCACGGGCAGCGGTGGGCCAAAAGGTGCTCGACGAGCGGGCCAAGGTCATCCCTCTCGCGCGGATAGGCTCGCCCGAGGAGGTTGCCGACCTGGTTGTTTTCCTCGCCTCGCCCGCAGCGCGCTACATCACGGCCCAGGCCATCAATTGTGATGGCGGCTTCTCCGAGACATTGATGTCTGCGCCCATGGGCACCTCGAAAAAGGAGGCTTGAGCGCATGGCTGCCTACTTCATTGCCGAGATGGTCATCAAGGATCCGGCACTCTATACCCGCTACCGCGAGCTGGCGCTGCCGACCCTCGTCAAGCACGGGGCCAAGCCAGTGGTCCGATCGGAAGACAGCCTGCTGCTAGAAGGCGAGGTCTCGCCCGACCGCGTGGTGATACTGGAGTTTCCGTCCGTCGAGGCCGCCCTGGCCTGGTACCGGAGCGAGGACTACCAGAAGGCGGCGGCAATCAGGCAGCAGGCTTCAAGTGGTCGCGTGATGATTTGCGAGCGTCTTCCTTATACCAACCCTCACTGATCA
>JBFWYV010000258.1:0-7143 GCA_050186055.1 Hyphomicrobiaceae bacterium | reverse complement strand
TCGGCGTGGCCTACGAAACGCCGCCGGCCAGAGCCGGAGCCCCGACCGCCCGCTCTCTGATCCTGGTGACGCCGGATGGCGAGCGCACCATGAACACGTTTCTCGGCGTCAGTCCCGAATTGGACAGCGGTGCCATCGATGAAGGCATGATTGCTGCCGGCCGCGTCGTCTATCTTGAGGGCTACCTGTTCGATCGCGACGCAGCCAAGGCCGCATTCCGTCAGGCCGCCAGCATCGCCGCCAAAGCCGGTCGCAAGGTGGCGCTCACCCTCTCCGACGGCTTCTGCGTCGATCGTCACCGGAGTGAATTCCACAGCCTGATCCGCGAGCAGGTGGACATCCTGTTCGCCAACGAGAGCGAGATCACCTCCCTCTACCAGACGGCGTCGTTCGACGAGGCCGCGCGCCGGGCCGCAGAAGACGTCGATCTGGCGGTGCTCACCCGCAGCGAGAAAGGCGCGTTGATCCACGCGCAGGGGCAAAAGATTGCGGTGCCCGCTGCTCCGGTCGACGCCGTCGTGGACACGACCGGGGCGGGAGATCTCTATGCGGCGGGGTTCCTCTACGGCTACGCCATCGGCAAGGATCTGGAGACCTGCGGCAGGCTCGGCAGCATGGCGGCGTCCGAAATCATCAGCCACATCGGCGCCCGCCCCGAGGCAAACCTGGCGCAGCTGGCAAAGGCGCGAGGCCTCGCCTGACCGCTCGATCGCGCTGGCGGCTTGACGCCTCGCAGCGGCTCCTGCTCAGTGCCCGGCCATGACCCCTGAGCCCACCCGCTTCGAATGGACGCTTGAACTGGACGAGGCCGGCGTTGTCGCGATCGCCGGTCTTCTCGCTGCCGACTTGAGACGTGGCGATTGCATCGCGCTGGTCGGCGACCTTGGCGCCGGCAAGACCACGCTGGCCCGGGCGATGATCCGCGCTGCCCTCGGCGACGAAAACGCCGAAGTGCCGAGCCCGACGTTCTCCCTGGCTCAAGCCTACGACACCCCGCGCCTCGCTATCGCACACTTCGATTTCTACCGGCTGGCAAACGCGCACGAGGCCCTGGAGATCGGCTTTGATGAGGCCCATGTGAACGGCGCCGTCCTCGTCGAGTGGCCCGAGCGCGCCCACGAGGTCATGCCGGCCGATCGCCTCGAAATAACGCTTACCGAGATCGATGGCGCCGAGCGCCGCCGCATCGTCATGACCGGCCAAGGTGCCTGGCGGAAGCGGCTTGAGCGTCTCGCAGCAATTCGGCGCTTCATCGAGAACAGCGGCTGGGGAAACGCGCAAGTGCGTCCGCTTGCCGGCGACGCCTCGACACGCCGCTACATGCGTGTTGTGCGGAATGGCGAGATCCGCGTGCTGATGGACGCCCCACGCATGCCGGACGGACTGCCGATCCGCGACGGCCTGCCATACAGCCGCATTGCCCATCTCGCGGAGGATGTACGGCCGTTCGTCGCCATCGGCCGCTATTTGAAGTCGCTGGGTCTTTCCGTCCCCGAAATCTATGCCTTCGATCTCGAGGGCGGCTTGCTGCTGATCGAGGATCTCGGCGATCGCGTCTTCGGCATCGAGATCGGACGCGGCACTGACCAGACTGCGCTTTGGCGGACCGCCGCCGAGGCCCTGCATGTCATCCGGCGTGCAGGCATACCCTCGCCGTTGCCTGTCGGCGACGGGACGATGCACGATGTGCCCGCCTACGATCGGAACGCGATGCAGATCGAGGTCGAGCTGCTGGCGGACTGGTATGTGCCGGCAGCCACCGGCTCCGTGTTGCCCGCATCGGTACGCCAGGACTTCCTGACCACGTGGCTCGGACTGTTCGATCAGATCCTGAACCAGCCCAAAGCTTTGGTTCTGCGGGATTTTCACTCCCCGAACCTGATCGCCCTACCGGGTAGAACCGGCATCGCCCGGACCGGTGTCATCGATTTCCAGGACGCCCTCATCGGCCATCCGGCCTACGACCTCGTTTCGCTTCTCCAGGACGCCAGGGTCGACGTGGATCCGACCATCGAAAAGACACTGCTTGACGCGTATATAGCCGCAGCTTCCAGCGACCCTGGCTTCAACGCAGACGGGTTCCGCCTTGCCTATGCCGTGCTCGGCGCCCAGCGCAACACGAAGATTCTCGGCATTTTCGCACGCCTCGCGAAGCGAGACGGAAAACCCGTATATCTCAAACATATCCCCAGAATCTGGCGCTATCTGGAGCACGATCTGGCGCATCCGGCGCTCAGCGGGCTCTCCTCATGGTATGAGCAGCACCTGCCGTCGGAGATCAGGTCCCGCGCCATCGAGCCTTGATCGCGGCCCGGCGTCGGGAAACGGGGAAGACAGCGCCACCGCTGCGCGCAGTGCTTGAGGTCTTTGCATGACAGCGACGCCGCAGACTGCATTCGTGCTGGCCGCGGGCCTTGGCCAGCGCATGCGGCCGCTGACGGATACGATCCCGAAACCGATGGTGACCCTCGGCGGCCGGCCGCTGATCGATCACGTGCTCGACCGCCTTGCTGCTGCCGGCGTCACCCGTGCCGTCGTCAACGTCCACTACAAGGCCGAGCCGCTGATCGCGCATCTGAAAACGCGCGAGATCCCGCACATTGAGCTTTCCGACGAGCGCGCCGAACTGCTCGACACCGGCGGCGGCGCTGCCAAAGCCCTCCCGCTGCTCCGCACCGGTCCCTTCTTCATCCACAATTCCGATACTGTCTGGATCGAGTACCGCGTCGCCAATCTGGAGCGCCTCGCAGCCGCCTGGGACCCGTCGCGGATGGACGCCCTCCTCCTGCTTGCCCGCCGCGACACCGCGCTCGGCTACGATGGCAAAGGCGATTTCCACCTGCTGGAAGACGGACGCCTGCGGCGGCGCAGCGACGACGTTGCCGGCTACGTCTTTGCCGGCGTCTCGATCGCAGACCGGCAATTGTTCCGATCCGCACCGGACGGCGCATTCTCGCTCAACCTTGTCTGGAACCATGCGCTGGCCGCGGGCCGGCTCTTCGGCTTGCCGCTCGACGGGGAGTGGATGCACATCGGCACGCCGCAGGCATTAGACGACGCCGAAAAGCACCTGCTGACAGCCGGACTACGATAAAGACCACTGACGGATCGGATTTCCTTGGGGGAGCCGGGACTGCCGATGACGCACAAGCTCTTCAACGTGCCTCCTGGTACGCCATTCCTGCACACGCTGGCCCGTGCGGTACTGAACGGCAGCCTGCCGGAAACCGGCGGACATTCCCCCTCGCAGCTTGAGCTTTCCGCATACACCATACTGTTGCCGACACGGCGAGCCGCACGCGCTCTTCAGGAAGCCTTTCTCGCGGCGGCCGGCGGGAAGGCGATGCTGCTGCCGCAGATCCGGCCCATTGCCGAAGGCAGGGAAGACCTGTCTTTGATCGCCGCATTATCGGGCCCTGCGATTTTCGGACCGGGCGCTGCCGACGTCCCTCCGGCAGTCAGCGAGATCGAACGGCGGCTTGTCCTGACCAGCTTCGTGCAGCATTGGTCCGCACTCATGCACAAACAGGCCGCGATGGCCGACGTCACCAGCGAGCAGGCTATCGTCCTCACGGCCGGAGCCGGAACCACCGCCCACGCATCCGCACTTGCCGCCGAACTCGCCCGGCTGATGGACGAGATCGAGACCGAGGAACTCAGCCTGGCGCCGCTCGCCGACATCGTTCCCGACCAGTTCTCCGAGCACTGGAGCAAGACCCTCGAATTCCTCAGGATCGCGCTCGAAAGTTGGCCGGAATACCTCAAACAGCACGGTCTCCTTTCTCCGATGGAACGCCGCAACCGATTGATCCGTGCGGAGGCCGCGCGCTTGTCAGCCCGTCCGCCATCGACACCGGTGATCGTCGCAGGCGTCACCGGCTCGATCCCGGCCACGGCAGAGTTGATGCGTGTGGTTGCCGGACTTGAGAACGGCGCCGTGGTCCTTCCCGGCCTGGATACCGGGCTCGATCGCGAGAGCCGGGACGCGATTGCGCCCGCTCATCCCGAGCACCCGCAGTTCGGACTTGAGCGTCTGCTCGCGGAATTGCGGCTGGCGACCGGATCCGACACCGTCACCGTACTGACTGGAGCCGAACCGGCGCCGGACATCGCCGGTCGCAACCGCCTGATCTCCGAAGCCATGCGCCCGGCGGCCACCAGCGAGCGCTGGCATGTCTACGCCGAGACCGCCGACCGTCAGGCCGTGGCAACGGCGCTCGACGGCGTAACCCTGATCGAGGCCCCCACCGCCGAGGACGAGGCCGAGACCATCGCCTTGATCCTGCGCGAGGCCGTCGAGACACCCGGTCAAACGGCGGCGCTGGTCTCCCGCGATCGCCTGCTGGCAAGACGCGTCGCCGTCCGCCTCGAATCCTGGGGTATACGGATCGATGACTCCGCCGGCCGCCCGCTGGCTAAGACGATGCCGGGCGCCTTCCTCGATCTCGTCATCGAGACGATTGCTTCCGGCTTCTGGCCTGCCACGACGATGGCCCTGCTCAAGCACCCGCTCGCGAGGCTCGGATTGCCGGCCGCACAGGTCCGTCGCGCGGCCAGGGCGCTCGAGATCGCGATATTCCGTACTCTTTACATCGGACGCGGGATCGAAGGCATTATCGCCGCACTCGACCGCGCGGAGATCGACGTCAAGGCGAGGGAACGCCGGGGCCGGGCCGTACAAAGGCTTTGGGACGAGGACTGGGCCGGCGCCCGCGATCTCGTCGACAGGCTGCAATCTGCGACCGCCCCGCTGCGCACTCTGTTCGAAATGCCGAGCGCGCTCGAGCTGCGCGATCTGGCACGCGCTCACATCGCAACCGCCGAAGCCGCCGCTCGGTTGCCGGAAGGCGACAATGCCCGCGGACTATGGGCCGGCGAGGCGGGCGAGACCGCATCGCTGTTCATGACCGGCCTCATAGAAGAAGGCCTTCCCTCGCTGTCGGTCAAAGCCGATGAATATCCGGATCTCTATCGAAGCCTCGTCCAGGGCGAAATCGTTCGCCCGAAGGTTCTGCTGCATCCCCGACTATCGATCTGGGGTCCGCTCGAAGCCCGCCTCCAGCAGCCGGATATCGTCGTCATCGGCGGCCTCAACGAAGGCACCTGGCCCGAGCAGGTCGATCCGGGTCCATGGCTCAGCCGCCCGATGCGCGACGCCTTGGGTCTGCCCTCGCCGGAGGCCCGCATCGGTTACGGCACTCACGACTTTACGATGTTGATGGGAACACGGACCGTCTATCTCACGCGCGCCATGAAGGCAGCTGGAGCCCCGACCGTACCGTCCCGCTGGCTCTTGCGCCTGCGCGCCGTGCTCGCCGCTCTCGGACTCGAGCGCGAGCTCGAGGCGCAGCAGCCCTGGCTGCAATGGGCCGCGTGGCGAAACCGCATGCCGGCCACGAGTGCTCGCATCCACCCGCCCCAGCCGCGGCCGCCGGTCGGCATGCGCCCACGGCGGCTCTCGGTCAGTGCGGTCGAGACATGGATGGCGAACCCTTACGCCATATTCGCCCGCGAGATCCTGAAGCTGGAGCCGCTGCCGGGATTAGGCGACGAGCCCACTGCGGCCCTGCGCGGCTCCGTCATCCACGCCGCCCTCTCCGGTTTCGCCAAGCAGTTCCCCGGCACCCTGCCGGACGAGATTGCGAGAGCCTTGGTGACCATCGCCATGAACGGGCTGAACGCCGTCGGCGACAATCCCCGCGTCGCCGCATTCTGGTTGCCACGGTTCGAGCGGTTTGCGGAATGGTTCGCCGCCACGGAGCCGGAGCGCCGCGCAGGCGTTATCCTGACACGGACGGAAGTCTCGGGCGCCCTTGTATTGAAAGCACCTGCCGGCCCGTTCACGCTGACCGCACGCGCCGATCGCATCGACCTTCGCCACGACGGAGCCGTCATCACCGACTACAAGACCACATCCAATCTCGCAAACCTCAAGTCCCGCGCGGCGAGCGGCGAGGCACCGCAGTTGGCGCTGGAGGCTGCCATTGCACTGGCTGGCGGATTCGCCGAGGTGGCGGCCCCGCGCATTGCCGCGCTGCGCTACATTTCCGCCTCTGGTGGCGAACCCCCGGGCGACTGCGTCGATCTGAAGTCGGATGATCTCGAAGCATTGGCGAGAGAGGCCCGCGCCGGCCTTGAAAGCCTCATTGCCCGCTTCGATGATCCGAACACCGGATATCGCGCATTGCGGCGTGCCCGCTTCGACTACACATATGACGAATACGCGCATCTGGCGCGTGTCGACGAATGGGCGGGCGCGGATGCCGATGGGGAAGAGGGGGCGTCGCCATGACCGGCCGGCACGACGATCCCGCTCCGCAACATGATCCGGCGGCATTGCGGACGGCGACCAAAAAGGCTCAGGGCGACGCATCCGATCCAGCCGCTTCCGCCTGGGTGTCCGCCAACGCCGGTGCCGGCAAGACCCACGTTCTCAAGCAGCGCGTCCTCCGCATCCTGCTGTCGGGCACGCCGCCTGCGCGCATCCTTTGCCTCACCTATACCCGCGCGGCCGCGGCGGAAATGCAAACCCGCGTGTTCAAGGACCTCTCCATGTGGGCGACGACGAGCGCCGAAGTGCTGGAACATGAGTTGCGCGAAAATGTGCTTGGCCGTCCGCCGCGGCCCGAGGAAATGGCCGATGCCCGCAATCTGTTCGCTCGCGCAATCGAGACACCCGGTGGATTGAAAGTGCAGACGATACACGCGTTCTGCGAGCGTCTCCTGCAACGCTTTCCGCTTGAAGCGGGGGTGCCGGCCGGGTTCTCCATTCTGGACGACACCGAAGGTGCAGGATTGCGGCGGGAAGCCACCGACGCCGTCCTGTCGCAAGCTGCCCGCGACCGCCAGTCACCGCTCGGACAGGCGCTCGCATGCATGATCGCCTTTGCGGACGGCGCCGGCTTCGATGACGTGCTGACATCTGCGCTGTCGAAGCGCGATTGGCTGGCTTCGATGCGCCTGACAATCGATGCGTCCGACGGCGACGACGCAGCCGAAAGCGTCTACCGGCGCGCGCTTGGCATCCGCAGCCGCGGCAGTCGCGCTGAAATCGAGCACGAAATGGCGGCCGTCATGTCGGATGCCGATATGAGACGGGCAGCCGGAGCTCTGAGCGAGGGCGGCAAGAACGACGCGAAACTT
>JBFWYV010000257.1:0-7192 GCA_050186055.1 Hyphomicrobiaceae bacterium | reverse complement strand
GCAGTGTCCGCAGGAGAAATCTTCAAGGTCCCGCTGCTCACGCCGCTTCGAGAACCAGCGGTCCCACTTTTTCCAGACAGCACCAATCGCCATGGTCACCTCCATCAACTTAGAGGTCTAACATTACAGCTCGTCTGGCGGGCGCCTCTTGATCCACATCAAGCCCGGGCAATTTGAACCGGCCCGCCCGCGCAGTTGCGATAGCGGCCCAGCAAACGGATTTCTGACGCTGGGAATTGTGGTAGCGGAGGCCAGACTTGAACTGGCGACCTACGGATTATGATTCCGCCGCTCTAACCAACTGAGCTACTCCGCCTTGGAAGCCGCGATATAAGGAACGCGGCCATCCGGTGTCAAGAACGGTCCGGCCGCCGTGGAAGGCCAATGGCCGGCCGCGACATCCCTAACGACCCTTTCTCCAGGCGTCGGGCTCCTTCGCATCGATCAGGACGAAGGCGATCCGGCATGGCTTGTCGGAGGTGTTGACCCAGGCGTGATTGGTCGCGAGCTGCACAAGGACATCCCCGGCCTTGAGATGCACCTCGCTGTCGTCGAGCAGCATGTCGATCTCGCCCTCGAGCACCAGCGCATAGTCGACGCTGCGCGTGCGATGAGTGAACGGATGACGGGCGGGGCTGCCGCCGCCGTCATGGCCGAGACCCATTTCCTTCTTCATCGCAGCGTTATCGATGCCGGCGGCGCCGGTTTGAACAGGTGGGAAATCGACAATGCGCAACACGGAGCCGCCAGCCGGAGGCGCCACGCCAATGTCGCGCACTGCCGGATCGCCCGCCGGTTCACAATCGCAGGGCGTCGAATCGGTGACCCAGAGCAGCGTCGAGACGATCCCCCCGGTCGCCTGCCGCAGCTTGACATTCTCGGCAGGTCCATCCGACGTGACGATGGCCTTGCCGTTGGCATCATGCCCCGTCACCACGCGCCGCGTTGCACGCATGGGTGCCTCCTCCTCAACTTTCCCTCGTCCATATGGGCACCGTGATCCGGCGTCAATGCGAGGTTCTCGTTCCGGTTCTGAATTCGCCATGCTGGTTGTCACAGGCGGCCGCCGCCGCGGCGCATCGCGGGCACGGAGCAGGCGGATACTTGCCGTAGGCGGCCACCTTCGTGGCCGTGACGGTGCGGAGGTGAGATTGTCGATCCACGATAGGACGTCATGGCCTCGGCCGGGACGGCGTGACAACGTCGGATCGGGGATCGGCGGCCATCCACGTGGCTTGCCGCGGGCACCGAGCAAGCGGAAGCTTGTCGTAGGCGGCCACCTTCGTGGCCGTGACGGCTGAGAAGAGGCAAGGAACCAGCCCCACGAAAGTCCGTCATGGCCGCGCCGGGACGACGTGGCAACGTCGGCCCCGGACAACGGCGGCCATCCACGTGGCTCACCGCGGGCAGTGAGCATGCGGAGACTTGACGTAGGTAGACGCGGCCATAACGGCTGAGGGCATGATGTGGCGAATGTCTGATCATCGCACTAGGCGCCGGCGCCCGGTGCGCTAAGATCGCCCGAAACAATGGCCGGGTCCAAACGGGGAAACGTCGTCGCATGGAGTTCGGAGTCTTCGACCATCTGGACCGGTCTTGTGTCCCCCTGCAACAGCAATACGAGCAGCGCCTCCGGCTGATCGAAGCCTACGAGGCCGCGGGCTTCCACGCCTATCACCTGGCAGAGCATCATTCGACGCCGCTCGGCATGGCGCCGTCCCCGGGGATCTTCCTCGCAGCGGTCGCTCAGCGCACGCGACATCTCCGGTTTGGCCCCCTCGTCTATCCGCTTCCGCTCTACCACCCGCTGCGGATCGCAGAAGAGATCGCCATGCTCGACCATATGAGCGGCGGACGTCTCGATATCGGTTTCGGGCGCGGCGCATCCCGCTTCGAGATCGAATATTTCGGTGTCGATCCGGCGGAAGCCAGGGCGCGTTATGAAGAGAGCCTCGACATCGTCCTCGCCGCTCTTCAAAACGAGACCTTGACCTACGAGGGGCGCTTTCACTCCTTCAACAGGAGCCCGATCGAGATCCTGCCGCTGCAGAAGCCCTACCCGCGCCTGTTCTACGGCGCCGGACACGAGGAAGCCGGGGCGTGGGCCGCCAGGCGCGCCATCAATCTCGTCTGCAATGCTCCGGCCCCGCTCGTGACGCCGATCTTCGAGCGGTTCAGGACGGAGTGGGGCCTCCTCGGAAAGAAGGCCAAGGCAATGCCGCTTCTCGGCCTCAACCGGCACTGCGTCATCGCCGACACCGACGCAGAAGCAAGCCGCATTGCCGAGCGCGCCTATCGGGTCTGGCGGGACAGCTTCTACAAGCTCTGGAAACTGCGCAACAGCAAACCCAACAATGCTGCGTATCCCGAGACCTTTGCCGCGCTCCAGGCGATGGGTTACGGCATCGCCGGATCGCCCGCGGCCGTGCGCGACTTCTATCTGCGGGAGATATCGGCGGTCGGCGCCAACTACGCCCTCGCGCGCTTCGCGTTCGGAGACCTGACGCTGGAAGAATCGAGCCGCTCCGTCCAGCTCTTCAGGGACCACATCATGCCAGCACTCTCCGAAATGCCCCAGCCCGCTTGACTCCCGCACAATCCGGAGCACCACCGACATGGCAGCAAAGCCTCATATCCTCATTGCCGGAGCCGGCATCGGCGGCCTTACGACAGCGCTGGCGCTGCTGCAGCGCGGCTTCACCGTTCGCGTCTACGAGCAGGCGCCCGAGCTGATGGAGGTGGGTGCGGGCGTGCAGATCGCCGCCAACGGCTCCCGCCTGCTGATCGCACTCGGTCTGCGCCAGGCGATGGAGCAGGTGGTATGTCCGGCCGCATTGAAGATCGTCCGGATCTGGAACACCGGACAGACATGGAAGCTGTTCGATCTGGGCGCCGACTCGATCACGCGGTTCGGCGCGCCGTATTGGTTCGTGCATCGCGGTGACATGCATCGCGCGCTGATGCGCGCGGTTCTCGAGCTTGACCCGGCAGCCATCAGCGCGGGCCGCCGCGTAACCGGCTTCGATGACGACGGCGCCAAGGTGACATTGAGACTTGCAGAGGGCGGGCAGGCGACCGGCGACGTTCTGATCGGCGCCGATGGCGTGCATTCCACCATCAGGCAGCAACTGTTCGAAGCCGGCAGGCCGGAATTCATGGGCATCATCTGCTGGCGCGGATTGGCGCCGATGCAGGCTTTGCCGGAGGAATTGCGCCAGCCTGTCGGGACCAACTGGGTCGGTCCGGGCGGACACGTGATCACCTATCCGCTGAGGCGCGGCGAGATCCTGAACTTCGTCGGCTTCGGCGAACGCGACGACTGGAAGGTCGAATCCTGGACGGAGAAGGGCTCGAAGGCGGAGTGCGCCGCCGATTTCCCGCGTTGGCATCCATTGGTCCACGAGATCATTTCCAAGGTCGATCAACCCTACAAATGGGCGCTGATCGGGCGTGAGCCGATGCCGGCGTGGACGAAAGGGCGTGTGACGCTGGTCGGCGATGCCTGCCATCCGATGCTGCCGTTCCTCGCACAGGGGGCCAACTCCGCACTGGAAGACGGCGTCGTTCTTGCGCGGTGCCTCGATGCATACAGCGATACGAGCGAAGCGCTGAAGCGCTACGAGACGGCGCGCATCCCCCGCACGACCGAGATCGTCAACGGCTCCGTGGCCAGCGGAAGACGCTTCCACAATCCGACGCTCGCCGACCCTGTCGAAGCGATAAGCTATGTGGATCGCGAATGGCAGCCAGACAAAGTGCGACTACGCTACGACTGGCTGTTCGAGTACGATGCAACGAAAGTGGAGATCTGAGCGACTGCGCCTTCCGATGGGACCTGCTCTGTATTCGAGCGCGCTGCTGCTCTCGAGCGCGCATCTGCAGGGGTGGCCGCACTTGCCGCAGTCGGAGACCATAACTCAATGAATCACGCTGATATCGGCCCCTCGCGCCGGGACCAACGCGTGCCGTTTCGACGTCCTGCATGCCCGTTGACATCTCCGGAGCCGGCGGAATGAAGTTCGCCCGCCGGCTCGCGCGCCCCGACCTGTTCCTGTTGCTGGCCTGGGCCGTCGTCATCGTGCGGCTGGTCTGGCCCGCGGCCGCGCCGCCACCGGTCGGCGCCATCCTGATGGCCGCCTTCCTGCTCGCCGCAGTAACCAGAGTTCACCGGCGCACACTGATCCTCTGCTCGATCCTCGGTACACTGGCCCTTGTCCTTGCGGCGGTAACCCGCGAGTGGTGGAGGCTCGTCCTGGCGCTCGACGGCGCCGTCAGCTTCGCCGCCTTCTTCGGGACCATCCGGGTCTTGCGCGCCACTGCCGACCGCAGGCCGGAGACGGGCACGGCGCGCGATCTTTTCAAGACCATCACGCCAGCCCAGCAGTCGAGCGCGTTCCTGATCGGCGCGCACCTGATCGGCGCGGTGCTCGTCGTTGGCGCTCTCGCCGTGCTGGCGCCCATCCAGGACAAGGATGCATCGGACGCCGAGCGTCTTGCTGCAGCAGAGTCGTCGCAGCGCGGGCTCTGCCTGGCACCGTTATGGTCGCCTTTCTGGATTGCGATGGCCGTGGTCTATCAGTACCTGCCCGCGGTCCCGTTATGGCAGGTGCTCGCAACCGGACTGCCGCTTGCTGTGTTGGGCCTCATGCTCGCCCAGCTCATGTTCGCGCGCGGCATGGGACTGAAACGCTTGTGGCAGGCCACGGCCGGACTGGCGCCCATCATTCCGCCGGTCGCAATATGCGCCGTCGTCATCGCCGTCGTCGCAAGCTTCACCACGCTGTCGACGCTGGACGCCGTCATCGCCTGCACGCCGGTGCTTTGTGCGGCGGCCATCCTGATGACCAGCCGCACGGCACTCGTCTCCGCCGTCGGGGCCGTCTATCGGGGCATCGGCGGGGTCAGCGACGAGGTCGCGCTCGTCACGCTTTCGCTGGCGCTCGGCCGCGTTCTGGAAAAGGCGCTCGGCGACGCCGGCGTACCCGGCATGATCACGGCCCTGCAGCTTCCCCATGAAAGCTACATCGTGCTGCTCACCGTCATCGTGGCCGCTACATCGTTGATCGGGATCCATCAGATCGTCTCGATCACGGTTCTGCTCGTCCTCCTGGTGCCGCTCTCTGGCGGCGTCGCGGGCGTGATCACGATGCAATCCGCCCTGCTCGGCTGGACCTTCGCCTCGATGGTCGGCATCACCGCCGTGTCGGTGGCAGGCGCCAGCGCGATGTTCAGGGTACCGATGCCGCAACTGTCGTATGGCGAAAACCTGAAATTCGTCGTCGTCTACGGCACGGCTGCACTCACATGCCTGGTGCTGCTCAATCATTTCTTCCTGGGACCCTGAGCGAAAAAAGCAGGCCGCCGTCTGTCTCCCCCGGCGCCGGGAGACTTGCGCTCCCGATCCCGTTCAGGGCGTAATATCGATCCTGTTCGGCCGCAAGACCGGGATCGCGCGCCAAGCCTTTCAACGCACACGGGAGCCCTGCAATGTCTGCCAGCCACAATCTTGAGCTCGTTCAACCGAGGCCCGAGGACGCCCATCGCATGCCCTATGCGCCGGCGGTGAAAATCGTCGGGGCCTGCGATCTGATGTTCGTATCCGGCGCAACGCCTTCGCCACTTTATCACGACCATCCCCACGTCCCCGGCCAGCACGACCATCCCTGCGACATCGAAGAGCAGACGCGCCGGGCGATGGAGAACATCAAGATGGTGATGGACGATGTCGGCGCGAGATGGTCCGACGTCGTCAAAGTCACGAAGTACATGATCGATATCCGCGATTTCGACGGCATCCATCGCGCCATGGCGAAATACTTCGGCGCATGGCAACCGGCGTCCACAACGATCTGCGTCAATCAGCTCTCATCGCCCGGCGCACGTGTCGAGCTCGATATGATCGTGGCTTTGCCCAAGAAGGCGTAGCAGCATCACCGCCCGTCGTATCGGCCTATCTACGAGCGGCATCTGCGGACACCGGCAACGGTCGCAGCCGCTCGGTCAGATATTGTGCGATGCGCGCCCTCCCGGAGCGATATGCTGTCCGCAATACACGGCCCATATTCATGAAACCGTGGATCGTCCCTTCCGCACACCAGTAATCCACATCCGTACCGCCGGCCGCGAGTACATCCGCATACTCGATCGCCTCATCGAGCAGCGGATCATGCCCCGCCGTCACGATCAGCGCCGGCGGCAGATCTCCATAGTCCGGATAGAGGAGCGGAAACGCGCGCGGATCCGTCCGTGGCCACGCCTCGCCGAAATACTGGTTATGGAACCAGTCGATCAAATCCGCAGGGATCGGAAAGATCTCGGAGAATGTCCGCCGCGACGGCAACCGTGCCTTGAGGTCGAGCGCGGGATAAATCAGCACCTGCGCCTTCAATGGCGCCGCGAGCCGGCCCCTGGTCTCGTGAACGGATACGGCTGCAATACCGCCGCCGGCACTGTCGCCGGCGATGGCGATCCGCTCGCGATCGATTCCGAGGCTGCCGGCGTTCAAAGACAGCCAGCTCAGGGCCGCCATGCCATCCTCGACAGCCGCAGGAAACGGATGCTCCGGCGCGAGCCTGTAGTCGACCGCGACGACGACTGCTCCGACATCCGCGCACAGCGTCCGGCAAAACGTATCGTGCGTATCGAGATCGCCGACGACGCAGCCGCCGCCGTGAATGAACAAGAGGCCCGGGGCACGGTCGCAGCGATCAATGGGGTTGTATATTCTGAGAGGAAGCGCTCCGCCCGGCCCGCCGACCACGTGCTCCAGAACCGGCCCGATCCCCGGCGGATCGATCTCCGTCTTGGATAGCGTACGTCTGTACTCCTGGCGGGCAGCCTGCAGCGACAGCGCAGGCATTGGCGTCGCTTTTCGCGATGCCACCCAGCTCAAGAGAGCGTCGGTCTCCCGGTCGAGCTTCACGCCGTCCATCCGCGGATCGATTGCGGCCGTCGCGCTCAGTCTATCCGACCGGCGCGTCCGGCCATAGGCACTCACGGAGAATTTACGGGACTGTAGTTAGCAACAACCTATGCGATGGCCGTCATCACCACTTGACGCCGATCATTGCCGCGAGCGGAGATGCACCCGCATCCGCAAGAAGCTGCCGCTGTGCCTCCGGGGTGAACCGACCACCAGCGAGCACGTCATCGCGATGAATCCCCTGGCCGACAAACATGCAGTCCAGCCCGA
>JBFWYV010000256.1:0-7194 GCA_050186055.1 Hyphomicrobiaceae bacterium | reverse complement strand
TGCGGCGGCAGCAACATCCAGGCTTGCATGTTTGCCGCCGGTCGTGACGATCAGCTTCAGTTTCGGCAACCGGGCGATGAGCGGCGCCATGATCGGCGTTCTCTCACGCATGATGCAGACGACATCGGCGTCGGCGAGCCTCAGGACAAGCTCATCCTCTTCACCGATGTGCTCGCGCAGGGCAATCACATCGTGCTCGGCCCGGATGCGAGACCAGTCCGCCAGCTTGAGCGCGACGCCCTGGTAGTCATCGAGGACAACGATCTTCATTCCTGTTCTCCTGTCGTGCGTCAGGACGCCTTGCCGCCCTCGATTGCCGAAACCACGCGCTCATACATAGGCCGGCCGGCTCGCGCAAACTCATCCAGCACATCGAAGTGATAAAAACCGGGCGCCTCGACCATGGTCACGCTGGCGCCGCGCGCGCGCCAGGCGTCGCCAAGCTCAGTCGTGTTGCGGACGAACTCGGGCGCTTCCTCGCCGCCGACGGTGAGATTGATTTCGGTGCTCGCACGCGGCGCCAGGCGCACCGGAGACAGCGTCTCGATATCGCTGTCGTCGATGCGAAGCTCCCGGTTGTGCTTGACCAGGCGCAACGGCACCAGGTCATACAGGCCGCTGACGCAGGTGGCGCTCTTGATGACATCAGCGGGGAGTCCGGCTGCCGAAAAGTCGGTCGTTGCCATCATCGCGGTCAGGTGGCCGCCGGCGGAATGGCCGGCCACATGGATGCGGTTCGGATCACAGCCAAGTTTTTTCGCCTCGCGCCACAACATGGCAATGCCGCGCCGGCAGGAGTCGACGATGTCACCGATCCGCACCTGCGGGCAAAGCGGATAGCCAAGCGTGGCCAATGCGATGCCGCGGCGCGTGAACGCCGGCGCCATCCAGGCGAACTCGTCCTTGGAGCGCATCTTCCAGTAGCCGCCGTGGATGAAGACGAGCAAGGGAGCGTTGCTGGCTGCTGCCTCGAACAGATCAATCCTTTCGCGCGGGTGCGGTCCATACTCCATGTCGAGCCACGCGCGGGCAGACGAGCGTACCTGCGCCGCCTCGGCATCCACGCGCTGCGATCGTTGCTCGCGGATGACGTTGAGCTCCGGGCTGCGTTGCGACATATCATACTGCAGCTCGAGCTCATCCTGCTCATAGTGCCGGAATACGGGCATCCGCCTCCCCTCCCTCTTGCATCGCGGCACTGTAGGTCAGGCGATCACGGCGGCGCAACGGCGCCGGCTTCCGGCGTAAAGGGCTTCTCCCGCGTTGAGCCTGCAACGCCACGCCGGAGAGACAATTCGACCAACAGGTTTGACCCACCTCAGGCGTTGGGTAAAATCCCAACGACCGATGCATCGACGAAAGCAGGCGAGGGAATGTCGACAAGCCCACGCGCAAATGACGAGCCCAGTGTGATCTCAGCCGGTTTCCGGAACGCCATGCGGCGGCTCGCGGGCACGGTGAGCATCGTCACCGTGAACGAAGGCGGGCAGCAGCATGGGACGACGGCGACCGCCGTCACATCGCTCAGCATGGACCCGCCGTCCGTGCTCGTGTGCTTCAACAGGGACAGCCGCCTGCACGGCTTCCTGAGCCGCGTCGATATGTTCTGCGTCAACCTCCTGCATACGGAGAACGTCGATATCTCGCAGCTTTTCGCGAGCAAGGTCTCGAGCGAGCAGCGATTCGCCCAGGGCAATTGGCTGACGACGGAGAACGGTCCGCCGTTTCTTGCCGACGCGCAGTCATCCCTGATCTGCGCCAAGGACCAGCAATTTGACTACGGCTCACACACGATCTTCATCGGCCGCGTGCTTCAGGTCCGCAACCGCGACGACGTCTCGCCGCTCATCTACTGCGACGGCTGCTATGCCGAGTCCGCCGTGCTGGAGCCGCCGGGCTCGGATTGACTGCGCAGGCTCACGCCGACAGCCGCCGGCTGACCCGCTGCTGCTCGGCCTGTGCGTCGATCACGGTGCGCCACCAGCTCTCGTTTGAAAGAAACCAGCGGACGGTCTGCGATACGCCGGACTCGACCGTTTGCTGCGCCCGCCAACCGGTATCGCGCTGAAGCGGGCCGGTATCGACAGCCGATAATGGCGAAGCAGCCTCCGCTGCGTCATTGCACGAAGCTACCTTGTGCGATGCCCGGCCTTCGTCACGAGCACCATGGCGGGCAACAAGCTCGACGATACGCGCGGTCAGCGTGGAAAGGCTGGAGGATGTGCCGCTGCCGACGAGATATCCGGCACCCGGCGTGCCGCGGTGCAGCATCGCATCGAGCGCACGCACGAGATCGTCGATATGCAGCCAGTCATGCGCGGCATCGGCGGCGGGATCGTCAGCGGGGACGCTTGCGTCCCGATCTTCGATTGCTGCGATGATGGCCCGCGGGATCGGGCATGCGATGCCCTGATAGGGGCCGTATACCGATGACGGCGCGGCGATGAGCGCCGGCAGGCCGTAGGTGCGGTGCCAGGCCATCGCCAGATGGTCGGCGGCGGCCAGGGAGGCGGTAAGGGGCGTATCCGCATGGGCACTCGCCCGGGACGTTGCGCCTGAGGTCTCGGCCATGCCACGGAATGCGTCGGCAGACGACACCTGGAGGTAGCGGAAGCGGCGACGCTTGCTCTCGGGCGCGGCCGTCCAGTAATCGCGGACCGCCTCCAGCAAGGCAAACGTTCCGACCACATTGTTCCTGATGTAGCGCCCATTGCCGCCCTCGCCCGCGCCATCGTCGCGAGCCATGTGAACGACGGCATCCGGTGAAAAGGCCTCCAGCAACGCGCGGACGCGGCGGCGGTCGCAGATGTCGGCACGGCGGACGCCATAGCGAGGGCTGGCGGCGACGGGGAAGAGCGCGGACCGTGCGGGCGCGCCCGCTGCGCTGTCGAGGTTGAGAACGGTGTGACCCTGCTCGCCGACCAGATAACGGCATGTGGCGGAGCCTGCGAAGCCCGCTCCCCCGGTCACCACGATACGCATACGCCACTCCCGACACAGAAGCGCGCCAAGACGCGCTAACCGGCGAGATATTAGAGCGGTGAAGTTAGAGTGCCGTTAAGCAACCTCGGGGAAACGAGGCGGCGCGCGCGAGTTGCAGATAAATCAGTCGGCTACGGAAGGTATCCGTTTGCTCGGTGCCTGCCGCAAGCCGCGTGGATGGCCGCCGTTCTCCGGGCCGTCGCTCCCGCGTCGCCCCGGCGCGGCCATGACGTGCTCTCGCGGGGCTGGCTTCTCAGCTCCCCTCAACCGTCACGCCCGCGAACCAACCGCCTCTCTCACGCTTCCGCTCGAGCCGAGTCTCAGGGACCGTCAAAGAAACCATCGCCCACGGAAGCGCTAGGTGGGTTTAGCGCGGCATCATAACGTGATGCCGTGCCGGCATTCCGCTCATCGCGCCTGCCACAGAACAACTGACATATTCAGCATCAAGTATTGCTCGCAATCGCAAGGCTTGGCGTGAGATGAAATGAGCAGCGGAGATGACGTGTGCAGGTTCCCGTTCGCATTGATCAAATGCGGATCGAGACGATATTCGCCGGATCGGCCATGATGAACAGGTCAACTTCAGTTCTCTTTCTTCTCCTACTACTTTGGTTCCCCAAATCGGCAATAAGCGAGGATTCGGAGCAAGACCGGTACTTCGTCGGATCTCAAAGGCTCACCTGGACCGCGGCAAGGGCGTATTGCCAGGCGCGAGGCGCCGATCTGGTGACGATCGAATCTCCGGAGGAGAACGAGATTGCAGGAAAGCTGGTCCGGCAGAAGTCCACCAATCCGGCCGGGTGCTGGATCGGCGCGACGAATACCGGCATCGATGGACAATGGCGCTGGATCAACGGCACCGAAGTTCATCCGTTCTCAAACTGGAAGCGGGGCGAGCCCAACAGCTGGTGCGGGGGCGAGCACTATGCGCATATGTATCCCGACGGCACGTGGAACGATCAGAAGATCGACGGCGGCTGCAACAACTATGGATTGATGCAGCCCATTTGCGAACGCAACGAGCGCCGCGTATCGATGAGATAGCGAACCGCCCATGATGGCATCGCGGCCGAGCCCGTCTGCCAGGCCGCTGCCGCGGCTTGTAACAATCGCCGCCTTATCCTCGGGCCGCAGATCCATTGGAACTCCTCCACGGCAGGTATCGTTGGATTGACGGCACCCTGGCGATGTGGAGACCGGCTGCCAGCCCGTCCGACACCGTCCCGGCACCTTGCCACCCGCCGCGCCAGGGCCTAGTGTCCCGATTCTGACGTTCGCGGCACCTCGACGCCGATGGACCAAGCGAACTTCAGACTCAAAAAGGACACTAGAATCATAAAGTTGTTGGTGTGATTCAGATCGAGACATTCGCTCCGGGCCGAGCCGCTTGATGTGGCGAATTTCTCGATCATCACACCAGGCTCCGCTCCTACCGACTTTCAAACCCCAAGCACCGGGAGATCAAAAAATGTCATTCAAGCTTCCCGACCTGCCGTATGCATACGAAGCGCTGGCTCCGTACATGTCAAAGGAGACGCTGGAGTACCATCACGACAAGCATCACCTGGCCTATGTCGACAACGGCAACAAGGTCGCCGGCGAGGGGACAAAGTATGCCGGCAAGCCGATCGAGCAGATCTGCAAGGAGGCTTTCGCCGCCAAGGACGCGCCGGTCATCAACAATATCGGCCAGCACTACAATCACCTGCATTTCTGGAACTGGATGAAGAAGGGCGGCGGCGGCAAGAAGCTGCCGGGCAAGCTCGAGAAGCTGGTGGCGGAGGCCGGCGGCTACGACAAGGTCCGCAACGACTTCATTCAGGCCGGCATGACGCAGTTCGGATCGGGCTGGTGCTGGCTGACGATCGATGGCGGCAAGCTGCTCGTGGCCAAGACGCCGAACGGCGAGAACCCGCTTATGCACGGGAACGCAAAGCCGATCCTCGGCTGCGACGTATGGGAGCACAGCTACTACATCGATTACCGCAATGCCCGCCAGAAGTACCTCGAGGCCTTCTTCGACAACCTGGTCAACTGGGAATACGTCGAAGGCATGATGGCCTAATGCAACGGACTTGAAATTCACCTCAGTTCGAGGCCCTAGCTTTTCGTCGTGTCGTGCTTCTTCTTAGTTGCGCTTGCGACTCCCCTTCGGGGAGCCGGCCGCAAGCGAGTCTTATCGGAAAACCGGTTCCCACTTTTCCGGAAGCACTCTGGGCGGGGCGTGAATTTCAAGTCCAAAGTTGCTTTGGAACACTATGACTTCAAAGCGTCTTTGGACCTTGAATGCGACTTCGAGATCGACCCAGGCGTAGGTCGCATTTAAGATTCGACGCTTTGGAACGGCTGCAATACCTGACGCAGAGAAGGGCTGGCCCGAGGGTCAGCCCTTCTTTCGTATATGCGCAGTTCACCAAGCCTCAGACGTGCCGGGCAAAATTGCGCAGCGCACGCGTGCGTTCCCGATAGCTTTGCCTCAGGCACCCGACGTTGAAGCCGCATATGTTGCGGTCGGCGATCCAGTCGCGCTGCCTGTTCCGCAACCACTCGCTTTGTCCGAAGTGCCGCGCCCGCTCCTGTGCGCGGCCATACCAGTACGCCATCCGCTCATCCATCGCCGACAACCCCGGGTGCCGGCATACCGTTGTTTCCGCCCGGTTCCCGGGCTCGCGGCAATTGAAGCTGGCGGCGGACGCGGGAGACGCAAGGCTGTAGGCGGCGAGCATCGTTGCGACGACAAATAGCGCGGTTCTCATGGGCAACCTCAAGGTTCATGTGCTGCGATGCCGAGAATTTGGCAGACCTGCCATGAACCCGCCCTGACAGCTCCGTTCATGATCTGGAAAGCTGAAACCGTCAGCAGGATCCAGCTTGAAGTGTGGCTGCCCGGCGGATTAGACATTTCCCCGGCGGGCGGCAGAGGCGGCGACGGCGCCGTCTGGCGGCATCGAGGGGTGGTCGACGTTGCGCGTTCTCATTGCGCTTGTATTGGTCCTGTTGACGCCGTGGATCTGCGGTTGTGCCGTGGACATGCGCAACCCGATACCCAATGCCATTGCCGCGAACAGGGCGACGCTGCCGAATATGTCCGGCGTGCGGGCCTGGGCCGACGAAGTCCCGACGGACTTTGCAAGCGAGATCCGACGTCGTTTGCCGTCGATGCCGCGTCTGGCGCAAAGCTCAAGCCGGATTCATGGCCGCCCGCTGGTCGAGATCCTTGCGCTTTCCGGCGGCGGTGGAGACGGCGCATTCGGCGCAGGGTTCCTGGCAGGCTGGACCGCACGCGGCGACCGGCCCAGCTTCGAAGTCGTCACCGGCGTCAGTGCCGGCGCGATCATAGCTCCTTTCGCCTTTCTGGGACCGCGCTACGACCGGACGCTTCGTGAAATCTGGACTCAATACACCACGAACCAGATCATCACCGCGCAGGTCCTGCCCGGCCTGATCGCCGGGTCGGCGCTGGCCGACACCGCCCCGCTGGCCCAGTTGATCGCAAAATACGTCAATGCGCGACTGCTGCGCGAGATCGCCCACGAGTACAGGCGCGGACGCATTCTGATGGTCGGCACCACGAACATCGATGCCCAACGGCCGGTGGTCTGGAACATGGGAGAGATCGCAGCCAGCGGCCATCCCGATTCGCTTGAACTGTTCCGCAAGGTGATCCTGGCATCCGCCGCCATCCCCGGCGCGTTCCCTCCCGTCGGCATTCAGGTCCAGGTCGACGGCAAACGCTACGAGGAGATGCACGTCGACGGCGGCACCACGCGCGAGGTTTTCATCTCGCCGGTGAAAGCGCCGCTGAAGACATTCGACGCGCTCTACGATGCGCCGCCGATCCGCAGGATCTATCTCATAAAGAACGGCAAGCTCTCGCCCGAGTATGAACCCGTTCCCAAGCAGACCATACCGCTCTCGGTGCGGGCCATTTTCACGCTGATCAAATCGCAGAGCCAGAGCGAGATCGCTCAGATCTGGAGAACGGCCAAGGACGGCGGGGCCGACTTCAATCTTGTATCCGTGCCGCCTACATTCACGAAGAAACCAAACGAAGCATTCGATTCAAACTATCAGTCCGCGTTGTACGAGGTCGGCTACACCATGGGGCGGTCCGGACGCGCCTGGGTGAAACGTCCGCCAGGCATCCGTAATGGACGGGTTGTTCATTGATCCGGGGCCAGGTGCTTGACTGCGCGCCTCCATGGCGGC
>JBFWYV010000255.1:0-7212 GCA_050186055.1 Hyphomicrobiaceae bacterium | reverse complement strand
ATCCGCTGAAGCCCGAGATCATCGACCAGGACAAAGCCCCGTGCCAGGAGGTGGTGATCGAGAACCCGAAGGACGTCAACGAGTTCCTGGTTCCCATCCGTCATACCGCGCTCGAAGGGGAGATGACGGTCGGCTCCGGTATCCGTTGCATCTCAGGGCAGGCGTTCGCGGGGGGAACGGACCTCGGCTACAACCGCATGAACTTCCGCTGGGGCAATGTCGGCACGTTCCAGATCTCGCCCGGCTCGCATATGTGGCAAGTCGTTTCCGAGGCGTACCGGAACAAGGAAACGGTTCCGCTCACCTTCTGCTTCGGCGTTCCGCCGGCAGCCACGCTGCTCGCGGGCGGCGCTTTCGGCTACGCGATCATGCCGCACGGCTGCGACGAGGTCGGCATTGCCGGCGCTGCGCAAGGCTTCCCGATGCGGATGGTGAAGGCACGCACGACCGACGCACTGTCTCTTGCGGATGCGGAAGTCGTGGTCGAAGGCTACATCGATCCTCGTGACCGCCGCTTCGAGACGGCAGAAGCCGAGGCTGACCAGACCCAAGGCCGCCACCATTTCCATCCGGAGTGGGCCGGTTACATGGGCAAGGCCTATCGGGCGCCGACGTTCCACGTCACCGGCATCACGATGCGCAAACCGGAATCGAAGCCGATCATCTTTGCGCTCGGCGCGCATACGCTCGATGAGCACAATATCGATACGTCGATCCGCGAAGCCTGCATGTACGAGCTGTGCAACCGTCTGCAGCCGGGCATCATCCAGGATGTCAACGTCCCCTACAGCATGACCGACTGGGGCGGCGTGATCATCCAGGTCAAGAAGCGCAATCGCATCGAGGAAGGCTGGCAGCGCAACTTCCTTTCGGCATTGCTGGCGACGAGCCAGGGCATGCGGGTCGCCATTGCCGTCAGCGAGGATGTCGACATCTACTCGATGGACGATGTGATGTGGGCGATCACGACGCGCGTCAATCCGCAGAAGGACATCCTGAACCCGACGCCCGGCGGCCGCGGCCAGACCTTCATGCCGGCGGAGCGCATGACTGCGGGCGGCAAGGAGTGGACGGCCACGAACACGAGCTACGAAGGTGGCATGGGGATCGATGCCACCACGCCCTATGGCTATGAAGAGGACTTCCTGCGTCCTCAGTACCCGGTCGATAAGGTCAAGCTCGAGGACTTCCTGACCAAGGAGCAGATTGCCAACGTCAAGGGCCGGATGAAGGGCTGGCTCGAAACCCTGGCGAAGACGGGCTATTGATGCGGACGCGCCGGACCTCGTCGGGTCCGGCGTGTTCCGGCTTCCGGGAGAGGAAACGTTGATGACGGTATTCGGCAACCACGAGCTCGCGATCCCGTATCGTCCGGTCGCGGATCTGCTTGGGGAATATGCGAAACGCGATCCTGCCAAGGTCGCGATCGTCGACCTCGATCAAGGGGGAGCATCGATCACGTTCGGTGAGCTCGACAGCATCGTCACGGATATTGCGGTCGACCTCAAGAAGCGCGGTGTGGCGAAGGGCGACCGGGTGCTGCTCCTTTCCGATGAGACGCTGGAAAAGCTGCTGATCTGGCTCGGCGCCTGGCGGCTGGGCGCCGTGATCGCGCCGCTCAACATCGAACTCAACCAGAACAATCTGGCCGAGCTGTCGCGCGCCGTTAATCCGAAGATCGCGTTCTATCACAAGGATCTCGACGGGCCGGCGCTGACCGAGGGGATCAAGGGCGGGCTGATCCGATTCGGCGCATGGAAGGCGACGGACGGCAAGGATCCGCAGGACGATTATTTCCCCAAGCTGACACGCGGCGGGAAGGCGGGCGACGTTCCCGAGCGAAACAATGCCGAGGACATGTCGTGCATGTTCTGCACGTCGGGCACGACCTCGAAACCGAAGATCGTCGTCTACGATCATTGCGCCTATTGGCTGTCGGGTCTCGACACGCTCGATATCCTTGGCCTGGAGGCGGACGACAAGACGCTGGAGTACCGTTCGTTCGGCTGGAACTCTGCGCAGATTCTCTCGCTGCTGCCCTTCCTCCAGAAGGGCCTGACGATGCATATCGCGAAGCGGTTCTCACATAGCCGTTTCTTCGAGTGGATCCAGACCTACGGTATCACGTTCGCGGCGGGTGTCCCGACCGTGGTCAACATGCTGCTCAACAAGCCGTTGGGCTACACCGCGAAAGACATCCCGACGCTGCGGCTGATGACGTGCTCCACCGCACCGCTCACGGCGGAGCAGTGGAAGAATTTCGAGGAGATGTACGGCGTTACGCTGCTGCAACTTTACGGGATGTCGGAAGCGGGCTGGATCTGCGGCAACCGGCATTATCGCCGGCGCATGGGCACAGTCGGGCCGCCGGCTCTGCACCAGGAATTCGAGATCGTCGATGGCGAAGGCAAAAAGTGCTCGTCGGAAGTCGAGGGCGAGGTGACCATCGGTGGTCCTCAGATCGCGATCGGCTATCTGATGGATGACGGCTCGATCGATCCGGTCCGCGGCAAGCGCATCAAGACCGGTGATCTTGCCAAGATGGACGAGGATGGCTTCGTGCGGGTCACGGGTCGGACCAAGGACCTGATCATCCGTGGCGGGATGAATATTGCCCCGCTGGAGATCGATGCGGTGCTGCTCAAGCATCCGAATATCTTCGATGGCGCGGCGGTGGGCGTCCCGGACAAGATCTACGGCGAGGAAGTCATCGCCTATGCGATGCCGAAGCCGGGGACCATGCTGACCGAGGACGATGTGATCGCGCACTGCAAGACGCATCTCGCAGCGGCTAAGATTCCCAAACAAGTCTACATCGTGTCGGAGCTGCCGAAGTCTGATCGCGGCAAGATCCTGCGCGACAAGCTGCGCGAGGATTGGGAAAAACGGCAAGCCTCATAGGGCTTTCCGGCGCCTCTGACGTTGATGCGGTGTGTATTCGGGCGGCTCAGACGCCGCCCCAGACGTCCCGGGCTACGTCGACGATCAATCCGAGCTTGGCCCATTGCTCGGCCTCCGAGAGCAGGTTGCCTTCCTCGGTCGAGGCGAATCCGCATTGCGGCGACAGGCAGAGCTGCTCGAGATCGGCAAACTTCGCGGCCTCGCCGATGCGACGCTTCAGGATGTCCTTCGTTTCGAGCTGTCCGGATTTCGTCGTGACGATACCCAGCACGACCGTCTTCCCTCTGGGAAGCAGGCGCAGCGGTTCGAAGCCGCCGGCGCGCTCGCTGTCGTACTCCATGAAATAGCCATCCACGCCGATGGCGTTGAACAGCACATCCGCCACCGGGTCATAGCCGCCGCTGGCGACGAATGTTGACTGGAAGTTGCCGCGGCACAGGTGCATCGTGACGATCATTCCCTCCGGCCGTCCCTTCAGTGCTGCGTTGAGCAGATCGGCGTAAACGGACAACAGCGTGTCGGGATCGTCGCCGCGCGCCTTCACCTGATCGCGAAGTTTCGGATCGCACAGGTAGGCGAGGTTGACTTCGTCGATCTGCAGATAGCGGCAGCCGGCATCGCCGAAGGCTTTGATCGCTTCGGCGTAGGCCTTGCCCAAACCGGCGTAGAACTCGTCCATGGTCGGATAGACACGCTTGTCCACTGCTTCCCTGCCATAGCGGAAATGTAGAGACGTCGGGCTCGGGATCGTCATCTTCGGCGTGACGCGGGTGTGGTCCTTCACGAACCGGAAATGGTCAAGCATGGGATGTGCGGTAAAGCCGAGCTTGCCGATCGTGCGCAACAGCACCGGCTTGGGCTGGGGCCCCTGGAACTTCACCTTCCGCTCGCCCTCGTAGGATTCGACGCCGTCGAGACGCTCCAGGAAGTCGATCTGCCAGAACGCGCGGCGGAACT
This sequence comes from Hyphomicrobiaceae bacterium, assembly GCA_050186055.1. Lineage (GTDB taxonomy): Bacteria > Pseudomonadota > Alphaproteobacteria > Rhizobiales > Hyphomicrobiaceae > CAMDPA01. Next base: position 3,354 of record JBFWYV010000255.1, on the reverse strand, counting down.
CGCCGTCGGTGACGGCTTTGAGCCCGACTTCCTCCTGGCGACGGATCACGGTCTCGATTTCCTGATCCTCGATGGCTTTGAGCGCGCCGGCGTCGATTTCGCCGCGCTCGTGCCGGACTCTTGCCTGCTTGAGCGCTGCCGGGCGCAGGAAGCTGCCGACGTGGTCGGCGCGGAAAGGAGGCTTTGGGCGTGCGGTCATGAGGGCTGGCCTAGACTTGGGTTGGTCAGAACGGCAACAAGACGGGCATCGAGCGTATCCGCGTTGCACCAGTTTAGCATCACATCTAGCATGATCGTCAGGCACGTGCAGTCGGAGAGCGCTGACTGCGCCGGGTCTGAGGAATCATCCGTCTCTCCTAACGGAGCATCAAGCCCATGGCCATCCCTCGCAAAGTCCTTATTCTTGGCGCTTCCTACGGATCGCTGCTCGGGACCAAGCTGGCTCTTGCCGGCCACAGCGTCGACCTTGTCTGTCTTCCTGCCGAGGTCGAGCTGATCAATTCGGCCGGAGCAATCGTGCGGATGCCAGTCAAAGGGCGCGAGGGCCTTGTTGAGATCAACTCGCGCTCTCTGCCCGGCAAGCTGGCAGCGTCAGGGCCCGATGCGGTCGATGTTTCAAGGTACGACCTCGTGGCATTGGCCATGCAGGAGCCGCAGTATCGCTCGGCAGGCGTTCGCGAACTGATGGGCAGGGTGGCCAAGTCCGGCAAGCCGTGCATGTCGATCATGAACATGCCGCCGTTGACCTACCTCAAGAGGGTTCCGGGCGTCGATGTCGATGCCTGCCGCGACTGTTATACGGACGCTTTGGTATGGGACGGCTTCGATCCGAAGCTGATGACGCTGTGCAGTCCGGATCCGCAGGCTTTCCGTCCGCCCGAGGAGCCGGTCAACGTGCTGCAGGTTCGCCTGCCGACCAACTTCAAGGCCGCTCGCTTCGATTCAGAGAATGACACTGCGCTTCTGCGCCAACTGCAGCAGGACATCGAGGCGGCGAGGCTGGATGACGGCGGCAAGCAGATCGAGCTGCCCGTCAAACTGAAGGTGCACGACAGCGTGTTCGTCCCACTGGCGAAATGGGCGATGCTGATGGGCGGCAACTACCGCTGCGTGGGCAAGGACGGGATGCGTTCGATCAAGGAGGCGGTGCACAGCGATCTCGATCAGTCGCGCGCGGTCTACGACTGGGTCGTGAAGTTGTGCGTGTCGCTGGGCGCGAATGAAGGCGATCTGGTCCCGTTCGACAAATATGCGCAGGCGGCTTTGTCGCTGGGGAGCCCGTCGTCGGCCGCGCGTGCGTTGGCAGCGGGGGCGCCGAATATCGAGCGTGTGGACCGTCTGGTGCAGATAATTGCCAAAAGCAAAGGCCAAAAGCTCGAGGCCGTGGATCGCATCGTCGAACTGGTCGACGGCTGGGTTGTGGGCAATCGCAAGAAGGCGGCAGGCTGACGCGGGACGTTGTGGCTACGGCGTGTTTTCGTTCGTCCCGTATCGCAGGACCTTCACTTTCTCGAGCGTGACGAGGCCGCTTCCGATCATCTTGTCGATCTCGGGCAGGAAGGCGTTGATCCTGTCCTCGGCGTCGACGATCTCGATCACGATCGGCAGGTCTTCCGAGAGGCGCAGGATTTTGGCCGTATGGATGCGGCTCGAGTGGCCGTATCCCATCGGGCCGCGCAGGACCGTGGCGCCGGCCAATTGCATTTCCCTGGCCTTGAGCACGATGGCTTCGTACAGCGGCTGGCGGCCGAACCTCTCGTCCTCGCCGAAGTAGATGCGCAGGAGGATTGCGTCCTGGGGGATTTGCATGGCTATACCCATTTCAACGCGTTGAGATAGCTTGCTGCCGCGTGTCCGAGCCAGACGAAGAGCAGGCACAGCGCGACAGAGGCGATAATGTTCAATCCGGCGTAAAGCCATTCTCCGTCGTTCATGAGATTGAGTGTCTGCAGACTGAACGACGAGAATGTCGTGAACCCGCCGCAGATCCCGACCATGACGAACTGCCTTTGCAGCGTGCCGACGAGGAGGCGTCCGTCCGGACCGGTGATGGTTGCAAAGAATCCGATGATGAACGAGCCGGCCACGTTCACGATCAGGGTTCCCCATGGGAAGGTCTCGCCGAATAGCCGAGCCGAAAGGTCAGATGTGCCGTAGCGGGCGGCGCTTCCGAGGGCGCCGCCGAGTGCGATCCACAGATAGCTCTCCATCGTGCGGCCCGGCTCCCGTTGCGGAATTCGTCTCAAGTTCAAGCTATGCCAACGGCAGCAGTCACTCAGGCTGGCCGCGGCGGACCAGCATTGCCCGCCCACGTTACATAGATCAACGCTGCCGAGATTATGCCGAGACCGAAGGCGAGATGAAGTGCGGCGTAGACGCCAGGCGGCTGAAGGCCACCCAATTGCAGGCCGACGACATAGATGCCGGAGATCCATTGCAGCAGTCCGGCGCCGATCATCGCCGCAAAATTGGCAAGCGTAATGCCGCGGCCGACCAAGTGGTCCGGGAAGAAACTGCGTGCATGGGCAACAAGGAGGGGGTGTCCCAGCCCTGCAAACCCGATCACCGTCAGCAGCGCAACTGCAACCCAGAGGGGGGCATCAACGATCATCCATAAGGAAACAAAGGAAGACCCGGCCACTAGCGCTCCGCCGGCCACCAGTTTCTGTCTGGCGATGACGCCGTCAAGCGCGCCGAATACCAGAGCGCCGAGCGACATGGCGATGGCCATGACGAGCGTCGCGTTGCCGCGAGCGACGGGCGAGAGGCCATACACGTCGGCGAGATAAGGTCCCACCCACAGGCCACGCTCAGCCAGCACGATGCCATAGCCCAGCATCAGCAGCGGCAATAACGACCACAGCCGGGGCAGAGTCAGCAACCTGATGTACTCGACAAAGACATTTTCGGATGTTTCTGGGCGTCGGGCCTGAGGCGGATCCCGGACCAGCAGCCAGATCAGAGCCGCCGAGACAACTACGATCACGGCGATTGCCAGGAAGGTGGTGCGCCATCCGTAAGCTTCCGATGCAATGGACAGCGGCGTTGCCGCAAGAAGATTGCCGCTTGATCCGAGCCCGAGCATGGTTGCCGTCAGGAAGCCGAAACGCTCCGGCGGCGAATTACGCGCGAAAACGTAGAGCGCTCCCATGTAGATCGGCGAGCAGCCGAGGCCGATCAGAGTATTCGCGAGGATGCAATCGACGCTGGACCGGGCAAATGCAAGCAATGCAGCACCGGCAGCGGCACAGAGCATAAGGGCCGGCACAATTCGCCTCGGACCAATGCGATCCAAGGCCAGTCCGAGCGGCAACTGAGAAAACGCAAAAGCGATGAACCAGGCCGCAGAAATAT
>JBFWYV010000254.1:0-7240 GCA_050186055.1 Hyphomicrobiaceae bacterium | reverse complement strand
GCGGATAGCGCGCGAGGCCGCCGACGCCGCAAGCGCGCGGACGCCGGACCGCCCGCGCATCGTCGCCGGCGCGATGGGGCCCACCAACCGCACGGCCTCGATCTCTCCGGACGTCAACAACCCCGGGTTCCGCAACATTTCCTTCGACGAGCTGAAAACCGCCTACCTCGAGCAGGCGCAGGCGCTGATCGAAGGCGGCGCCGACGTGCTGCTGATCGAGACCGTGTTCGACACCCTGAACGCCAAGGCCGCAGGCATGGCGGCATTCGAGGCGTTCGATGCGCTCGGCGTGGAACTGCCGATATTGATCTCCGGCACCATCACCGACCGCTCCGGCCGCACGCTGTCCGGCCAGACGCCGGAGGCGTTCTGGTATTCGGTCCGGCATCTGAAACCGTTCGCGGTCGGCCTCAATTGCGCGCTCGGTGCGGAAGCGATGCGCCCCTACATCGCCGAGATCGCGGCCGTGGCCGATACCTACGTTCTCGCCTACCCGAATGCCGGTCTGCCCAACGCCATGGGCGAGTACGATGAAACGCCGCATGACATGAGCTGCCAGATGGAGCCCTGGGCGCAGTCCGGCCTCGTCAACATCGTCGGCGGCTGCTGCGGCTCAACGCCCGACCACATCGCGCATATCTGCGAGCACGTGGCGCGACACAAGCCACGCGAGATCCCGAAAGTTCCGGTGCGGATGCGTCTGTCCGGACTCGAACCGTTCGTGCACGGATAGGATGATCATGAGCATGCAACCACTGTCGGCCGCGACGGCGTTCATCAATATCGGCGAACGGACGAACGTCACCGGATCGGCGAAATTCCGCAAGCTGATCGAGGCCGGAGACTATCCGGCTGCGCTCGCCATCGCGCGCGGCCAGGTGGAAGGCGGCGCGCAGATCATCGACGTGAACATGGACGAGGGGCTGCTCGATTCGGAACGGGCGATGGCGACGTTCCTCAATCTGATCGCCTCGGAGCCCGATATCGCCCGCGTTCCGATCATGATCGACTCGTCCAGATGGAGCGTGATCGAGGCGGGCCTCAAGTGCGTGCAAGGCAAGGCGATCGTCAATTCGATCAGCCTGAAGGAGGGCGAGGAACCGTTCCTCGATCATGCCAGGAAAGTGATGCGCTACGGCGCGGCGGCCGTGGTCATGGCGTTCGACGAGACCGGACAGGCCGACACCGCCGCACGCAAGGTGGAGATCTGCACGCGGGCCTACAAGCTGCTGACGGAGAAGATCGGCTTTCCGCCCGAGGACATCATCTTCGATCCCAACTGCTTCGCGATCGCGACCGGCATTGCGGAGCACAACAACTACGCGGTCGATTTCATCGAGGCGACGCGGACCATCAAGGCGACGCTGCCGCACACGCATGTGTCCGGCGGGATCTCGAACCTGTCGTTCTCCTTCCGCGGCAACGAGACCGTGCGGCAGGCCATGCACAGCGTGTTCCTCTACTACGCCATCGCCGCCGGCCTCGACATGGCGATCGTCAATGCCGGCGCGCTACCGGTCTACGACGACATCGAGCCGGAGCTTCGCGAACTGTGCGAGGACGTCATTCTCAACCGCCGCGAAGATGCGACGGACGACCTGATCGAAGCCGCCAACCGCTACCGGGCCACGGCGGCGACGCCGAAGGAGCAGGACCGGGTCTGGCGCAATGCTCCGGTCGAGGACCGCATCCGGCACGCGCTCGTGCACGGCATTACGGAGTACATCGAAGCCGACACCGAAGAGGCCCGGCGTGCGGCCGACACCCCGCTGCAGGTCATCGAAGGTCCGCTGATGGCAGGCATGAACGTCGTGGGCGACCTGTTCGGCGCCGGCAAGATGTTCCTGCCGCAGGTGGTGAAGTCCGCGCGCGTCATGAAGCAGGCGGTGGCTTATCTTCAGCCCTACCTCGAGGAGGAGAAAAGAACCTCGGGCGCGGTCAACAAGCCGGCGGCGGGCAAGATCGTGATGGCCACGGTCAAAGGCGACGTGCACGACATCGGCAAGAACATCGTCGGCGTCGTTCTCCAGTGCAACAACTACGAGGTGATCGACCTCGGCGTGATGGTGCCGGCGGCGCGCATCATCGAGGCGGCCCGCAATGAAGGTGCGGACCTGATCGGGCTATCCGGCCTGATCACCCCCTCTCTGGACGAAATGTGCGGTGTTGCCGCGGAAATGGAGCGGCAGGAACTCGACTGTCCGCTGCTGATCGGAGGGGCGACGACAAGCCGGGTCCATACCGCGGTGAAGATCTCGCCCAACTATTCCCGCGGACAGGCGATCTACGTCACCGATGCCAGCCGGGCCGTCGGCGTGGTCTCGAGCCTGCTGTCGCCGGCCGGTCGCGGCGCCTATGTCGAAGGCATCCGGCGCGAATACGACACCGTGCGTGACAACTACCTGAAGAGCGAACAGAAAAAGAAGCGGATCACGCTGGCGGAGGCGCGCGCCAACCGGTTCCAGACCGATTGGTCAGGCTATACGCCGCCTGCGCCTTCGTTCCTCGGGACGCGGACACTCAGGTCCTGCGACCTGTCCGAATTGATCGAGACCATCGACTGGTCCCCATTCTTTTCGACCTGGGAGCTGAGGGGCCGCTATCCGGCCATTCTCGACGACAATGTCGTCGGGCCGGAAGCGCGCAAAGTGCTGGCGGACGCGCGGGCCATGCTGAAGCGCATCGTTGCCGAACGCTGGCTCACCGCAAATGCGGTCGTCGGCTTCTGGCCGGCGAACTCGATCGGCGATGACATCCTCCTCTATGCCGACAAGGAACGCCGCCATCCGCTGGACACGCTGCATACGCTCCGCCAGCAGATCGCCCGGCGCGAGGACAGCGATCGCGCGCATAGCGCGCTTGCCGACTTCGTGGCGCCTGCCGACAGCGGCAGGGACGACTACATCGGACTGTTCGCCGTGACCGCCGGCGTCGGCGAGGAGGAGGCGCTGGAGAAGCACCTTGCCAAGACCGACGACTACGGGCGCATCATGCTGAAGGCGCTGGCCGACCGGCTGGCGGAGTCGCTCGCCGAGTGGCTGCACAAACGCGTCCGTCGCGAATACTGGGGCTATGCCGCGAACGAGCAGCTCTCGAACGATGATCTGATTGCGGAGAAATATAACGGTATCCGCCCCGCACCGGGCTATCCGGCCCAGCCCGACCACACGGAGAAGGCGACGATCTTCCGCCTGCTCGATGCGGAGGCCGCGATCGGGGTCCGCTTGACCGAGAGCTTTGCCATGTGGCCCGGATCATCGGTGTCCGGCATCTACTTCTCGCATCCCGAAAGCCACTACTTCGGCGTCGGCAAGATCGAGCGCGATCAGGTCGAGGAGTACGCCGGCAGAAAAGGCTGGTCGGTCGAGGAGGCCGAGCGCTGGCTTGCCCCCGTGCTCAACTACAGCAGGAGCCCGCGGGCGGCAGCCTGAGCCCTTCGGGACCGGGCGTAGCGCCACCTGCCCTGGACTATGGTCCGGTGCCATCTTTCCTGCATTGCCGGTAGACTGGTAAGACTGCAGCGAGATGGGGCGAATACAGAGGGGGCGCGAAGATGTCGGGTCGGCTGATACTGGTCTTGCTGCAACTGGCGGCGTGCTGGTTCGGAGCCCCGGCCGTCTTGGCCAAGGTTCCCGATCTCGCAGCCTTCGGAATTTTCGGCAACGCCGTCGTGTTCGCGGCCATCACCTGGGTGGTCGGGCTGATCGGCGGCGCGCTGCTGAGCGATGTCGCGCGGCCATCGATCGGCACCCTCGTCTTCGCCCTCGTCGGCGCCCTGATCGGCGCCGGACTTACGCTGGTGCCTGAGATCACCAACGCCGTCGAACGCGTCATCAGGGAGGCGCCGAGGCTGGTGTATCCGCTGCTCGGCGCCGTGCTCGGATACGCGCTGAAGCGATGACGATGATCCGATCGCTGACGGATTGCATGGCCAATCGGACCGCAAACCGGGCTGACGCCAGGCTGTGGATAAGAGAAGCGCCGCAGTCTCTGACTGCGGCGCTTCCTCCTATCCCCCAAAGGACGCTGCCGTCGACCTACTAACGCGCGGCACTTAGCCGGTGGTCGGTTCCGAGACGGCGTTAAATCACGCCCAGAACGATTGCAGCGATGAACCCGAATGACAGAAGTGCAAGCAGCACGTTCAGCCGAAGGGTCATTCCCATCGTTCTCATGTTAGCCTCCTTGGCCGGAGATCCGGCCCCGGGATTAAGCTTGGACTGAACCAAACCGGTGGCGATTATGGAAACATTCGGACAGAGTGCAAGATGTAAAATGTTGTGCATTGCAGCAACGACGCCTCTAATCTATACGTAGCATTAGCAATAACAAGGTGTGACGCGAACAGCCCACTGATACTTAAAAGGCACTATTAGTATAGTTCGAATTGATACTATGATTATCTTGCACACAGTTCGTCTCAATTCAAATTCTTAGCCTCTTTACCCGCTGTCTACAGTGGAGCAAAACTTGAATTGCACGAGATCGGCAAACATGAACGACTGTTAAGAATATTCACTCTACTGGAGAACATGGTCTCGAACTGCGATAGAGGGCTCGTTTCGACGACTGCGCTATTTGTGGCCGCCGGCCGGCGCGAATGCGGCACCGATCCAGGCCGCTTGATCGCCGCCGGGCGACATCCCAAGTTGACGGAAGCGCCGCGTCTGATTACGCGTGACAATGGCGCTCGGCGCTAGGGGCATAGCGCGAAGCCGACCGCCAACGGGCCAGGAATGGCCTGGACCGGGCCGGTCAGGCCAGCGGAGAACGAAATGGCGCTCTTCAAGTTGCAAGCCGAGGACCGGACCCAGTCGGTCGATCCGATCTGGGCACGGCTGCGCGCGGAGGCGGAAGCGGCCATCGCAAACGAGCCGGCGCTCGGCAGCTTCATTTTCGCGACCATTCTCAGCTATTCCCGGCTTGAGGATTCGGTGTGCCATCGCCTCGCCCAACGGCTCAACCACTCCGATGTCGATGCGGGCCTGATCAGCCAGACGTTCCAGAACGTCCTGTCGGCGAGACCGGAGCTCGGGCAAGCGTTCCGGGCCGATCTCGCCGCCGTCTTCGACCGTGATCCGGCCTGCCAGCGCTACATCGAGCCGCTGCTCTACTTCAAAGGGTTCCATGCGCTCGTCACGCATCGATTTGCACACGAGCTCTACAAGTTCGGCAGGCGTGACTTCGCTCTCTATCTGCAGAGCCAGTCGTCGCGCATTTTTACCGTCGACATCCACCCGGCGGCCCGGATCGGGATCGGCATCATGTTCGACCACGGCACGTCAATCGTGGTCGGCGAGACGGCCACAATCGGCGACAACTGCTCGATCCTGCATGGAGTGACGCTGGGCGGTACCGGCAAGGTCACCGGCGATCGCCATCCCAAGATCGGCGACAGCGTCATGATCGGCGCCGGCGCCAAGATCCTGGGCAATATCACCGTCGGCCGCTGCTGCCGGATCGCGGCCGGGAGCGTCGTTCTCAACGACGTGCCGCCGAATACGACGATGGCGGGAGTCCCGGCCAAAGCCATAGGGCCGGCCGGCTGTCCCGAGCCGGCGCGCAGCATGAACCAGCATGTCACGCTCGAAGATTGCGAATAGGCGGACAAGCGCCGGCAGCCGAGGGGGCCGGTCTCGAAAGCCAGAATGAGAAAAGGATCAGGCATGAAGGAAGATCTGCCGCGCTTGCAGCGGTATCTGCGAAAACTGTTCAACTCGCAATCGCTGAAGCTGGTGATGGCACCCCGCAAGACCGACATGGCCGAGGTCTTCATGGGCGATGAGCAGATCGCCACGCTCACCCGCGACGACGAAGAAGGAGAGGTCTGCTACCACCTCCAGATGGCGATCCTGGACATCGACCTCGAGGACGTCTGAGGCTTCATAACGATGGCGCTCTACAGCCTCGACGACATCAGCGTGCGGACGCCCGGACGCGGACAGTTCTGGGTTGCTCCCGGCGCGATCGTGATCGGGAACGTCGAGATCGAAGAGGACGCCAGCATCTGGTTCGGCTCGGTGGTGCGCGGGGATCTCGATGTCATCCGGATCGGACGCGGCTCCAATATCCAGGACTGCTGCGTCCTGCACACCGATCCGGGGATCCCGTTGACGGTCGGGCCGGAGTGCGCCGTCGGCCACAAGGCGATGCTGCACGGCTGCACGATCGGACGCGGCAGCCTGGTCGGGATCGGCGCCATCGTGCTCAATCACGCCGATATCGGCGAGGAATCGCTGGTGGGCGCGGGGACCTTGATCCCGGAAGGGAAGACGTTTCCGCCACGCTCGCTGATCCTCGGCACCCCTGGCCGCGTCGCGCGACAGCTTACGGACGACGACGTCGCCCGCATCAAGCGCACCGTTGAGGGATATCGTGCACGCTGGAAACGGTATGTCGCCGGACTTCGGCCACGAGAGGATTGAATCGGCGCCCAGAGCCCGCCGACGATCGGTCAGCGGCCGGCCGGACTGGCCGGGTTGCTGGTCAACACCGAGCTCCGCTGAGCCTCATCGGGAACCAGGGCCATCCAGAGGCGCGGGTCGACGAACGACTGGCGCATCACATAGTCGTAGCCGGTGCGGCTCCACAGCTTGACCTGGTCGACCTTGTTGTCGAGCACGAAATCGCCCTGGGACGTGCGCGCCGTGAGCACCGCGTGACCATCACCCTGCAAATCGCGGACGACGGTAATCAGAAGAGCGCTCGCCGGCCAGCCGCGACGCATCAAAACCGCGCGCTTCATCAGCACATAGTCTTCGCAATCTCCGGCATCGACGGGCATCGTCCAGTATTCCCGGACGCCATACAGCTCTTCATCGGTGGCCGGCTTGATGCTGTGATTTATCCGGCGGTTGATGTCATCCAGTTCGCTCAGGCGCTGGGGCGTCGCCTCGAGGCGGCCATCGGGGTCGGGAAGCCCCGACGGCACGCACTCGTCCGGCTGGCGCTCGCAGAACGACACGAACCCGAACGGCGGCGGCGTGCTGCCGTAGACCTTCATGAACGGCTCGCTCAGAGGAATTGCGGCGATTTTCCGGACAGGCTCGGCCCCGGCGTTTGCGCCGATGCACGCCAACGCAGCAAACACTACAGATGAAACCAGATGACGCATCTCACGCCACTCCACGAACGAGTGCGGCTTTCGCCCCCAACTGAACATTACTTCCTTCAACTGAGACATCGGGCCGAAGATCCTGCGCGTGTCTCAGCCGAAATATCGTCGAACCTCTACGGGGTT
>JBFWYV010000253.1:0-7280 GCA_050186055.1 Hyphomicrobiaceae bacterium | reverse complement strand
GGCTCCCACGTCCACCGTGACTTCCGCGTCAACCGCAAGCAGGCGCCCCGTGCGGTCGGCATAGGCTTTCAGCCTGTAATGGTGCTGGCGGGTATTGGCCCCGGCGGTCAGATGCTCGCGCCGGTCTTCCGTCCACCGCACGGCGCGCCGGCACCTCTTCGCCAGCCATGCAACTGCCACCTCCTCCGGCTGGATCACGCACTTGTAGCCGAAGCCGCCGCCGACGTCCGGCGCGATCACCCGGACCTGCACCTGATCGAGCTGCAACAGCTCGGCCAGTCCGGTACGGATGACGTGCGGCACCTGCGTCGACGTATAGACGACAAGCTCCTCGGCGCGCCGGTCCCAGTGTGCGAGAACGCCTTTGCCCTCCATCGGCGACATGCATTGCCGCGCCGTTCGATATTCCCGTTCGACCACGACATCCGCAACCGCCGCCACCTTCTCGATGTCGCCGGCAACGGATGTCGTCAGGAACAGGTTGTCGCCCCATGCGTCGTGCACCAGGGGGCTGTCGGCCTGCCGTCCGGCAAGACTGTCCGTCACCGGAGGGAGTTCTTCAACATCGAGTTCGACCTCCTGTGCGAGGTCCTCCGCCTCGGCGCGTGTCGGAGCGATACAGATGGCGACGCACTCGCCGACGTAGCGCACCTTGCCGCTGGCCAGTGCGGGAAAGTCCGATTCCTTGTAGGTCGGCAGAGACGATTGGGCCCGGATCGGCCGGACGCCCATCATGTCTGCGGCGGTGAATACGCAGTCTTCGCGTCCCTCGGGCTTCAAGATGTTGCGGATGCGGCCGTGTGCGATGGGTGAGCGGACGAAGGCGGCTTCCCACAGGCCGGCGATGTCGATGTCGCCGACGAACATCGCGTCGCCGCGCAGCAGTCTCATGTCCTCCTTGCGGTGAACGCGTGCTCCGATTCCGCTGGACACTGCTACCCCCACGATTCGTGGACCGCCGCCGATCATTCGTATGTTACGCCAAACCTAACAGCTCTCGTTTCGCTTTGTCTCCTATGGTGCAGGCTTGGCATCTATCAGGACGAACGCGACGCGTGCGGGCTTATCGGTGCGGTTGCTCCAGGCGTGGCTGGTTCCTCGCTGGACCAGCACATCGCCCGGCTTCATCAATCGCTCGCCTTCATCCATCAGAGCATGGATCTCGCCCTCCAGCACGATGGCGTAATCGATGCTGTTGGTCTTGTGGAAGCCGGGATGGCGGGCGTGGCTGAAGTCCCGCACGTAGCCCTCGCGCTCGGTGTCATGTCGGCCGGAATGATCGCGCAGCAGGCCAAGACGCACGCTATCGGGCGGATACTCCACGATGCGGAACAGGCTGCCGCCTTTCGGCGGTGGCAGCCTCTTTTCATGGTCGGTCACTTCATCGGTGCCGGAGTTGTCCGCCGGAGTTTCTCGCGTCTCCCACAGTTCCGTGACGACCGTGCCGCCGGCCCGGGTCTCGAACACGGTGGGCGCGGCGCCCTCCATGATGAAGCACGAACGACCTTGCGCATTATGACCTGTAATGAGGCGCTGAACCGGCTTTGCCATCTCCGTCCTCCCGATGATTCGGCGTTCGCGCCGCTGTTTCCCCACTGTTTCCCTTGTCGAGCGCTCAAGGTCGCGGTCAAATGCGCGGGAAGTCAAGCCGCGCCGTGGGACCATTGCGTCCTGCCGGGCAAATGGGAGGAACCATGGACAAGCCCCTGCAAGACAAGGTTGCCATTGTCACCGGCGCGAGCAATGGCATCGGCCGCGGCATCGCTGAGGCGTTCGCGGCTGCAGGCGCCCGTACGGTCCTGGTCGCTCGCCGGGCGCAGCTTCTCGACGAGATCGCAGCCGACATCGCCAAAGCCGGCGGCACCGCCGTCCCCACGCCGGCCGACGTGACGAAAGAGAGCGAGGTTGTCGACCTTTTTTCGAAGACCAAGAGGGACTTCGGCCGCCTCGATATTCTGGTCAACAACGCCGGCGTCGCCTCTGCGACCGCCATCGAGGACATCACGCTCGACTATTGGAACGAGGTGCTGGCCGTCAATTTGACGGCTGCGTTTTTGATGAGCCGCGAGGCCGTGAAAGTGATGAAGGCCCAGACCCCGCAAGGCGGCCGGATCATCAACATGGGCTCGATCTCGGCCAAGACGCCGCGGCCGGAGTCCCTCGCCTACACGGCAACCAAGCATGCGATCCACGGCATGACCCACCAGCTCACCATGGATGGCCGCAAGTACGGCGTCGTCGCATCCGTGATCCATCCGGGCGCGACGCTGTCGAGCTTCACCTCGCGGCGCGGCCGGACCGAGGCCGGTCCCGGTGCCACGCCGGAAGACTATGTGATGCCCGCCTCAGATGTGGCCCGCGTGGCCGTGCTGATGGCCTCGCTGCCGCCGGAGGTCAACCTCTATGAGGCGACCATACTGCCCAACCATATGCGGTCTTTCATCGGCCGGGGCTGACCTCTCGAACCAGCCGGATCAATCGACACTGGACCGCCTCGCGGCTCAATCCATCCGCATCAGCCGCTTGGCATTTCCCGAAAGGACATCCGCCAGATCAGTTGACGAGAGCCCGCGTTCCTTGAGCGCGGCGATCGTCGTCGGAATGGGGCCGAGCGGCGCATCGGTCGCGAATACGACGTGTTGGGGCCCGAAGAATTCCAGCCCGGTCGCAAGGCCGGATTTCCCGCCGAACATCGCCGTATCTCCATAGAATTCCTTGAAGTACTCCAGATGCGGCCGCTTCAAGGACGACAGCACCTGCGAGTAGTCCTCGTCCTGGGTGCGTGCGCCCAGCACCTCGAGCCCCGGGCCGACACGGCCGTCGTAGTACGGAACCATGCCGCCCAGGTGATGCGTGATGATCTTGAGGCCCGGGTGCCGGTCGAACATGCCGCAAAACACCAGCCGCGCCATCGCCACCGATGTGTCGTACGGCCAGCCGAAGCACCACCATAGCTCGTAGCGGGACTTGGGCTCGCTCGCGTAGTCGGTCACGTCCGCGGTTCGTGCCGGATGCAGCCACAGCGGCAGATCATACTCGGCGGCGAGGGCGAAGATCGGCGCGTACTCGGGATCGTCGAGCGGCCGTCCGGCGACGCTCGTGAAAATCTGCACGCCCTTGGCCCCGAGCGTGTCGATCGCGCGTCGCGCTTCCTCGATCGCCGCCTCCATATCCAGCATATTGACGGCGGCCGCGAACGCCGGAAAACGGTCCGGATGCTTGGCGCACAACTCCGCCATCGCATCATTGGCGACGCGCGCCAGCCGCGTTGCCACCTCTCCGGATGCAATGTCCTCTATCGGCGGGTTGGGCAGCGATATGATCTGGCTGTAGCCTTCGCCGGCTTCGTCCATCTGCCGGAAGCGGATATCGAGATCGAACAGCGGCTTCACGCCCCGCAATCGCATGCCGATGTTGCCGAGTTTGGGGGAAGCCGTGCTCATCTCCTTATAGAACGCGTCAGGAAAGATGTGCGTGTAGATGTCGATGATCTGCATGAGCTTCGTTGTCCTCCCTGTCGTGCTGTAGGAGCGACAGAAGCAGAAACGTGTCATCGTGGCAATCGCGTCACCCGGTCATCTGAGCAACGCGGTTGCCCGCGTCGCCAGGTCTGTGCGATTGCGCGCTTCGAAGTGGGCGAACAGCGCCGCCAGATGGATTTTCACGGTGCCGCGCGCAATGCCGAGCTCACGGGCGATTTCCTTGTTCGAAAGGCCGCGCACGACGCCGTTGAGGACGTCCCGCTGGCGAGGCGTGAGCCGGCTGAGGCCCGCGGGAGCTTCGGCACTGCCCTCGCCGCCTGCATCGACTCCCTGCGGTCCGGCGCTGCGGCGGGCTTGTGTTACTGTCGCAAGCCGCGGAACGAATACGTCACCGTCCATGATCCTGCTGAGCGCGCGCGCAATCTCGTCCTCGGTCAGACTCTTCGGGATATAGCCGGCAAGTCCAAGGGCAATGGTGCGCGCCACATGCTCGCGCTCCTCGGACGCGGAAACGACGGCCACGCGGACATCTGGGTAGGTCTCGGTTACGACGCCGAGGCTTTCAGGCCCGCCCATCCCCGGCATGGACAGATCGAACAGGGCGAGATCGAGGTCCGGACAGGCCGCGAGCTGATCCAGGGCATCGTCGAAATCATTGGCTTCGATCACTTCCTCCACGTTCAGTTGATCGCGCAGAAGGAAGGCGAGCCCGGTGCGATAGAGACTGTGATCATCGGCAATGAGCACGCGTAGAGGTCGGGACTGCATGCTTTCACCTGTGCTCATGTCGGATGGCTCCGCCGATGTACCCGTTCGCCGGCGATCTCGGAAAGTCGCTGAACAACGAGATCCGGATCGGCCGGTTTCGCAAGCCACGGCCGGCGGCTTGCGCGGATGGCATCGGCGATGGCGGGATCGGTCGCTCCGGTGAGAATGAGCGCGCTGACACTTGCGCCGCGAACCCGTTCTGCCGCCTCCAGCACCGCCAGCCCGTTCCCCTGAGCCCCGAGATCGAAATCGACGATCGCCGCATCGAAGTCACGCGTGCTGTTCAGGGCGGCAATGGCTTCATCGACTTTGGAATAGACCAGGGGATGGCATCCACGATCTGCAAGCTCGCGCGACATGCCGGCGACGAGATTGCTGTCGTCGTCCAGCAGCAGGACGCGCAACCCGGTCGGCGCAGTGCTCTGCGATGGCGGCTTCTGGATAGCCGCGCTTTGCGTGTCGGTGTTGGCCGGCAACAGCAGCGACACCCGTGTCCCCTTGCCTGGCCGGGAGCTGAGCTCGATATCGATATCGAGGAGATGGGCGTAGCGGCGTACGATCGCCAGCCCGAGGCCAAGCCCCTCGTTGGCGCCGCTGGCATGCTCGGGCGATCGCTCGAATTCCTCGAAGATGCGGCTTCGCCGATGCTCGTCGATGCCTGGGCCACTGTCCCACACTTGTATGGCGATACGGCCCTTTATTCTCCGCGCCGACAGCAATACGCCGCCGCTGCGCGTGAACTTCAGGGCGTTCGAAACCAGGTTGCGCAGCATTCTCTCGAGCAGAATGGCATCGGTGCTCACCGCTGCTTCCGTCGCGCGGCAGTCGAAGCGCAGACCTCGCGCCTGTGCCACCGCTTTGAACTCCGCCGCGACTCGCGTCAGCAGCTCGTTGATGGAAACGGGCGCGAGGTTCGGCTGGATCAAGCCTTCATCCAGCCGGGAGACATCGAGAAGCGCATCGAACATCTGCTTCAGATTGCCCATCGACAGCTCGAGCTGCTCGACAAGCCGTTTGGCTTCAGGGCCGGAAACGCGTCGCGAGAGCGCACGGGCGAACAGCAGCATGGCCTGCAGCGGCTGCCGCAGATCATGGCTCGCTGCTGCCAGGAACCGCGACTTCGTCAGGTGAGCGGCCTCGGCCGCCTGCCGTGCTGCTTCCAGCTCGGCATTCTGCCCGGCAAGCTCGCTCGTTCTGCGCGCAACCTTCGCCTCGAGGGACTGGTTGAGCTCCAGCAGCGAGGCCTGACGCCGGCGCAGCTCTTCCACGAGGCTCGACAGCGAGGCCTGCAGCATCGCCGCTTCCGCATAGTTGCCGATGGCCGGGAGGCGAAACTGCTCCCCGCGGCGCACGGCATCAGCGGCTGTTGCGAGTTCCAGCATCGGCGCCGCGATCCGATTGGCCAGCAGCCAGCCGGCGATGCCCGCCAATCCCGCCAGCATCACGCTCCATGCGATGCCTTGATATCTGAGCCGCCTCACCGGAGCGAGTGCGGTATCTGTGCTCTGTCGCACCAATACCGTCCAGCCAAGCCCGGAAAAACCTTCCTGACCCTCCTGGTGCGCATATCCGGCGACGTAGGTGTCGCCATCCGGCCAGCGGCGCGTGTCCGACCAGGACGTCGCGCTGCCGCCATCGGCTGAAGGAATGGGCAGTGTTTTGCCCGCAATCGACGGCGGACCGAGCAACACCGTTCCTTCCCGGTCGAGTACAAGGACTTCCTCGCCGTCTTGCGTGGACGCGGCGCCAAACAGCAAATCCCGAACCTGTCTCGCCCAACGCCAGTCGAGCTGAGCCCCGAGCACGGCCGTCGTCCGGCCGTTGGCGTCGCGGACCGGTGCGGAAATATCCAGGCGCTGCCCCGAGGTGCCGGGTGAGAGCGTCGCCGCCGACTCCCGGGAGGGCCTGTGCACGCGCCCGACTGTGACGTCGGATAGCCCGCTCCGGAACCAGCGCTTCTGCGAGACGTCGCGTCCTTCTCGCGCGCCGCCGGTCCCGTACAGGACCTTGCCCGACGCATCAGCCAGCCCGATCCAGGCATAAGCCGGGTTCGAACTCTGCATGTCGCTCAGCCAGGCCCGGACCAGCCGCGGGCGGTCGGCGTCGGCCAGCCGCGCAAGCATGCTGGCGGCAATATCGATTTCCCGGGACCGCTCGAACAGAGTGTGGTCGAGCCTGTCCTGCATCTGGTCGGCAAGCATTTTCAGCCGATGGCCGATTTCCGCCTGTAGCTGTTCGATTCCGGCCTGCTCCACCGTTAGCGTTAACAGGACGATCAGAAAGCCGGCCAATCCTGAAATGGCCACGGCGACGACGTGCTTGAGGCTGGCTGGCGATCTCATTTGGTGCGCAAAACGCAGCAGGAAACGCCTTATTCTAGCACCGATGCCCGTCGACTCCGAACGTTGATTGCATCCGCTGCGGCGTAAGCTCGCGGCGTCTCGCCCGCCGTCGGCGCGCAATCGGAGCCCGTCAGGGCGATCTGGCCGCAAACCGCTCATTCCTGGTCAGCCCGGCAGCACCCTGCCCCTGCAAAAGTCATTCATGGTCTGCCCCTTGGCGTTCTGCTGCGGGAGCCCCATGAGACGACATACTTCATATCCCATCGCCGATGCATCTCCGACCATCCGCCTCGTGGCCTAGGCCCCCTGGCCGAATGGCGCTGGAGCCGGTGATCGCATGAATTGTGGGCTTTCCATCCGGACGAACCAGTACCGGGATAACGTACACAGAGCGACGGGAGCGCCCCTTGGAAGCAGATATCCTGAACTCGGCAGGACAGGCGCTGCTGATGATTCTCGATCCTTCACGCCTGGTATTTCTGTTCTTCGGCGTGTGTTGCGGTCTTTCGCTGGGCATCCTGCCCGGAATTGGCGGTATTGCCGGCACGGCGCTGCTGCTGCCGTTCACCGTCAGCATGGACCCGACCACGGCCATGGCGATGCTGCTGGGCCTTGGCTCAACGACCACGACCGCCGATCCGAGCTCGGCAAGCGTGCTGGGCGCGCCGGGCCAGGCTGCGTCCGCCGC
>JBFWYV010000252.1:0-7358 GCA_050186055.1 Hyphomicrobiaceae bacterium | reverse complement strand
GAAATACCGCCCATTCACGCGCGGATATGCCTCAGTGGGTCGGGCAATTGCATGCAGCCGCCCGGCGTCCCATGAGCTAGTGTTGCCGACGCGCGATCGAGCCGGGGGCTCACGCTTACGGCGTGCTGGGGGAATAAAATGGGGATTGGGCGGGGGGTTCTACTCGCGGTCGGGATATTGTCGGCGAGCGTGCTGACGGCTTCGGCTACGACCGAGCCGCAGTATGTGTGGCTGCGATTGGGTGGCCAGCTCGTCCGCTGGGAGGCGCGCGGCGGACTCAAGCCAGGCGTGGTAACCTACGGATTTGTGCAGAGCCGCATGGCGTTCGGCTCAGCTCACAACTGCAAGGCCATGGATCCGCTCGATGGTATCGCAGCTTCAATGAATAAGCCCCTTTCGATCGTCGAACAGGAAATTGTAAAGGGCATCAAGCAGTGGGAGATGGCGACGCCCCTCCGTTTTGAACAGGCGAAGGATTGGACCAAAGCGCAGATCCTCATCGGCGCGCGGCCGAAATCGAGCGGATCCGGTTTCGCCGACGTCTTTCCCAGCCACGCGCGTGGACCGATCGCGGGCATTCAGAGGTCATTGATCTGTTTTGACGCCGGTCACCGTTGGAAGATCGGTTTTGACGGCAACATGACATCGTACGACATCAGATATGTTGCCATGCACGAAGCAGGCCATGCCATCGGGCTCGATCATCCGGGAAGCTCGGGCGAAGTCATGTCCTATAAATATCAGGAGACATTTCGCTCGCTCCAACCCGGCGATGTACGCGGCGCAAAATCCTTGTACGACGCGGACGGCGCCAGCACGCTCGCACAGACGCGGTAAAGCGCTACCTTCGCCAACAACATGGAACTGGCATTGCTTCCGGTCGTTTGACACGTGAGCCGCACGCGATGCGGACGGCCGTTGTCAATCGTCCTGAGGAGCACCCGATGAGGAACCCAAATCAGCTTGTGGCTGGCACTGCATTCGCCACACTCATTACGCTCTCGCCAGCAATCGCAGAATCACCTGGCGCGACCAACAAGGCGCCGCCTGCCAAAATGGATAGAGGCGCAGCACCGAGCACCACAGCTCCGACTACGGATCACTCCACAGCCAACGTCGGGAACTTGCGTGCATCTGCGCTGATCGGGACCTCGGTCCGGAACGCGCAGAACCAGTCGAT
Organism: Hyphomicrobiaceae bacterium; assembly: GCA_050186055.1. GTDB lineage: Bacteria > Pseudomonadota > Alphaproteobacteria > Rhizobiales > Hyphomicrobiaceae > CAMDPA01. The sequence continues at coordinate 6,178 of JBFWYV010000252.1, read as the reverse complement.
TGGCGACATCAACGACCTTCTGCTCGCAAGTGATGGAACCATCGATGGCGCCGTCGTCGGCGTCGGAGGCTTTCTCGGACTCGGTGAGCGCAACGTCGTGTTGAGGTTTGACGCGTTGAGCGTTTCTCAGGACGGCAAAAATCTCAGAGTAACGACATCGATGACAAAACAACAACTGCAGACTCTGCCAGAGTGGAAATCGGCCGAATCCGCGCGGTAACCGCAGCTTGCACGTCGCCGGACGGGAGCGACCTGCCCCTTTTTCCAATTTTATTTCAAACACATCTTTTTTTGAACAGGGAACCCGAATTACGTGCGGCGCGTTTTTGGGCTGTTCAAGTAAACAATGGAGGTCTTCCATGGACTGGGATCGCATCGAAGGCAATTGGAAGCAGTTCTCGGGCAAGGTCAAGGAGCAATGGGGAAAGCTTACCGACGACGAGCTGACCCAGATCGCGGGAAATCGCGATCAGCTCGAGGGCAAGATACAATCCCACTATGGCTACGCGAAGGATCAGGCCCGCAAACAAGTCGACGACTGGCTGAACCGGATGTGATCGGCCGGTGAGATTCTGTCGAAAACGAAGGGCTACGGCGGAACACTCGTCGTAGCCCATTTTCATGCATCAAGCCCCACCGCTTGTAACTGCTCATCGGAACCGTTCGCCGGAGAAAGAGTTCGGTATTCGTCGTTGCCGGCAATCGTCACAATGAGAAAATACGTCAACGGGAGCAGGAACATTCCGCTTCTGATCCAGCATTGGCCGGCACAAGAGCCAGCTCGACCGGAGTCGGGGATCAAGCCAATGCTGAGCACGGTACTCATAATCATACTTATTCTCATACTGATCGGCGCACTGCCGACGTGGCCCTATGCACGCAACTGGGGCTATGGCCCTTCCAGATTGCTGGGAGCCCTGTTGGTGATCGTGCTGATCCTGGCCCTGCTCGGACGCCTATGATGGCGTACTTTCAACCGGACAGAGCAGCTAGGTTCGCGCTTGCGGATCAATTGGCGATGCGATCTCGTCGGCTGTGCCGGAGAAAACGGCGAGACCGACCAATCTGCGTCGACGCGCGGTTGCTCCGCTAAAGGGCACGATCAATCGCTCGAACGTCACCTTCTCGTCACGGCCGAGATCGAAACGCAGGATCTCGTGGCATGGTTCGGTCGACGTGCTGCAATGGCGAAAAGCCACAAGGATCGTATCGAGATCCTCGCGGGCCAAGGGCGTATCCACGATAGAGCGGTTCATGCGCTCGCCAACCGGCCTGCCGACTTCGACGAATTTCAAGTCTCCGGCCTCGTCGACGTCGACAATCGTAAGGGCGTCGAGATCGACGCCGGTCTCTTTGCCGAATCCGTCGTAGAGCGGCGGCTCGGCAGCATCACCGCGATGCTTGATCCATGCATCGTAGAGCTGGCGTAGCCTGACGCTTCGAATCCGGTTGCGAACCGGCGACGCCTCGACAAGAGCTCCGACCCTATCCAGAACGGCATCGAGCCGATAGCGGAAGCCGTGCGGCGTATACTCCAACCCGGGCTGGCATCCGAATTCGGCTCCCGCGACATTGGTAATCAGTATGGTGCCGAACCCACGCCGCGACGGCTCAACTGCCGCCGGCCCGCCCTGCTCGATCCAGGCAAATCGCAGCCGCTGCTCGTCAGCTATGGACACGACCGACCAACGCACCTCGAGACGCCCGCTGTCAACGGAAAGCGAACCATACTTCGCTGCATTGGTGGCCAGCTCGTGGACAACCAGGGCGAACGTCTGCGCTGCCTTGGCGGTCAGCATGACACGTTGCCCTTCCAACAACACGCGGCCAGGAAACGATTTCAGCTCGCCGGCAACGATCTCGTCGAGCAATGCCCCTTCGAAGGCTTCGTCGGTCAGGTTCGAGTACGTGCGCGCAAGCGCCTGCAGGCGGCCGAGGAAAGCGGTACGCCCCTGCTCCAATGTCAGCTCTCCCGACAAGCTGCGGGTGGCGATCGACTGGATCACTGCAAGCAGATTCTTTCCGCGGTGAGCCAGCTCGCGCATCATCAGGTGCTGGCGCTCCTCGGCGCGCTTGCGATCCGTCATGTTGGTGATGAGCGCGATATGATTGGTGGGCCTGCCGCTCGCGTCACGGAGCACGGAGACATGTTTCTGCAGCCAGACCGTCTGACCGTCCTTGCGTACGGAGCGGTTCGTAACTACGAACGAGTCGATTTCTCCCTCGCGAAGCCGCCGGACCTGGCGAACGTTCTCCTCGCGATCGTCGGGATGCACAAGGTCGGTATATGTCAGCCTGCGAATTTCGTCCTGATCGTAACCGAGAATTTCGGAATAGGCCGGGTTGCAGCTTAGAAACAGTCCTCCGAGATCGGAGATGGAGATTCCGGTCGCCGCATGCTGAAATATGCCGCGGAACCTCTCCTCGCTGTCGCGTAGCGCGGCTTCAGCCTCGCGCAGATCCGTAACGTCGGTATTGGTTCCGAACCAGCGTACGATACGGCCACGCTCGTCGCGAATGGGCAATGCACGCGACAGGAACCAGCGGTACTCGCCTTCGGCGCTCCGTAGCGGGAACGTTTCCTCCCACGGCTCGCCCGTATCCCAGGCGTGCTGGAGGCTCTCTACGACGCGGTCGACGTGATCGGGATGATGAACTTTCCTCCAACCCCAGCCTTGCATCTCATCCAGCGTCGTGCCGGTGTAATCGTACCACCGTTTGTTGTACCAGAAAATCGAGCCTTCTTCGTCCGCCATCCAGGCGAACTGGGACATGTTATCCGCGAGCATGCGAAACCGTTCTTCACTTTCGGCAAGCGCCCGCTCAGCGCGGCTCCTTGCAGAAATGTCACGCAGGATCTTCGAGGCTCCTATAATGGTGCCGTTACGATCACGCATCGGCGATACGGTGACCGCAACCTCGATTTCCCTGCCGCCCTTGCGGACGCGGACCGTCTCGAGATTCGTTATCACCTCTCCTGCTGCGATCCGGGCCAGGATTTCGTCCTCTTCACGCTGACGATCGTCGGGGACAAGGCGGCGGATGGACTGTCCGATCATTTCCTGCTCGGTATAACCAAACATCTGTCCCGCGGCGGCATTCCAGCTTGTGATCGTGCCATCCAGGGTCTTACTCAGAATTGCATCCGTTGAGTACGTCACAATCGCAGCCAGCCGGGCCGTTACGCGACTGTGCTCCCTGGTAAGCTCATCGGACTTGCGGCTCGCCTCCGCAAGACGGGTCTGCACGAAGGCCTCCGCCCGCGCAGCTTCCGCCTCGGCGCTTGCGCTCTGCATGCGGCCGGCGAGCCAGCGCAGCCCTGCGCTGGCGAACAGCGCCAGGATGCCGAAGGGCACGAGCTGGGCTAGCCACTGCGAGCGCAGCGTGGCGATATCGGCCGCATATATGACCTGCAGCGGATAGCTCGCCACGCGACGGGAGAATGCCAACCGCGCGATGCCGTCTCCCTGCCCGTCAACAGTGACGGGCACCGCTGGATTGTTGCGAGCCAACGCCATGAACCCGGACTCGGCCGGCAACTGGCCGCCGATCGGTTCGTCGGGCGGCGGAATGGATGCCAAGAGCGCTCCATCATTACGTATGAGGGCGATCGCGTCGCGAGGGCTCGAGATCATGCCTTGAAAGAATTCCGCGAACTCCTTCACCGCCACCATGGATACAGCGATGAGCCCGGTGTCGGGGTCACGCCGGCTTACCGTAAACCCGACGCGATGAGTGAATGGCGTTCGCACCGCCGATCCGATAACCACGGACAGTTGATGGTTCTGGTGCGCCGAGAAATAATCCCGACCTGACAGATTGGCTTGCGGCGGCGGAAACCGCTGATCGCTCGCAAGGATCTTTCCTGTATGCGGATCAACCAGCGCCATCGCCTCAATCGTTTCCGACCAGCTCGACAGATAATGCAGAAAGTCGTGCACACGGCGGTCGGCCGCAATCTGCTCCATCGAGTTGCTCTTGGCATGAGCGAGCGCGGCCTCCAACAGCCCGATCTGAACCTCGACGATCCGCTGGGCATGCTCGGAAAGAGAAGTTGTCGTGCGTTCGACCCGCGCTGTTGCCTCGGCCTCAACCCCGCGCCAGATCCACCACGCGACGATCGCGAACAGGGTGAGCGGGACAAGCACGGCAATGGATTTCAAGTCCTTGATTTCCAGCAGCACTTCGGCATCCGAAGTTGCATCTTCACCGCGCTCGGCGCGCCATGCGCCTGCCAGCAAGAGCGCAGACGCAGTCACTCCCAGAAACAACTGCGCGCTGATTATACCGGTCCCGAACAGGCCCGCGCCTTCGCCCGTCAGCCAGAACGTCACTACAGCGATGATCAGTACAGCGACCGCGGCTCGATGCGGGCTTGCTCGTCGGATGACCCACCATGCGAGCGGCACCAACAGCACCAGCATCAGCAGCATTGCGACGCTGGTCGTCGGAAAAACGAGACCGATCACGACGATCGCTGCAATTCCAACCACTGCCGCGAGCGCCAGATCATCGGATGCAAAAACATCGCGCAGCCGCGGCGTGAAGCCGACCAGCATGACGATCGGCGCGACAGTCAGGATACCGACCGAATGCGACGAGAACCACAACCACCACGCCTCGGCAAACGTGCCCGTCACCCCGCTGCTCAGCTTTAGGCACAAACCCATCAGTATGGCGACGATGGCCGGCGCCAGCAGAGCCATTCCGAGGAAGGCGAGCACTCCGTTCAATCTGGTGAGCTCGAACCGGCCTTCCGGCAGGAGCCTGGCAGAGAACACGAACAGCGATGCCTGAATGAGATTGCCAAGGGTGAAGATGATCGACGTGACGAGGCTGACGGATCGGATTGAACTGGCAATCGCGATGGCGGCCAGAATTCCGAGCGAAACCGCCAACCGGTCGTGCCTGGAAGACGCCAGCGCCATCATCCCAGCGCCGACACCGGCGGCCAGCCAGAACACCCCGATTCCATCCTGCTGCAGGCGCATACCGAGCGCTGCAGCAGCCAGCACGATAGCGAATGTTATGCCACCAAGTGCAGGCGGCGACCACGAGGCAGAAGATGTTGAGGAAGCGTTCGCTGCTCCGGACACGATACAACCTCTGGAGTTGGGCGCTCGCCACGACCCGGCGAGTCTGACAGGTATTGCAATAGCCTGCAACGCCCGTCGAACGACGGGCCATCGTGCGATCAGCGTGAACGCGGACTGCACGGCCTCATGTGACGTCGGTGCGGAACGCGGTTCGCAGCTCAATCCGGCCTCTGCGACATGGCCATGCTGATGGCCATCCGGAAATCGGCGACGTCCACCGGCTTGTCGAGCACTGGCACGAGATGATGGGCTGGATCTATGAACTGACTGTCGCTGTAGCCGGTGACGAACACGAATGGGACGCTTAGACGCACCAACTCGCTCGCCACAAGGGTCGATGACTGGTTCCCTAGCTTGACATCCAGAATGCCAAGCTGCGGCCGTTCAGATGCGATCTGCTGCAGGGCCTCGCTGACGCAAGCCGCCGTCCTGACCGCCACGGCACCGAGATCGTAGAGCACCTGCTCAATGTCCAGTGCGATCAGATATTCATCTTCGACAAGCAGTATGGATGCTCCGTCGAGCAAGGCTGCCGGCCGGGTCATGAGCTCTTTCTTGCCTTCAGACTCAGCGCTGCCTCGCATCAAGTCCGTGTTAAGGGACTGCAATGTCGCCACGCTTTCACCTTCGATTTCGACATGTTCCAGGTCGATCAGACCATTGTAAATGATAGCCTAACGCTGAAGACGGCACTATGTCATAAGACATACGGAAATAGAAATTCCGCGCCTCCTATTCCGGGCTGAGTCAAGGGCTTGTATAGCGAAGCTCCTGCAAGGTCATCGATTCACGGCAAGCCAGAGTCAGCTTGGCGGAGGCACCGTCCGCGAGCAGCAACAGAGCCGGCTTGTCGAGCGGTCCGTCTACGTCGGAAACCTGGCCCCGACAACCATTTGCGGAGCCTCTTCACTCTGTCTCTGCCTTCAAGAATTCCGAGGCTGACAAAAGATTCCGACTCGTTCAGCGGAACTGCCAAGCGCCAATCTGCGTTAAAGTAAACGTCCGCACCCACGCCTCCGCATTGCATTTTCGTGCATCCACAGGCAGACCATTGTCAACGAAGAAAAACCGATCTCCGCATT
>JBFWYV010000251.1:0-7443 GCA_050186055.1 Hyphomicrobiaceae bacterium | reverse complement strand
CGCCTCATCACCGCCAGAAACCCGCCGATCACGCCGGCCATCATCGCGAACAGCAAGTACATCGTGCCGATGTCCTTGTGGTTCGTCGAAAACCGCCCGCGAGAGAGGCCGCGCGGCGTATGATCGTGATCGTGGGCTTCGCCATGTGCCCTGGCACTGCCAGCGTTGTCTGCCATCTGCCTTCAGACCTTCCTATGAGTTCCGCAACCGGCTCGCATCCACCGATTCGCTCGTCTCGTCAGCGAACAGCGCCAGCCGCCACTTTCATACCTTTCCGGCGCTGATCCTCGAGCGCCGCCTTTTGCATGATCTCTTTCGCCTGGTTGATCAATTCACGCCGCTTCTTCGAATCCCGCTCGGTCTTGGCCGCCTTGAGCGCACCCGACCAGGCATCGAAATTCGCCTGGGTCATCACCCTGATGGAGATCGGCATCGCCGAGTGGTCTTTGCCGCACAGCTCGGAGCACTGACCGTAGAATATGCCGGTCTTGGTCGGCTTGAACCAGGTCGCGCTGACTCGGCCCGGTACGGCGTCGGCCTTCGATCCGAACGACGGGATCGTCCAGCTATGGATCACGTCAGCCGAAGTGATGAGCACGTGGACCACCTTGTTGACCGGCACAGCGATCTCGTTATCGACCGAAAGCTGCCGCACTTTCCCCTGCTTGGCCCATAGCGGCTGGGCGTCGATATACGTCCGCTTGGCTCTCTCCAGCCCCTGCAGCGACGCCGGATAGCGCTTGTTGAATTCCGCCTCGCCGAGCTCCGCCCTCAGAACATCCTCGTCACGCACGATCGTGGAGGTGACGGAGAAACCTGCATAGTCCGGGTACTCATGCTCCCAATACCATGCCTTGCCGGTCGCCTTGATCGTCAGGTCCGGCGGCGGATAGGAGTACTGGAAGAACAGCAGCTTGAACGACGGGATCGCGATCACGACCAGGATGATGATCGGAACTACCGTCCACGCCACTTCCAGCATCGTGTTGTGGGTGACCTGGGACGGCGTCGGGTTCGCGCGTTCGTTGAAACGGACGATCACGATGCCGAGCAGCACCAGCACAAAAACCGTGATCACGGTGATGATCACCGTCACCACGAGATGGAACGAGTGAATCCACTCCATCACCGGCGTGGCAGCACCCTGCAGATCATGCTGCCACGGGGAAGGCTGCCCAGTGCCGGCCAGCGCGGATCCGGCGACGCCCGCGATCAACAGCGCCGCTAGCGCCAGTCGTGTCCACATCTTCGACAATGCTGCCATGTTGAACGTTCCCACCATGCTCCTGGACCGGCTTCCCTGCTGCGGCGCCAGGACGAGATGCCCGTCGCCAGTCGAGCGAAACCTGAATCGCTCTGCCTCCAACCGATGCTGGAAAACGACATACCCGCGAACTGACGCCGCTGCACCGCGACCGCTGCGATCCTCACTCCAACGCTAGTCTCCAGATGTTGCCACAGAGCACGAAGGATCACGTCCTCTCAAGCAGTCACTCTGCCGCATTACACGCCACAGCCTGGGCTGAATGACGCACCGATGCGCGCGGCGCCCGACATGGCGGACAGCCCGATCCGCGAGATGCCGGCATCCGCTGAAACCTCGCCTGATCCAGCCGGCGCACGTCGCCATCACCATTCACCGTCTGAGGCCGCCGTCGGCAACGGTCCCAAAACGGCCCGATTCGTTCATGACAGAAAAACACGCGAAGGCACAGCCATGCTGCGCCGTCTTTCCAGATCAAAGCGGGAGTAAGGTCGCGTGGCGCACGGCATGTGGTCGCTCAAGCAGGTTCTTGTCCTGTCGCTCTCCTGCATTTTCGCCTCTCAGCAGGTCGCAGCCCAGAGCGCGTCCAAGAGCGCATCGGCGCGTCCGCTCGCAAGTCCGCGCCCCGGCAGCGTCGTCAAGGCCCAGTATGGCGCCTGGAAGCATGAGTGCACGAAGCCGCCAGGCTCCAAGCACGAGTTGTGCGCCATCACGCAGGACGTGACGGATGAGCGCAACAACGACATCGGCGTCAGCGTCCACGTCCAAGTGCTGGCCGACGGCCAGCAGATCCTCCGCGTCATCGCACCTCTCGGCGTCCTCCTCACCCACAATCTCGCGGTGAAGATTGACGGCAAGTATCTGGGCGAGGCGCCATTCACGCGCTGCTTTGTGCTCGGCTGCCAGGCCCAGATCGAGATCGACGAGAAGCTGCGGTCCAGCCTGACGAGCGGCAAGACCGCCCTGCTCGTCATTCATCGCACCCAGGAGGAGGGGATCGGCATTCCGATCTCGCTCAACGGGTTCGGGACCGCGCTGGCCGCCCTGCAGCCGACCCGCAAATAGCCGCGACACGGGCAATCAGGTGCCCATCCCGTGCGACGACGGAACCGGTTATCGTCGGCCCGCCCGCTGGTCGAGGCTCCTGCTTGGAGCTGGTGCTTGGGCTGGCTGGACCGTTGTCCGCCGAAAGGCCGGCGACCGCGGCATTCGCGACCTGCGCCAAATCGCCCGGCTTCAATGGCGGCGACAAGGTGACAGATACGAACAATATATATTTCAACTACTTGCTGAGTTGTCTGTAGAGTTGTGCAGCAAATGAACTCCCGGCTTTCGCCACTTTGTCGCATTAACGATTTCCCTGAAAGGAAGTGACACATGCGACACACTCCCCGCGAGATTCCATGCGCGGCACGATGCGGAAACGAAGCGGCGGAGCCCGGCGCCGAACGCAGTTCGAAGCGGCTCGAAGGCTTTGCCGCCGGCATCCGCCCCAAGGTGACCGAGATCGCCAGGATCGCGCCGCAGCTCGAGGATCTGGCCGACAGTTTTCCCGGTCTTTTGTTTGCGTTGGCGACCGGTTTCGGCAGTGAGTCCAAGCGGCGCAGCACCGTTCAGGCAGTTGCCGGCGGACGTCCGCTGAAAGACTCTGCTGCGATCCTCGGCCTCCCGATCTGGCTGCGCCGGCTTCCCGCCCAGGCCTTCCAGCGCCCGCTCCAGCATGTGCCTGCCGATCCGGTGACCGCCAGCCGGCTGATATCGCTCGTTCCCGATCAGCCAGCCGCCGTCGGTGCGTGGTTCGACCGGATTCTCGTCGCGCAGTGTACCAGGCGAACCGACATGGCGCTGTGGATTGCCCAGCAATACCGCGGCACGACGCCATCTCCGACCGGCATCAATTTTCTCAGGACCTTGGCCTGGTGCTGGTATTCGGGCGAGCCGGGCACGCGGGGCCATGCGCTGCTCGGTCCACGCTGGAAGCCGGGCATCGGCGCCCGCCGCGCCGGCCAGGAGGCAAGCCTTTGGACCCAGCGCATCGACCTCGACGTGCATCTGGGAGCCGGCATCCGCGACACATGGCTGGCGGAAGGCCAGGCGCTCGGCTTCGACTTCGTCGCGCTTCGCACCGCAGATGATTTCATTGCCGAGGCGATGGCGATGGACAATTGTCTCGACCGCTATGCCGACCGGCTGGAGAACCGCGCCGTCCGCATATTCAGCATTCGTCGCGAAGGCCGCAGCGTCGCGAACGTGGAGATCTGCGAGCATGAACGCGAGACCGGCATGCCCTCGGTCACACAGCTCCGTGCACCTCGCAATCGCCGCGCGCCGATGGAGGTCTGGCAGGCCACGTTCGCCTGGCTCGGCGGCCAGACCATTCGCCCGGCCGAGCCCGCATTCTTGACCGGACGGCGGACCGCAGCCCGACGCCGGCGGCTGGAAGCCGTCTGGACACCGTTCCTCGACCGCCTGCCCGAGGATGCACGCCTCGCGCTCATCGAGAATCTGCTCCCGCTGCGACGGAGCCGGAGATGCTCAGGCGACGGCACCAGGGCGGCCGGTCACATGACGAGCTTGCCGGCGTCACCGAGCCAGACCTGAAAGCGTCATCGCTCAGATCGACAGCAGCCGGGCGTAGCCGCCCTCGACGGCCTCGGCGAGCAACGAGGAGCAAGCGCCGTAGCTCTCGTGGTCCGGCGCTATCTCACCGAATGTCACATCGTCGAACGTCGCGCGCTTCGCGTAGACGATCGGCGTACTGACGGGCACCAGATGCGCCTGTTGCTTGTTCAGCGTGGTGATCAGCCCCCGCATGTGTCCGGTCCGCTCCTGCATCGAGACGATCACCATCCGCATCGCCCCCTTGGTCAGCGACACCAGATGGATGAACATCGAGGACGCCGGCACATACAGACGGCCGCGATGCGCATAGACCGGATCCTGACGCTCGCGCTCCTCGAACAGCAGGCTGGGCCAGTCGGCATCCCATGTAATGTCGGTGCGGTAGGCCACGACACCCCCCGGCAGGGAAAACGATGGGCGCACCGTCAGATAGCTTCCGATGTAGTGATCGACGGCCGCCCGCGTGTAGGCCCCCATGTAGACCGGCGCCACCTCCTTGCTGGCGGCCGGGCGCCCCGGCTCGTCGCGGCTGGCGGGCTGGCCGGCCCAATCCACTTTGACCTCGTCGAAGTCGAGGCCCAGCACCATGCATACGTCGAATAGCGTCTGATCACGGACCGAGCGGCCGCTCATCAGGTTCTGGATCGTCTTCTCATGGCAGTCGGCCGCGTCAGCCAGCTCGGCCTGCGTCATTTTCTTCTCGATCATGGCCGTCTTGATGCGGGCGAGCCCCGCATTTCGCTCTGGCGCCGCCATCAAACGCACCCTCCGTCCCAATGCAGGCCGAACCTATCGGAAAATGCCGGAATGTGCACCCCGTGCTCCCTGTCAATCGTCGAGAAAATCGCCCGCTATCGAGACATTCCGCATCCTGCGTACCGGCTGCCTGAACTTTCCAGTCGAAAGCCGGCATAGTCATCACATCGATCGACACGGCACCGTTCCCCCTCCGGGCCCAATCGATCCAAGAACGAACCAAGTCGAACTGTCCCGATCGCCCGAGGACCCCGTCCTCCTCCTCCATCCCCCGGGGGTCCTACCGGCGAAGCTGGGCGGCAGCCGAATACCCTGCAGCAGCCGGCTTGCCGCCCGGCCCTCCTTCCCCAGATCCTGCAACACCCCTTTCGCAATCACCTCGGGACCGCCACCGCGTGGTTGAGACTTCGTCTCCCCACCGTCGTCACGGCCGCGGCGGCGGCCGCCTACGGCAAGTCTCCGCTTGCTCAGCGCTCGCGACACGCCACGTGGATGGCCGCCGTTTCCCGGACCGACGTTCCCACGTCGTCCCGGCGCGGCCATGACGGTCTTTCGTGGGCTTCGTTCCTCACCTCCTCTCAGCCCTCACACCGGGCCCTTGCGTCGGTCTCCAGATCTTGCAGGATTGGCGAGGACGTCTCCAGCCCGGCCGAGACGCCAGCTTGAACTTCGCCCGCTTCCCGGATAGACGCGGAGCAGCCACCCGAATGCGAGCCCGCCGATGAACCTCGACAATTTGAAGCCGATCTCAGCCGCAGACGTCCGCTCCAAGCGCGTCATCGTGCGAGCCGACCTCAACGTTCCGGTCAAGGACGGCAACGTTTCCGATGCGACCCGGCTGGAACGGATCGTTGATGGCCTCAAGGAGCTCTCGGCACACGGCGCGAAAGTGATCGTCATCTCCCATTTCGGGCGCCCCAAAGGCCGCGACCTCAGCCAGTCGCTGCGCCCGGTGTCCGAGGTCCTGGGCAAGCTGCTCGGCAAGCCGGTTGCCTTTGCCGAAGACTGCATCGGACCCGCTGCCGCCGCCGTCGTCTCGGCTCTGCCTGACGGCGGCATAGCCGTGCTCGAGAACACCCGCTTTCATGCCGGCGAAGAGAACAACGACCCCGCATTCGTGGCGGAGTTGGCCAAACTGGGCGACATCTATGTCGGCGATGCATTCTCCGCCGCCCACCGCGCGCATGCCTCGACCGAGGGCCTGGCCCACGTCCTTCCCGCCTACGCCGGCCCGCTGATGATGCAGGAGATCGACGCGCTCCGGACCGCGCTCGAAGCGCCTCAGCGCCCGACCGCGGCCGTCGTCGGCGGCGCCAAGGTCTCCACCAAGATCCCTGTGCTCGACAATCTCCTCAACAAGGTCGACAAGTTGATCATCGGCGGCGGGATGGCCAACACGTTCCTGCAGGCGCAGGGTGTCGACGTCGCCAAGTCGCTGTCCGAGCCCGATTTCCTGGCAACGGCCCGCGACATTCTCGCGGCCGCAAAGACGAAGGGCCGCGACATCGTCCTTCCCGTGGACGCGGTCGTCGCCTGCGAGTTCAAGCCCGGCGTCCCCTCCCAGGTGGTCGATATCGCGGCCGTTCCCGACGGGACCATGATTCTCGACGTCGGTCCCAAATCCGTCGCCTGTCTCAGCGGTGTCCTCACCGGCTGCCGCACACTGTTGTGGAACGGCCCGTTAGGCGCCTTCGAAATTCCCCCATTCGGCAAGGGGACCTTCGCGCTCGCCCGGCAAGCCGCCGAATTGACCAAGGCCGGCAAGCTCGTATCGGTCGCCGGCGGCGGGGATACCGTCGCCGCCCTCAATGCCGCCGGCGTCACCGGTGACTTCACCTACGTCTCGACCGCCGGGGGCGCCTTCCTCGAATGGCTGGAGGGCAGGGAGCTGCCGGGCGTGGTGGCGCTCGCCCGTGGCTGAAGTCTCGGCGCGGATGCGCTGGCCTCGCGCCGTCGTGTTCGACCTCGACGGGACGCTGATCGACAGCGCCGGCGACATTGCCGATATCCTCAACGAGGCTTTGGCGGAAGCCGGCCTGCCGCCGTTCGACGAGCCAACCGTTACGACCATGATCGGCGCTGGCGCCCGGGTGTTGGTCGAACGCGCACTCCTGCGTCTCGATCGCGCCGGCGACATCGCTCTCGCCGATCGGCTCCATGCCCATTTTATCCGGCGCTACGCCGAGATCGGCGCCGGACGCAGCCGGGTCTTTCCCGGAGGCCGGGAACTATTGAGCCATCTCGCCGGCGCCGGTGCGAGGCTGGCGATCTGCACCAACAAGCCGGCTGCCGTTACCATCCGGGTCCTCGACGAGCTTGAACTGTCCTCCTGGTTCGAGGCGGTTGTCGGCGAAACGCCGGCTCTTCCGCGCAAGCCGGATCCCGCCATGCTGCTCGCGGCGCTCGACTGGCTCGACGCCGATCCCTCGGACGCCGTCATGATCGGAGACAGCGCCGCCGACATCACCGCGGCACGCGCCGCCCGCGTCCGCTCCATCGCTGTCAGCTTCGGATACACGACGATACCGCCGGCCGAGCTTGGCGCGGACGCTCTGGTCGCGCACCTGTCGGAGATACCGGCCGTCCTGGCGCGCCTCTCATGCCGATAATGTGAAGGCCCGGGACGCCGCGCGCGCTTTCCGCGCACCCCGATTCATTCCATATCCACGGTCCGAACGTGTAAACAAGAGCAGCCGTCCACAGCCTTGCGCCCGGGGAGGCAGGGCTTTGTGCCGCGCAGACGAACGGCAAAAGGTACATGCTGGCCGAGTTCCACATCTACTTCGGCGTCATGCTGGCAG
>JBFWYV010000250.1:0-7508 GCA_050186055.1 Hyphomicrobiaceae bacterium | reverse complement strand
GCGTTCTCGTCGTCGCTGCTGGGTCTGTCGGGATCGCTGGTGCTCGGCTTTCTCGAGCTGCAGGCCAGCCATGCGCACAACCGGTTCTATAACGAGCTCGAGGAGTGGCTGTCGGGAATCACCGAGCTTACACCGGGCGACACCACGAGCGGGAGCGATATCAACCGGCAGCTTTACGGCGCCCTGTTCGAGGTGCAGCGCGGCATCGCTGAGATCTCCGATCGTCTTACCGGATCCGGCGACGGGGCCGGCGTGGCCAACGAGACCATGCAGGAGCTTGCCAGCGGGGTCAGCCAGCTCGTCAATCAGATGCGCGCCGAGCAGAATATCGTGCGGCAATGGGTGGACGAGCAGGCGACGCAAAACCAAGAGGTGGCGACGGCACTGAAGGATCTGGCAGCCAAGCTCCCGGCCAGGAGGAGCTGAGCCATGGCCCGCGTGCGCAGGTCAGCCGAGCACGGAGAGTTCTGGCCGGGATACGTCGACATGCTGTCGACGCTGCTTCTGGTCTTCATGTTCCTGCTGACGATCTTCATGCTGGCGCATAACTTCGTCAGCCAGGAGCTGGGCGGCAAAGACGATGCACTCAGGAAGCTCAACCGGCAGATCAGCGAACTGACGAACCTGCTATCTCTGGAAAAGACGAAATCAAAGTCCGCTTCCGACGAACTGTCGCTTCTGCAGGCTACATTGGCGAGTGTCAGAGCGGATAATGCGCGGCTGCAGGGGCTTTCGTCGAAAAGCGATCAGGATGCGAAGAGCGCGGGGCTGCGCATTTCGAATCTCGGCTCGGAACTCGACGAGCAGAAGAAGATTTCGGCAGAGGCGCTGACCAAGGTCGACATCCTCAACGAGCAGCTCCTGGCGCTGCGCCGGCAGATCGCAGCGCTCAACGATGCACTGGAGGCCTCCGAGAAAAAGGATCAGGCAGCGCAGGATCGGATCAGGGATCTCGGCAGTCGGCTCAACGCCGCTCTGGCGCGGCAGGTGCAGGAGCTACAGCGCTACCGCTCGGATTTCTTCGGCCGCCTTCGCGAGTTGCTGAAGAACCGGAAGGACATCCGCGTGGTCGGAGACCGGTTCGTGTTCCAGTCAGAGGTGCTGTTTCCCTCGGGTCAGGCAACGATGACGCCGGAGGGGCTGCAGGCGATCGATCAGCTGGCGACAGCCATTGTCGAGCTGGAGCGGTCCATTCCGAAGGAGATCAACTGGGCCTTGCAGGTCGATGGGCACACGGATATCAGGCCGATCAACTCGCCGCAGTTTCCATCGAACTGGGAGTTGTCGACAGCGCGCGCGATCTCGGTGGTGCGGTATCTGATCTCGCGCGGGGTGTCGCCGGAGCGGCTGGTGGCGGCCGGCTATGGCGAGTTCCGGCCGCTCGAACCGGGTGACAGTCCGGAGGTGCTGCAACGCAACCGCCGTATCGAGCTGAAGCTGACGAACAGGTAGTCTCGGCCCCATCGGTGATTTTCCCACTATCGGGGGAGTTGGCAAGGCGAGCGTCAGGCATCGCGCGGTGAGACCGGGAGCGTTGCGCGGCTGCGTGCGAGGTGGAGGAACCACGCGCCGAGCAGGATCATCGGCACCGAGTAGACCATGCCTTTGGTGATCGGTATGTCGGAAACGAACAGCCGATAGTCGACGATCTTGAACAGCTCGCAGAAAATGCGCACGCCGCCGTAGAAAATGAGGAACCAGCCGGTCGTCAAACCGGGGGTCTTGAGCGATTGTCTTGCGTGCGTGAAATAGCGGAGCACGAGGAACAAGGCGATCCCTTCGAGCGCGGCCTCATACAGCATGGCGGGATGGCGCGGGTCGGGCCCCCAGCCCGGGAAGATCATGCCCCACGGCATCGATGTTTTCGAACCGACGATTTCCCCATTGATGAAGTTCGCAAGCCGTCCGAACAGCAGGCCGAAGGGGACGGCAGCCGACACGAGATCCATGACGCTCCAGATGGAGATGCCGTTGCGGCGGGCAAACGCCAGGATGGCGATGCCGGTGCCGAGCAGCCCGCCGTGGAACGCCATGCCGCCTCTCCAGATCTGGATGATCTCGATCGGGTTGGCGAAATAGTGGGCAGGCTCGTAGAACAGAACGTGGCCGAGGCGTCCTCCGATCACCACGCCCAGGGTGACATACAGGAGGAGGTCGTCGACCTTGGCGATCGCGAACGGGGGGGTGGAGTCGAGCCAGAGGTCCCGTTCGCCGAGCAGGCGGCGGATGTAGAGCCAGCCGAGCAGCAGTCCGGCCATATAGGCAAGGCCGTACCACTTGACCGTGAACGGTCCCAGCGAGAGCGCGACGGGATCGAACTGCGGAAACGGGATAGCGAGCAGGCTCATGTCAGCGCCTTCGGTGAAGAACCCCGAGGGCTCATCTCACATTGCCGAAGGTGACCGCAAGCCCCAGCCTGGCGAAGGCACGGCGCTTGCGGTGCAGTGCCGCTACCTTGCGCCGCGCCTGTGGTATCGGGACAACGCGCCTTGCCTCAGGCGGCTTTGGGTGCCTTGGGCGAGCGGACCGCCCTGATGATCTCCGCCATCACCGATACGGCGATCTCGGCCGGGGCCTGGGCGCTGATGTCGATGCCGATCGGGGCCTTGATACGGGCCAGTTCGGCGTCGGTGAAGCCGGCTTCCTTCAGGCGTTCCCGGCGCTTGGCGTGATTGCGCGAGGATCCCAGGGCGCCGATGTAAAGGCACTCGGAGCGCAGCGCCGCTTTCAGGGCTTCGTCGTCGATGTGCTGCACGTGGGCGAGGACCGCGAGCGCGGTGTAGTTGTCGAGGCCGAGGCGCGGGAGAGCGTCCTGCGGCCATTCCGGTACGACGGTGATGTCCGGGAAGCGTTCCGGGGCCGCAAAGGCCGTGCGCGGGTCGATGACGATGATCTCGTAGCCGGCGATCCGGGCGATCTGGCTGAGCAGCTGGGTGATGTGCGTGGCGCCGATGGCCAGGATTCTGGCCGGAGGCACCAAGGCATGCACGAATACGTCACCTTCTGGCGTCGCTTCCAGATTGCTTTGACCCGTCCAGAAGCGAGCCGAGACATCGGTTGGAAGGTTCTTGTCGCCGCGCTCGAACACCTGCCGGCGGCCGTCCTCCAGCCGTGTGCGCAGCACCAGTCCCTTACGGTCCTTGCGGGCAGCGACGGCCTTATCGAGCAGCGCCAGGCCGCCTTTGTCCTTTTCCAGCCGCTCGACGAACACCTTGATGCGGCCGCCGCAGGGAAGCCCGACGCTCCACGCGGTCTCATCTGCAATGCCGAACTCGAGCGTGCCGGGCTTGCCGCTTTCGAGAATTTCCTCGGCTTCGGTCAGCACCTCGCCCTCGATGCAGCCGCCGGAAACCGATCCCTCGAAGCTGCCATCGGCGGCGATGGCCATTTGCCCGCCGACCGGCACGGGGGCCGAGCCCCAGGTATCCACGACGGTGGCAAGCGCAACCTTGCCGTCGCGGGCGACCCAGCCGCGGGCCGAGCTCAGTACATCGTGGGTGGCTGACGTCTTTGCAGTATCAGTGGCAGTTTGCATCGGGTTCCTCCTGGCTTGCGTGTCGCCAAGCGTTGCGGGGTGCGCCGATCGAGAGGCGGCCGCCGGGCATCCTGGTGCGGGCGGCAGGGTCGGCATCGGCGTCTGAGTTCATGCTCCATAAATCATAGCATGTCGTCGAGGGTGTCCGGCAAGTGCCGGGGCTGACGGGGACGGGCCGGCACGTCCGCAACGCTTGGTTTAGGGGCCTCTGCAACTCCAGCGCGCTGGTCTAAGTGCGTGTGACAAGGGCATTATTCGCATGGTAGGTCATGCGAAGGCCGCATGATCGGCCGATAACGACCGGCGCGCTCCGTGTGCGCTGTTCGATGTGCCTCACTCATGGACGGAACGGAGATGCCCATGACCGACTACTCGACCGATCTCAAGAGGTATGTTGCCAGCCCGAACGAGAAGGCTGTGGCCGGCATCGTCAAACACCTCGGGATAGCACTCAAGAGCGCGGACGCCTCACTGGTCTCGTGCTCATCCAAGGAGGAGCTCTCTCGCGTGCGCGATAGCTGGCTCAAGAAGAAGCTGGCGGTGGCGGGAGAAGACGGCACGCTCGATGCTGCGATGAAGGACGTCTGCGAGAAGATGAAGGACGATAAGAACAAGCAGCGCGTTACGTTCTACTATCTGCTGGCGGAGAAGTTCGGCAAGCTGGAAGAGCTGGCGAAGTAAGCCGGCGTGTGACGCCGTGAGGCGGATGCCGACAGACCGAGGCGCGAGCCATTCACAATGGCAGCGCCTCAATTCTTATCCGCGGCGACAATGCTTGCGTGGGCCATGCCGCCCGTGTTCGGATGGCATGTCATGGCCGTGTGCCGCGGAACTTCGCTTGTGCGCGGGCGACGACGGGGCGAGAAAATTCAAGCCGGCAGGTGCCATTTGGAAATGACACGGCACGCCAAGAATATCCTTTTCATCATGTGCGATCAGTTGCGCTTCGACTACTTGTCGTGCGCCGGGCACCCTTATCTCCAAACGCCGAACATCGATGCGCTGGCGGCGCGCGGCGTTCGATTCACGCGGGCATACGTGCAGAGTCCGGTCTGCGGCGCGTCGCGCATGTCCACTTACACCGGACGGTATGTGCAATCGCATGGTGCGGCGTGGAATGGCTTTCCGCTGCGCGTCGGCGAGCTGACGATCGGAGACTATCTGCGGCCGCTGGGGATGCGCACGGCGCTTGTCGGCAAAACGCACATGAAGGCCGACAAGGAAGGGATGGAACGGCTTGGCGTCGATCCCGCCTCGGTGATCGGGGTTCTCCTGTCCCAATGCGGCTTCGAGCCCTATGAGCGGGATGATGGCTTGCATGCAGTGGGACCAGACGGCCGATATGATCCTGAGACGCCGCGCTACAATACGTGGCTTGCCGCCAAGGGCTACGGGGGCGACAACCAGTGGCATGACTGGGCCAACTCGGCGCAGGGGGAGGACAACAGGCTGGCGTCCGGCTGGGCCATGCACAATGCCGGCAAGCCGGCGCGGGTGAAGGAGGAGGATTCCGAGACGCCCTATATGACGGGCCGCGCCATCGATTTCATGACCGAGGCCGGCGATGCACCCTGGTGTCTCCATCTCTCCTACATCAAGCCGCATTGGCCCTATATCGCGCCGGCGCCCTACAATTCCATGTTCGGGCCGGAGCATGTCCTGCCGGCTGTTCGCTCGGACGCAGAACGGCAGGATACGCATCCCGTCCACGCCGGGTTCATGGAGCGGCCGTTCGGCCGGTCGATGGCGCGCGACGAGGTGAGACGCGAGGTGATCCCGGTCTACATGGGCCTGATCAAGCAGATCGACGATCAACTCGGGCGGCTGTTCGGAGCGATGCGCGAGCGCGGACTGCTGGATACGACGCTGATCGTGTTCACATCGGACCACGGCGATTATCTCGGCGATCACTGGATGGGCGACAAGGACATGTTCCATGATTGCTCGGTGAAGGTTCCGTTGATCGTGTGCGACCCGTCGCCGGAGAGCGATGCGGCGCGCGGCCGGACGTGTGATGATCTCGTCGAGGCCATCGATCTGCTGCCGACTTTCATTGAAGCCATGGGCGGAGATGCCAGCACACAGTCCCATCGTCTGGAAGGCCGCTCGCTGATGCCGTTTCTGCGGGGCGAGCAGCCCCGATCGTGGCGGACGCACGTGATCAGCGAATACGACTACTCGGTGTCGCCGACCGTGGTGAAGCTCGGACGCGGGCCGGGCGAGGCGCGGCTGTTCATGGTCGCGGACAAGCGCTGGAAATACGTGCGTGCCTTGGGCTTCAGGCCGATGTTGTTCGATCTGGAGCAAGATCCTCAGGAGCTGGTCGATCTTGGAGCGAACCCGGCATTTGCAGGGGAATGCAGCCGACTCGATGCGGTGTTGTGCGAGTGGGGTTTGCGCCTTTCTCAGCGTACGGTGCTCTCGGACGCCGGAGTCAAGGCTCTGCGGGGACGATCGATGCGTCGGGGCATTCTGCCGGGCGTCTGGCACGAGAGCGACATTCCAGCCGAACTGTGGAGCGGCTATTACAAGGACGAGTAAGGGACGTGCCTTCGGCCGCCGCGTGAGCCGGCCTGTTGCGGTGTCCGCCCGGCAATTTCCAGAATGAGCTTGCGCAGTATTGCCGTTCCGAAATCTGCGAAGGTCGCTGCGGCGACCACAAAGGCGCCAGGGCCCCCGATCACGTTGTCCCGGTAATATTCCTCCAGATAGGGTTCGACTTCGAGTATCGGCAGTCCGTTGATATTTATGCCCCTGGCGACGGCATCGTCACGTGCTGCATCGGCAGCACGGCCGCGATTGTTGGAGCCGTCGCCGGAAACGTCGATGACGCGCCGGCCGCCGCTGAACGGACTTGTTGGAAACTGGGTGGTGCCGTAGTCGATGGCTCCGCTCACCGACGTTCCGCCGCCGAACAGATTGCGCTCGCTGGCCTTGATGGCGGCCGAGAACGCCATGATCGAATTTTCGTCGTTGATGCGCGTCCATGGAACGACGTTGGCCTGCATCGATGGACCAGTCCATTGGTACATCATGACAGCGATGGCGCCGACCGGGCCGGAGCGGATCGCATCCAGTACGCGATGGTCCGCAAACGCATCGACGTAGCCCTGTTTCTGGAGGCCGAAACGTGTCCAGTTGACGCTGCCTGATGCATCGATCGCCAAAAGGAGCTGAAGGTCGACATCCTGGGCAGACTTGCGCTCGTCCGGAGTCCGCCCGGATGGGGGTTTGGTCTGGGCCAGAGCAGTTTGTCCCCACGGCCGAAGCGTGCCTGCCATGGACCCCGTGGCCAGCCAGCGCAACGCCTGTCGCCGTGTTGCCCCTGCGTGCGGGTTTTCGGACATGCGCCTTTACTCCCGGCTGGAGCAGCTTCGCAGCCGCCCGACAGACAGTCATAATATAGGGGCGGCATCCCGTTTCAAATTGTGGCGTATCCTCCGGAGGTGCGAGGATCCAATTCCCGGACAATCGCCAACAGGGCAGGAACCCTCAGGTCCGGTCAACGCCGCTGGTCCGAATTTGCGCCAATGCCTGCAATTGTCTGTTAAGTCCTTATGAATAGGTTTTGCTGCCAATGGCTGCCGGTCTCAACAAAGGATCAGGCAAGGTGGGCGAGCCTCTTCATCTCAATGAGCATTTGCCGTTCCTGCGCCGTTATGCGCGGGCGCTTTCAGGCTCGCAGCGGGCGGGCGATGTCGCGGTGCTCGCGACGGTCAAGTCGCTCAAGGGTCTTGCCGGTTGTCGCGAGGAAACGGAGCGCGAGTTGCTGTATCGCGCGTTCTCGCAAATCTGGAACGGTCCTGTCGGCGACCATATTCGAGCCATTTCCATTTCCATCGAGCCGGAGATGGACATGTTGCGCAGGCTTGCGCAGTTGCCGCAGTTCGCGCGACAGGCGTTTCTGCTCAGCTCATTGGAGAATTTCGGCGACGAAGCCATCGGCCGGATCCTGGGCATCGATGCAGCGGCG